>NZ_QENY01000004.1:0-105315 GCF_003096815.1 Hallella colorans
GAAATCAAGTCCGTTTCATTTCAAAACACCACCTAATAGACTGTATTTCAATTAATTCAAAGAGTGATTAGTCCACCTTAACGGGACAGTAGTGATAATAGTTATTTATTGATTTTCAAGCCAGTTTGCAGAGACAAAAAGGGCTTCCTAAGAATTTAGGAAGCCTAACTTTTAAATCGAAAAATCAAAGATGACAGGATGTCATTCTTGTTTCGTTTAATATTATATAGACTGGTAATTGTGAGAACTATTCTATAAATATATCTCTTTCTTGGCCGCCGCAAGTGTGTTTTTCATCAAGGAGCAGATGGTCATGGGACCAACACCACCTGGCACAGGCGTGATAAAAGCGCACTTGGGAGCTACCTCGTCAAACTTCACGTCGCCATTGAGGCGAGTGCCACTCTTCTTTGTGGCATCTGGCACACGTGTGGTGCCCACGTCTATGACGGTCGCACCCTCCTTGACCATGTCGGCCGTGACAAAATCAGGACGACCAATGGCAGCGATGATGATATCGGCCTCTCGGCATTCTTCTTTCAATGTGGCCGAGTGCGAGTGGCAAACGGTCACCGTGGCATCGCCGAGATGCTTTTGCATCATCAGTTGGGCCATAGGCTTGCCCACTATATTGCTACGCCCCAATATCACACATTTCTTGCCAGACGTCTCTATCTTGTAGTGTCTCAACAGCGTGAGAATACCCAATGGGGTGGCCGAAATGAAACAAGGCAAACCGATAGCCATGCGCCCCACGTTGATGGGGTGAAAACCATCCACATCTTTACGATAGTCGACAGCCATGATAATTTTCTGCTCGTCTATGTGTGGGGGCAGTGGCAATTGCATAATGAAACCGTCAATGTCATCGTCATGGTTCAGGCGGTCAACACATCGAAGCAGTTCCTCCTCAGTAACATCGGCATCATAGCGTATGAGCGTGGATTTAAAGCCACACTGCTCGCAGGCTATGACCTTGTTTCTGACGTAGGTTTCTGACCCTCCATCGTGTCCCACCAACACAGCGGCCAAATGGGGTTGCTTGCCACCGTTGGCCATAATGTCGCTCACCTCTTGGGCTATTTGTTTCTTAATGGCGGCCGCAGTGGCCTTTCCGTCAATCAGTGTATAAGCCATGTCTTTATGTGTTAAGGTTTTAAGGTTTACATTCCTGGCATTTTTGGCATGCCGCCTTTCATGTCTTTCATGCGCGACATCATCGATTTCATAGAGTTTCCGGTGACCATTTTCATCATCTTGCGCGTTTGGTCAAACTGTTTCACCAATCGGTTCACCTCTTGGATAGAAGTGCCGGAGCCTTTGGCAATGCGCATGCGACGGCTTTGGTTAAGCACCTCGGGGTTGGTGCGCTCCTTTGGTGTCATGCTCTTGATGATAGCTTCGATGCCCTTGAAAGCATCGTCGTCGATGTCCACATCCTTGATAGCCTTGCCCACACCGGGTATCATTGAGGCCAAATCTTTCAGGTTGCCCATCTTCTTGATTTGCTCTATTTGGCCAAGGAAATCGTTAAAATCGAACTTGTTCTTCTGTATTTTCTTTTGAAGGCGTTTGGCTTCGGCCTCGTCAAACTGTTCCTGAGCACGCTCCACGAGCGACACCACGTCGCCCATGCCTAATATGCGGTCGGCCATACGCTCTGGGTGGAACACGTCAAGCGCCTCCATTTTCTCGCCAGTACCAATAAACTTGATGGGCTTGGTCACCACCGTGCGTATGGACAAGGCAGCTCCGCCACGAGTGTCGCCATCCAATTTGGTAAGCACCACGCCGTCAAAGTCGAGTCTGTCGTTGAACTCCTTGGCCGTGTTCACAGCGTCTTGTCCTGTCATGGAGTCGACCACAAAAAGCGTCTCGTCAGGATTTACGGTCTTCTTGAGCGAGGCTATCTCGTTCATCATCGCCTCGTCTACTGCCAATCGTCCTGCGGTATCAATGATCACCACATCGTATGATTTGGCTTTGGCCTCCTTGATGGCGTTAAGGGCTATCTCGTTGACGTTCTTGTTACCCTCCTCGGTATAGACAGGTACGTCCACTTGCTGTCCCACCACCTTGAGCTGTTCTATGGCAGCGGGGCGATACACGTCGCACGCCACCAACAAAGGATTTTTCTTCTGTTTGTTTTTTAAGAGATTAGCGAGCTTGCCACTGAACGTGGTCTTGCCCGAACCCTGCAAGCCCGACATAAGGATGACAGCTGGGCGCCCCTCCAAACGGAGCGGGGCCGCCTCGCCTCCCATGAGCTTGGCCAACTCGTCGTGAACAATTTTCACCATGAGTTGTCCGGGCTTCACGGCCGTGAGCACGTTCATACCCATAGCCTTTTCTTTCACGGTGTCGGTGAAAGTCTTGGCAACCTTATAGTTAACATCCGCGTTGAGCAATGCCCGCCGAATATCCTTAAGGGTCTCCGCGACATTGATCTCTGTGATTTTGCCTTCGCCTTTAAGAATTTTGAACGAACGTTCTAACTTGTCGGATAAATTCTCGAACATAATTTTGCCTTGCTAAATATTTATAGTGTTAACGTGAAAAGCGTGCCTTATGACATAAGACACCATGGGATGCTGAACGCAAAGGTAGCCAATTATTCAAAAAATCATGCAGATAATAGTATGTTTTTACAATAATTAATTTTTTAACGAGTAGGTCACGGTGGTCACCACACGCACCTTTTTGATATAAGGGGTGTTCTGGTCGCGGTCGTTAATGGAGAACTGGCCTTGGTCGGCGCTTACAATCTTGTTGAGCTCAGAGTGCGAATTTTTGGCAAACTGATTGGCGGTGGCTTCCGCATTGGCAATGGCTTCCTCCATCATCTTGCCTTTCATGCGCTGGAATGACACGTACTCATACACTATTTGCGAGTTGTAATCGCCCTCGACAATGGCTATACCTTGCTTGAGAAGCTCTCCTTGCCGGGCTATGATAGCCCGCACCTGCTTGACATTGCGCGAAGTGACGGTAATGGTAGATGTTATGTTGTAGCGATAAGGCATGCGACTGGACGAATACCTGTCGGCGTTTGTGTCTACCACCTTGGGGGCGTTGAGTTCCATCTCGCTCTCTTTGATACCATTTTTTAAAAGAAACGCCTTGATGGCTTGCTGTTTTTGGGCTATGTGATCGTAGAGTTGCGGCAGATCGTCGCCCAACTCTTGAAACACCACGGGCCACGTCACTTTGTCTGCTTGCACTTCACGCTCGGCCAAGCCCTTGACGGTTACCTTGCGGTCTTTGTTAGCAAAATCGTTGATACCCCACCGTATGCATAGTCCTAACGCTATAATTCCGACAGCGATAATCGCCGCTTCGAAAATTCTGCTGTATTTCATCATTGTATGATAAGTTGTTGATTTTTCCAAAGATACGTATAAATATGGTTGTCTACAAATATTGTTATTGTTTTTTAACGTGAAAATAGCCTCACGCCTTGACTGTCTGCCGAGGACAGATAGTTTTTGCGAGATGCCATCTTACAGGTTACAATCATCCGGCGCGACAAGTCTTAACAGCGTCGCGCACGTTGCCTCCAACTGTCTATGGCATTTTCATCTCCTACCAACGAGTTAGAACAAAAGGCCAAAGAGATAGACAGCGAGCCTAACAAGCAACACGATGAGCACAATGAAAAGCACGATGGCGGCGGCAAAAAACCACGCCTTGCGTTTCACCTCGCGCACCACGTCTTGATCATCATATACAAAGCCCTGAACCAAACGCATGTTGCGCACGTAGGAATGATTGAAAACATCAAGGACATCGCCCACGAAGAAAGGCAAAAGGCCCTTCACCGCGTCTAACATGGCATTGTATATCACGGCTAAGGTGAGTGGAACCGATTTGACCACACATAGGCTGAACCACACGAACGGCAACACCATAATAGATGAGATGAGATCGCCCCAGCCACCGGGAACCAAGCCGAGCAACGGGTCCAAATAATAGCGGTCCATGATCTTGGCTATGCGATCCATGATTTTATATGACCAAGTGTTGACCACTTTGTACCGTCGAGCAATTTTTTCGTTGCCTAATGTGATGTCGTCTTGATTCGCAGTATTGTTTATTTGTCGTTTCTCCATTGTCTTTTTTTTATTTTTTATGTGCAGCCTACGACTGCATGTTCGGCCCACGTTTACTTTGTCTGAACATGCCCCATGCCTCTATCTGTCACCTGCGCACACACTTATAAACGTATTAAACAGGGATTTCGTTTCATGCAACCAATAGAAAAATACGATTGACTGTTGTTTTTCACCGCAAAATTGACCCTCGCCCTTAATAAAACCCTGTTGAGGAGCATGGTTGTCACAATGGCCGCCACGACGTTTTTTTGCGGCATAAACTATCCATCACGAAACGAAAAGATTAAAAAACCAATATCAGATATACAAAATTGCTAAATAGACAACAACTGTCTATTTAGCAATTTGAATGCGTGCGCCTGACAGGAATCGAACCTGCACGTCTCGCAACACCAGATCCTAAGTCTGGCGCGTCTACCAATTCCGCCACAAGCGCATTCGGGATGCAAAGGTACGCATAAAATTTTAAAACCCAAGGGAAAGGTCCAAAAATATTATGGGGCGACCGTGCGAATTTTCCTCTTCGCCAATACATTCCGCACCAAACCATGCCCGGGTGCACTTATAACTTCATAGTAAGGGCTATGCGATGGCGTCGACGATCCACCTCTAACACCTTGACACGTACATGCTGGTGAAGTTTGACCACGGTGTTGGGGTCTTTCACGTAATGGTTGGCCATCTGCGATATGTGCACAAGGCCGTCTTGGTGCACGCCGATGTCCACGAACGCACCAAAGTTGGTGATATTGGTGACGATGCCGGGTAGCTCCATGCCCGAGACAAGGTCGTCGGGGGTCTTGACCCGCGGGTCGAACTCGAACGTCTCAAGCTTGTCGCGCGGATCGAGCCCCGGCTTTGCCAGCTCGGACATGATGTCACGCAGCGTGGGCAGGCCCACCTCGGACGTCACATAGCGTTCTATTTCTATTTTGTCACGCAATGAGTTGTTGGCCATTAAGTCGGCCACGGCACAACCACTGTCGTCCGCCATTTGCTCAACCACGTGATAACTCTCTGGATGAACGGCACTGGCGTCCAATGGGTTTTTGGCGTGAGGCACGCGCAAGAAGCCCGCGCACTGCTGAAAGGCGGCCGGCCCGAGGCGTGGCACCTTCTTGAGTTGTGCCCGCGAGGCGAACGGCCCATTATCCCGTCGATAGTCGACAATATTTTGCGCCAACACCGGGCCAAGCCCACTGACGTATGTAAGCAAATTCTTGCTGGCGGTGTTGACATTCACGCCCACCGAGTTGACACAGAGCAGGACAGTCTGGTCAAGGCTGCTTTTGAGCTTGCCTTGGTCCACATCATGCTGGTACTGCCCCACCCCAATACTCTTGGGGTCTATCTTCACCAGCTCAGCCAATGGGTCCATGAGCCTGCGCCCTATGCTCACAGCCCCCCGCACGGTCACGTCTTGGTCAGGAAACTCCTCGCGCGCCACCTCCGAGGCAGAATACACGCTGGCTCCATCCTCACTGACCACATAGGTATCCACACCCTCTATTCGCCGCAATATATCGGCAGCCTCGCGAGAGCCAGTGCCATTGCCCACAGCTATGGCCTGCACACCAAACCGCCGGGCTATCTCCTCAAACCGCCGCAAGGGCGCACTCGCACCATCTTTGAGACGCTCGGCCTCGCGCCCCACGGCAAACACCACGTCGTGGTGCAACAAGTTACCTTGCGCGTCGAGCACAGCCACCTTGCACCCCGTGCGTATCCCCGGGTCTACGCTCATCACCCTGACCTGTCCCAATGGTGGAGCGAGCAACAGTTGGCGCAGATTCTCGCTGAACACCTTGATAGCCTCGTCGTCAGCTCGCTCCTTGCTCATGGCGGCAAACTCGTTTTCTATCGATGGCCTTATCAACCGTTTGTACGAATCTTCCACAGCCTCGTCCACCAAGCCTTGGCACGCTCCTGCCCCATGCACCCAATAGCGGCGCAACCTGTCCACGCACTCGTCGTCGTCCACGGTTACACTCACCCGCAGCACACCCTCAGCCTCGCCGCGCCTCATGGCCAGCAAACGGTGAGAAGAGCAATGCCTAAGTTCCTCGCTGAAAAAGAAGTAATCGGCATATTTCTGCGCTGCGTCTTCGTCTTTCATCTTTGGCACCACCCTCGAGATGATGGTGGCCTCGCGCCTGAACACCTTACGTACGCTCTGTCGGCTGCCCTCACTCTCGCTGATTATCTCGGCGATGATATCTCGTGCACCTCTCAACGCGGCCTCCACATCAGGGACTCCCTCTTTTACAAAGCGCTCAGCCACTTGTCTCGGATCTCGCTCGCGCTGCGCCAAGATAGTTTGCGCCAGCGCCTCCAAACCCAACTCACGCGCCACTTGCGCCCTTGTGCGCCGACGTGGTTTATAGGGCATATAGATATCTTCTATCTCCGTGGCGTTCCAACTGCTCACTATACGTTGGCGCAACTCATCGGTGAGCTTGCCCTGCTCTTCTATGGTCTTGAGCACGGTGTCCTTTCGTTTTTGCAGTTCCCTGAGTCGCTCGCTCAAGTCGCTGATGGCGGCCACTTGCACCTCGTTTAAGTTTCCGGTGGCCTCCTTGCGGTATCTGCTAATGAACGGGATGGTGCACCCAGCCTCCAAGAGGTCCAGCGTGGCATCCACCTGCTGCGTCGGAATGTTAAGTTTCTGCGAAATGTAAGGAGTGAAAATGTTCATTGTAGTGGTGATTGAAAAGTTGTTCTGCCATGTAAAAAGGTTATTTCATGGGGGCGAGTGCCGCTGCCTACCAGCCTTTTCGCAGCCTTTCTCGCGCAGTCTCTATCAAAGTGTCGCGCCCTCGCGCTACATCATTTGCGGATAAGGATACCTTGACATCAGGGGCCATGCCATTCTCAACGCTGCGTTTGTCCTTGTCGTACATAGGACAGGCCGAGAAACGCACTATCCATCCATTGGGCAACTCGCTCGAAAATGGCAAGCCGGCGCCTCCGCCGGTCATGTCGCCCACCACCATGACATTAGGGCAACATCTCATGTACTTCACAAACTCGTTGGCGGCGGAGTACACACGGCGGTTGGTTATCACCACCACCCGTTTCTGCCAACGCACCCCCTTGGCTGGTTTGAGACGTTGTTCCATCAATGGCGAGAAGTCGCGGTGCCCCTTGCCCGTCTTGTGACACATGTATCCCACGCGTATCTCCTCGTTGGTGAACCTCGCGGCCAACTTCTCCGCAGATGTCACCATGCCTCCCCCATTCTGCCTTACGTCTATGATCAGGCCATTACATGGTGCAAGATATGTCAAGATTTGGTCAAGCGTGCCGTCGCTTATGGGATTGGCAAAAGACGAGCAAGTGATATATCCCACGTTATCGTCCAGCACACGATAGCGAAAACCGTTGGCCACGCGATAGTCTGTCTTAAGATAATTGTCCACAATTTCACTTGCATAGTTGGCTGGATAGTTTTCGTGAAAGCCCCAGTAACGACCCATGTCAAATGAGGTGAAGAGGTTAACGTGCCCATCCTTAAGTTCGGCAAGCATGCCGCCCAAGACCTCGAGCAGCTGGCTGTCTGTCATTCCTCTATCCACCCGCTGGGCATACTTGACACGTATAGCGTTCCAGTCCACGCTCTTTTCCTCGAAAAAACAATAATGCTCGTCCATTATTTTCCACAAAGCCTCGAAGTTGCCACGTGGATTGTTGTCGAACTCTTGCTCCTTCACACACCCGAGGAGGATTGCGCAGAGCAAGGGCACTATATATATAAGGTGTGATTTTCTCATCGTTTTGGTTTTGTCTTGTCCTCACGAGCCTTTCACTACGGTCAAAATTTCCATCCCACCATCACGCTATGTGTGTATTGATGGTATTTAAGGCTGTTTGCCTCAAGCTGCCTGATCTCTCCTATATAGCCCACACATAATGTTGCGCGCCACAACTTGAAATCCAGCAACAGTTTGTTGCTCCATTGCAAACCGCTGAAAGGCGAGGTAACCACGATGTTGTGGTCGTAATTGCCCAATGTGAATATTTCGTAATAAGACTGCCCGAACTGTGGCATGAAAGCCAAGCCCACGAGTGGCATGTGCGCCTCATAGCTCAGATTAAGCGGCCTGCGCCCACGACGTATATTCCACTCCACGCCCGCCGACGGATCTATGGCGAGCGCCATGCGCGCTTGCGCTGGGTTGTTGGTGTTATGGGTGTTGTAAGTGCCGCCGACAGTGGCATCCATGAAACCGCCTGCTTTCAAGGAGACTCTCGTCCCGGCGAGGCTCCAACTGTAATGCCAGCCAAATAAAATATTGTACATAGCCGTGAACATTGAGTTGCCGTTGCCCCGTGTACCAGCCCACGACACCAGCGCATGGCTTTCCATCTCGCGAGACACACTACTGCCCTTGCGTCGCCACTCCGACCGCGCCACATAGCCAACCTCAGTTCCTCTGAAAGTCTCTTGCGAGAGATAGGTGTCCAAAAGATTGGTGTGCCCCACCGCTATCAGACGCATGCGTTTCAGCGTTATAGGAGCTTTAGACACTCTCACGGTGTCTGTTTGCGCTCCGCAAGAGATACTTGCCATGAGTGCCAAGCCCACGGCCAAAGTCATCCATCTATGGTTGTTATTTGCCCAACTCATCATCATTAAACAGACTCAGTTGTCCTGTCATCTCATCAATAATCTGCTGTTTGGTTTTTCCCGCGTCGGGGTCAAGATTTTCGGTTTCTGCCCCGTCGTCATCGTCATCCATTGTGGCAGTTTGCATGTTGCTTTCAAGTTGACGTGTCGGCTCAAGCTCTTCCACCTTGTCTACAGTCCAAATACAAATTCGCTTACCCTTAGCCTTAAACCCTTTGACCCCGACAAACTGCTCGGCATCTATCTCCAAGTCGGCTCGTGTGGCATCGTCGCCACCAAGGGCTACACGCAAACGTGGGTAAGCAGTATCGGTGAGCAGCAGTGGCACGCTCTCAGGGTTGTCTCCCAAATAGTTTTGATGGCGCCGGGTCGCCTCCATCATAAATCTCTTCACATAAGCATACCCTTCATTGTCGGCATCCAAGAGCACTGCTGTCCATATTTTGGTGGGATCCCACTTCTCTATTACCTTCAATTCATGTTCATAATGGTTATTCACGTCAAAATCAGTGATGTAAAACTCTCCATTCTCCAGCACCACCAAGATGCTGTCACCGTCGTTAAACTCACCCAGCAAGCGTCCGTGCTCCTCGTAGTTGATGCGGCGAACGTCGGAGTCGAACCACACCTTGCGCCCACCAAGCGTAGATCGGCCGTGACTTTTGAGCGTCACACGATGCACGCTTCGCTTAGTCAGAAGGTTACCTTTGGCCGTTCGGCTCTTGATACCTATCTCCGAAAAATCTTTCTCAAGAAATATATTTTGGCGTTTCTTTTTAGGATCCGGGTCGAGAGTCACCTTAATTGTCTCTGCCTCGCCATTAGGATTGGCCGAGAAATAGAGCACGCGCGAACCCGCTTTGCCCTGCGTCACGTCGTATTCACGGTCGCGTGTCATGCTGGTAACATTGAAACGCTTGATATAGCTCGGCCCCGTTTTTCCGTCTCGGTATACCACATTGTATATAGTGCGCCTGTCATTCTTGTTAAACACCTGCACCCACAATATGTTCTTGCCCACGAATATCTTGTCGGCCACCCTCAATATCTTGTATTTGCCGTCGCGATAAAAGATGATGATATCGTCCAAGTCAGAGCAGTTGCACACAAACTCATGCTTCTTTAACCCTGTTCCAACAAATCCATCCTGCCGATTGATATATAGCTTCTCGTTGGCCTCCACCACCTTGGCAGCCTCTATATTGTCAAAACTGCGTATCTCTGTTTGTCGCGGATAGTCCTTGCCATAGGTGCTTTTAAGATGCTTGAACCACGCTATAGTCACATCGGTCATGTGGGCCAAGTCGTGTTCCAGCCCCTTGATCTCGGCTTTCACCTTCACCAAAAGTTGGTCGGCCTTATCCTTGTTGTATCTCAAGATACGCTGCATCTTTATTTCCAACAGTCTCAGGTAGTCTTCTTCCTTGATGTCGCGTATGAGATCTTTCTTGAACGGCTCAAATCTCTTGTCCAAAAACAAAAGCACGGCTTTCTGGTTGGCAGCCTGCTCAAACTTGGGCTCCTTGTACATGCGCTCCTCTATGAAGATGCGTTCCAACGAGGCGAAGAACAATTGCTCTTCCAACTCACCCTTGCGTATCATCAGTTCGGTGCGCAGCAGGCCCATAGTTCGGTCCACACTGTGTTTGAGCACGTCGCTCACGGTCAGGAAAGCGGGCTTGTCGCCGTCTATGACGCAACAATTGGGCGAGATGCTAATCTCGCAATCGGTGAACGCATAGAGCGCGTCGATGGTCTTGTCAGGTGACACGGCGGCGCTGAGCTGCACCTGTATCTCCACGTCGCGGGCCGTCATGTCTATGACACGCCGTGCCTTGATCTTACCCTTCTCGATAGCTCGCGTGATGGAGTCTTGTAGCGAAGCAGCCGTCTTGGTATAAGGAACCTCCTTAATGACCAATGTCTTGCTGTCCAACTTCTCTATCTTGGCACGCACGCGCACCGTGCCTCCGCGCTGACCGTCGTTGTATTTGGACACGTCCATGGCTCCACCCGTGGGGAAGTCAGGATAAAGTTCAAACTCCTGTCCCCTGAGATAGCTCACCGCCGCGTCACAAAGTTCCACGAAATTGTGAGGCAATACTTTGCTGCTCAGGCCCACGGCGATACCCTCAGCTCCCTGCGCTAACAGCAAGGGAAACTTCACCGGTAGCGTCACCGGCTCCTTGTTGCGGCCGTCATAGCTAAGTTGCCACTCCGTAGTCTTGGGATTGAACACCGTCTCCAAAGCAAACTTGCTCAGCCGCGCTTCTATGTATCGGGGCGCAGCAGCACGGTCTCCGGTGAGTACATTTCCCCAGTTACCCTGCGTGTCTACCAACAAGTCTTTTTGTCCCAGTTGCACCAAGGCATCGCCGATGGAGGCGTCGCCGTGAGGATGAAACTGCATGGTGTGCCCCACAATGTTGGCCACCTTGTTGTATCGGCCATCGTCCATGCGTTTCATGGAGTGGAGTATGCGCCGCTGCACAGGCTTTAGGCCATCCTCGATATCGGGAACCGCACGCTCCAAGATTACATACGAGGCATAATCCAAAAACCAACTCTTGTACATCCTGCTCAGATGGTGAACGGCGGAGGCGTCAAAACGATCCACAGGCTTGTAGCCCAACGATTGCTCCACTGTGTCATCAAGCCTCTCTGGCTCATCAAGATGTATGACTTTGTCTGCGTTTTGTGATGTTTCTCCTTCTTGAATATCCAATGTTTTGTCGTCGCTGTTGTCGTCTTTCATTTCTCAGGTTGTGTAATCAGTTGTGAAGATGGGCACAAGGTACCTCTTCACGCAAAGTTAAACATTTTTTGTCCTAATATCCTCGCTTTGTCGTTTTTTGTACGTGCGTACGACATTTCAGATACTATCATCCACGACAATGGTGGTCGGGGCAATCAAGATAACACTGCATTTTCTCTACGAAGTCGGACAAATTTACCCCATCCACGAAGCAATGGTCCACGTACAGCCCCACGGGCATAACCCATCTGCCCTCACGTCGCACCGCCTTGCCCACGTTCATCAAAGGCCAGTCGCTACCCAATCCGGGTTTGTGAAAAGTATAAGTCACGCTCGAGAAATAGAGCCTTGGTGTGGCGGAGATATTCACCACTCCCGTGTCGCCGCGCTCTATCAATGCCCTGTTCACACCATAGGGGTCACCATCCTTGGGGATGTTGGCCATCGTCTCTTTAGCCTTTTTGTAAAATTCATCATAGTTTTCCACGTAACCAATCAGCACCGTGTAAAACGTGCCACCCTCCACGGCCACTGGCACAGTGGCGCCCATGCTGTCGTACCAGCACACACCATCGCCGTCGGGCCTGTAGCCAAACTCCTTAATCTCGTTGGCCGCCCTGAGCATAGCATACAAGTATCTGATGAAAAATGATTTGTTCTCACGCCTGCACTCCTCCATGGCCACTGTGCAATCCACCTCAGAGGTCACGCTATACCAACTGTTGGCAAACGTTCTCATAAAATTCCAGTTGTCACGCCGTGACCACGTGTTCAAATTCACCTTATGTTTCATGGTCTATTTGATGTTTAACATTGGGCGTAGCGTCTTCTTCGCGCGTGACATAACGCTTCCAATAGGCTATGAGCAGCGTGGTGAGTGGCAATGCCACTATCAGGCCTATAAAGCCCAAGAGCACGCCCCACACGGAGAGCGACAGCAACAAGATAGCAGGGTTCAGCCGCATGGTCTTACCCAATATCTTTGGAGTAAGCACGGTGTCTGATATAAGCTGGCAAATGACAAACACTGCCATAGCCAATCCAAACACCCACCAGAAGTTCTGTCCCGTGTCAGCAGCCTTGAGCATGGCTAAAAACGCCGTGGGAATGAGTGCCAAGGTATGCAGGTAAGGCACCAAATTGAGAATGCCGATGATAACCCCCAAACCGATAGCCATAGGAAAATCGATGATCGTGAAGCCTATACAGAACAATATACCCAAACACAATGACACCAAACCCTGTCCGCGAATGTAATTGTTCAACTCGCGCTCCACGTCTACCATCAGTTCTTGCCAGAACGGACGGTTGCGCTGGGGGAAAATCTTTATCCAATTGTTGGTGAGATACTCATAATCCAACAAAATGAAAAACATATATAATATGGTGATGAGCGAGGCCACCACACTCAGCAGCACGCTCGCCGTCTGACCCACTATGCTAAACACCTTGGGCGTGGCTTTCTGCAACAGGTCTCTGAAATCCTTACCGCGCAAAAACTCTTCGATAGACTCGCGGTTCTCGTTGATGCGCTGCTGTATCCAGCTGGTGATATTGTTGGCGTCAGTGCTCTGCTGCAACCAGTTGTTCAAGATGTTGATGAGCAGTTTAAACTGGTCTAACATCGGCGGAATGATGAGCCACACTATCCCACCTATTACAACGAGCAACGCCAAAAGCGTGATAAGAATGGCGATGGCGCGCATCTTGACATGCAACTTGTCTTCCACGAATTTTACCACAGGAAACAACAGGTAGGCGAAAAGCCAAGCTACGAAAAAAGGTAGCAACACGGTGCTGAGGTAGTTCACCAAGTAAAGCACGGCAAAAACTATGAGTATTGCACCCACCCATCGCACCAATTTGTCCAAAGTTATCTCTTTTTGCATATTTTTATTTTAAAAAAGTTATCTTCCATACCTATGCTTTGACACAGGATTTCTCTCACATGGTTCGCGCTCATCATTGCTCCACGCTGTCAAACAAATTTCCCGAAAGCGCATTGAGCCGGTCGGCCTCCACAGCCTTTTGGAAACACGACCTACACAGAGGCTCATACTCTGATTTCTCGCCCAACATCACTTGCGACGTCACGTCTACCAATCGATGGCTGCCATAAGCCATTGAGCCACATTTCACGCAGATAGCGTGCACCTTGGTCACATCGTCTGCCACAGCGCACAATAGGGGAATGGGGCCAAATGGTTCGCCCCTGAAATCCATATCCAATCCAGCCACTATCACGCGAACACCACCATTAGCCAGCGTGTTACATACCCCCACCAAGTCAGCACCAAAAAATTGGGCCTCGTCAATGCCCACCACATCGTGGCCGGCACAATGCTCCAAGATGGCAGCTGCGTTTTGCACCGGCGTTGACCTGATGATATTACGGTCGTGGCTCACCACATTTACATCCGAGTAGCGAGTGTCCATAGCGGGTTTGAAGATTTCTACCTTTTGCTTGGCAAACATAGCGCGTTTCATACGACGGATAAGCTCCTCGGTCTTGCCCGAGAACATGGAACCGCACACTACTTCTATTCTTCCGGGTAGGCGGTTTTCGCCCGTATAGTTTTCTATCATAGCATTTGCAAAGATAACAAAAGAAACGAATTGTAAGCTCACCGCACTAATATTTTTTTTATCTTACTTAAAAAATGTAAAGAATTTAGATTTTATTTTGATGGTGAGTAATATTTATCTATATTTGTCCGGAATTATGGGTATATTGTATATAGTGCCCACCCCGGTAGGCAATATGGAAGACATGACACTACGTGCCATACGTGTTCTGAAAGAGGCTGATATGATTTTGGCCGAGGATACCCGCACGTCGGGCATTCTGCTCAAGCATTTCGGGATTAAAAACCGTCTCATGTCACACCATAAATACAATGAGCACGGGACAGCGGCGACAGTGGTAGATTGGCTCAAGGCTGGCCAAACCATAGCCCTCATCAGCGACGCAGGCACGCCGGGAATAAGCGACCCAGGATTCTTTTTGGCGCGCGAGGCGGCCCAAGCGGGCGTAACGGTACAAACATTGCCCGGTGCCACAGCATGCGTACCGGCCTTGGTATCTTCGGGGTTGCCTTGCGACAGATTTTGCTTTGAGGGCTTTCTGCCACAGAAAAAAGGACGCAACACCCGGTTGAGAGAGCTCGAAGAGGAGACGCGCACAATGGTGTTCTATGAGTCGCCCTATCGATTGCTAAAAACTCTCACGCAGTTTGCCGAGGTCTTCGGAGCAGAGAGACAAGTGAGCGTTGCAAGAGAAATATCCAAAATACATGAGGAACATGTGCGAGGCACAATCCAAGAAGCCATAGAGCATTTCACACAGACAACCCCGAGAGGTGAGATTGTCATCGTGCTGGCTGGTAATACAACTATCAAAAATAAGTCTAAGCAATTTTAAAATGACTAATTATGAAAAAGACTTTGCTATTTTTCTTCGCTCTGACGCTACTCGTCACTGCGGGATGTAAACAAAAAAAAGAAAACCCAACGGATTACAGGGCATTGGAGCAGAATGATTCTTTGCAGAAAATCATTGACCAGCGTGACAATGAGATCAACGACATGATGAGCACCATGAACGAGATCCAAGATGGTTTTCGTGAGATTTCTGAGGCTGAAAACCGCGTAAACCTTGCCAAAGACGGCGAGGGGGCTAACAAGACACAGCAGATCAGGGAGAACATTAAGTTCATTTCCGCGCGCATGCAACAAAACCGCCAGCTCATCGCCAAACTGCAAAAGCAGCTTAAGGATAGCAAATTTAAGGGTTCGGAGATGGTAAAAACTATCGAGGGTTTGCAGAAACAGCTTGAGGAGAAAGACAAACAGATGCAACAACTGCGTGCTGAGCTTGACGCCAAGGCTATCCATATCACGGAGCTTGACGAAGCTATCAACAACCTCAACAGCAATGTCTCAAATCTTAAGCAGGACAACGCACAGAAAGACAAGACCATCAGCGGACAAGACGCACAACTCAACACCGCTTGGTATGTCTTCGGCACCAAGAAAGAATTGCGCGAGCAGCGCATATTGGTGGATGGCAAAGTGCTGCAATCCAACTTCAACAAGAGTTATTTCACGAAGATAGACATCCGCTCTTTCAAGAGCGTTAAGCTCTATTCCAAGTGGGCCAAGTTGCTCTCCATGCACCCATCCAGCAGCTACACGCTCACCCGTGACACCAACAACCAATACGTGTTGACCATCACCAACGCAGAGATTTTCTGGAGCACCAGCAAGTATCTCGTCATACAGGTGAAGTGACGCCATGCACAACACACTACTCTCAATTCACAATTTAAACCGAGACGCATCCTTGATCAGGTTTAATATGTGATTGTAACTATTAAAAAATTAGGCCCCGAAAAGTCAAAAGCATGACAAAGAAATGTCGCTTTTGGTTTTTCGGGGCGTTTTTATCGCAAGAAGTTTTAATTCTAAATTATTCACAAGCCCATCAACCCACCTAAACTCAGTATTGATGCCAAAGTGCTTCCACACTCAGGCTTAAGCCAGGCAATGTTAATTCAAGATTTACAAATCTAAAATATACGTGGACGCTTGTTCCTAATCAGGTTTAATCTCTGGTTATAAACCTGTTTACGATTGGCACGAAGATCGCGCCATCCACCTGTCAATTGTGCACCAAGGTGCCTATGTCCTCGCCGTCCATCACCCGTTTGAGGTTGCCAGGCACGTCCATGTTAAAGACGTAGATGGGAAAATCGTTCGACTGGCACATGCAGATGGCCGTGAGGTCCATCACCTTCAAGCCTCGTTCTATCACTTCACGGTAGGTGATGTCGGCAAACTTCTTGGCCTCGGGGTCTTTCTCTGGGTCGGCCGTGTACACGCCATCCACGCGCGTACCTTTGAGCATCACATCGGCCTCAATCTCTATGCCGCGCAGCGAGCTGCCCGTGTCTGTGGTAAAATAAGGGTTTCCGGTGCCAGCCGAGCATATGCACACCTTGCCTGCCTCGAGCGCCTCCACGGCTTTCCATTTGCTGTAAAATTCGCCAATAGGCTCCATCCTGATAGCCGTAAGCACCTTGGTCTTCACGCCTATAGACTCCAACGCCGAGCTGAGGGCAAGCGAGTTTATCACCGTGGCGCACATGCCCATTTGGTCACCCCTCACTCTGTCAAAACCTTTTTGGCTGCCACTCAGGCCCCTAAAAATGTTGCCACCGCCTATCACGATACCTATTTGCACGCCCATGTCGTGCGTTTCCTTGATTTGGCGGGCGTAGTCAGCCAGCCGCCCAGCGTCTATGCCGTAGCCCTGATTGCCCATGAGGCTCTCGCCCGAGAGCTTCAACAATATACGTTTAAATCTTGCCATAGTTTATGATATGATAAATTCCACTTCCTTGAAAGCATAGGCGCGCATGCGTCCGTCACGGTCGCGCAATATCAGTTGACCGTCGTCCTCAACCTCGACAATAGCCGCCTCGAAGATGCCGGAGGCATCCCGGTAGGCATGAAAGCCACCAAGCCTGTAGAGACACGAGGTATAGTCCTCCGCGATGGCACCATACAGTCCACGCTCGCCCATCTCGAGACGCTCGTCAAAACGCCGCACTATATCGTGTTCTATCGCCTTACAGTCCATCTCGCGACCGGTTATCTGGCGAAGCGACACGGGATTGGGCGCGTCACTCACGAAATGTAGCTGGTTCACGTTAAGCCCCACGCCCACCACGCAGTCCTTCAGTCGGCCCGCGCTCAATCTGTTCTCTATGAGTATACCGCATATCTTGCGATCGTGGTGGTATATGTCGTTGGGCCATTTCACGCTGAAGCCATCGGCAAAAGTAGCGAGCGTGTCGCGGATGGCCAGCGCGGCGCACTCCGAGATGACAAACTGCCTGCGGGCGGCGAGCCATGATGGGCGACAGTACATGGAGAACAACAGATTAGCCCCACGTTCGCTCTCCCACTTATTGATTCCCTGCCCACGGCCGTCACGCTGGTACTCAGCGCTCACCACCACCATCCGCATGGGCTGTCCGTCGATCAAAAGGCCGTCACAGAGATGGTCCATGCAGTAGCGGTTGGTGCTGTCGGTCTCGTCCAGTTCCACAAAACGTATGCCGTCGTCTGTTTTTTTCTTCTTAAACAAGCAATGGATTGAAAGCATCTTCTATATGATTGATTTGAGGATTGGTATCTCCCTCGCTACCAACAATCGCGACAATGTCAAATCGCAAGTCGTCCACGATGTCGAGCGTCTTGACATATTCATCGGCAGCGCGGCCTATACGCCGCATTTTTCGCATATCTACAGCATCCTCCGGTGCTTGCGACACATCGTCCTCGCGCGTCTTTACCTCCACGAACACCACGGCACGGCCGTCGGGCGTCTTGCAGATAAGGTCTATGTCTGGCTTGCCACGGCCGAAACGCCAATCACGCTCCATGATCACGTATCCCCGTTCGGCCAAATAGCGGGCTGCCACCTGCTCACCCCACAAGCCCAAATGGTTGTGTTTTGCCATAACATCATGTATATATGATGCAAAAGTAGCGGTTTTATTCCATATCGCAAAACGATCTCGCCATTTTTGCCTCGCTTGCCGCCATGGGCGATAACGAGTGTTGGAAACGGCATGGACCATTCACATTAGTAAGAAAACCAAAGCCGATCGATAAAAAATGACAAAAACAACGCTTTCTTGATAATTTTACATTATCTTTGCATACCAAATTCCATCCATGTTCGAAGGCACGACATCGGTGCATGGAAAGCAAATATATGAACCTCCGTATTAAAAAACTTGACATATTCATTCTCCGCCAATTCGGCCTTTTGTTCGTAGGAACTTTTTTCATTTGTCAGTTTGTACTAATGATGCAGTTCCTGTGGAGATATGTCGACGAGCTTATCGGCAAGGGGCTTTCGCTGGAGGTCATGGCACAATTTTTCTGGTATATGGGGCTTATGCTCGTGCCACAAGCACTGCCATTGGCCATTCTGCTAAGCTCGCTCATCACCTTTGGCAATCTCGGCGAGAGCTCCGAGCTTACCGCCATCAAGGCTGCCGGCATATCACTCATGCAGACATTCCGCTCGCTTATTGTCGTCACCATTGTCATTTGCCTGTGCTCTTTCTATTTCCAAAACAATATCGGCCCACAGGCTAACATGAAGCTCACCCAGTTGCTGGTGTCCATGAAACAGAAGAGTCCAGAACTGGAGATACCCGAGGGAGTGTTCTACGACGGTATACCCAACTGCAATATCTACGTGCAAAAGAAGGACATGAAGACAGGGCACCTCTATGGCATCATGATATACCGCATGACACAAAGCTACGAAGACGCCGCCATCATCCTCGCAGACTCAGGCATGTTACAATCCACGGCCGACAAAAAACACTTGCTGCTCAGCCTGTGGCAAGGCGAATGGTTTGAGAACATGCAGTCACAACAATTCGCTGGAAGCGCCGCCGTGCCTTATCGCAGGGAGACTTTCATCACCAAACAAATCATTCTCGACTTCGATGCGGGCTTCAACATGGCCGACGCCGCCATGCTCTCAAACAACGCGAAAGGCAAGAGCCTCGACCAAATAAACCATGCCATCGACTCTATCACGCACGTCAACGATAGCTTAGGCTCTGTGTTTTACGACGAGGCAAAACGATCTTATTACGCCATGCCCCACCTATCCAAGGCAGACTCGGCTCGAGCCGTCAAGCGTGGGCGCACTCCTGCCTACAACATTGACAAACGATGGGAAAGGCTAAAGGTAGACCAAAAACGCCAAATCGTTACCGACGCGCTCGGCAATGTACAAAACCAAGTGAGCGAACTCGACTTCAAAAGCATGCTCACCAAAGACAACGAATGGATCATTCGCATGCACTACATAGAGGCCATCAACAAGTTCACTCTCGCCTTCCAATGCCTCATCTTCTTCTTTATCGGTGCGTCGCTTGGCGCCATCATTCGCAAAGGTGGTCTCGGCGTGCCTGTTATCGTGTCGGTATTGGTCTTTATCGTTTATTACATCCTCGACAATTCAGGCTATCGCATGGCCCGAATAGGCGACTGGTCGGTGTGGTTTGGCAAACTATTGGCACCAGCCACGCTTACCCCGGTAGCGATATTCGTGACATACAAGGCCTACAACGACTCCATGGTGTTCAATGCCGACCTTTGGGTCAGCATGTTCAGACGATTGCTTGGCCTGCGCACCAAACGGCACATTGTCGCTAAGGAGGTCATCATCACACAGCCCCATTACGAGCAAGCGTGCGCCACGCTGCGAGACATCAGCCATGATATCACAGCTTACGCCCAAAAACACAACTTAATCTCGCCACCCAATATCATCAACGTATTCTTCAGATACCAGCCCGACCACGAGATAGCGCGCATCAACGCCTTGCTGGAACAAACAATCGATGATCTCGCCAACACCCGCGACATGCAAGTGCTGCACCTCATCAACCAATACCCCATACTCTCTGTAAAAGCGCACACTCGCCCATTCGAGCGCAAATGGCTCAACATTCTCATGGCCATCGTAGCCCCATTAGGCCTGTTTTTATACATCCGCATGTGGCGCTACCGACTGCGATTGCTGCACGACCTGCGCGCAATCAGGGAAAACACCCAAAGGTTGACGAGCTACATCGAGAAAAACATCAAATCCAAAACATAAATACCCCATAACTTATATTCAACATGACAGATATTAAGATGAGCAGCGTTGAAGACGCGCTCCAAGATTTCAAAAAAGGAAAATTTGTTATCGTCGTAGACGACGAGGATCGAGAGAACGAGGGTGACCTCATCATCGCTGCCGAGCTTATAACCCCGGAGAAAGTCAACTTCATGCTCAAAAACGCCCGCGGCGTGCTCTGCGCGCCCGTCACGCTCTCAAGGGCACGCGAGTTAGACCTACCACATCAAGTGCAAAACAACACATCCGTACTTGGCACACCGTTCACCGTGACCGTGGACAAACTCGAAGGCTGCACCACTGGCGTGTCCGCCCATGACCGGGCAGCCACCATCAAGGCTCTCGCAGATCCAAATTCACGCCCCGAAACCTTCGGCCGACCAGGCCATATAAACCCCCTCTACGCCCAAGACAACGGCGTGCTGCGCCGCTCGGGCCACACCGAGGCCACCGTGGACCTATGCAAACTGTCTGGACTGCAACCCGTGGGCGCACTCATGGAAATCATGAACGAGGACGGAACCATGGCGCGACTGCCCCAGCTCAAAGAGAAAGCGCAAGCATGGGGCATCAAGCTCATATCCATCAAGGATATCATAGCCTACCGTCTACAACGCGAGACCATCATTGAGGTGGGCGAGGAAGTGGATATGCCAACCGACTATGGACACTTCCACCTCATACCCTTCAGGCAAAACAGCAACGGCATGGAGCACATGGCCCTCATCAAGGGACAATGGACACCCGACGAGCCAATACTCGTACGCGTACACTCGTCATGCGCCACCGGTGACATCCTCGGCAGCCTGCGCTGCGATTGTGGCGAGCAGCTGCACAAGTCAATGCAGATGATAGAGCGCGAGGGCAAGGGCGTGGTAATCTATATACAGCAAGAGGGACGCGGTATCGGACTGATGAACAAGATTGCTGCCTACAAACTGCAAGAAGAGGGATTGGACACCGTCGACGCCAACATCCACTTAGGCTTCAAACCCGACGAGCGAGACTACGGTTGCGGCGCCCAAATGCTGCGGCATCTCGGCGTGCACAAAATGCGACTCATGACCAACAACCCCACCAAGCGCGTGGGCTTAGAGGCCTATGGGCTGGAAATTGTCGAGAACGTACCCATTGAGATCACGCCAAACCAATACGACCTGACCTACCTGCGCACCAAGCGCGACCGCATGGGGCACGACCTTCACCTATAAGACAAAACCTACACGTGCCACAAAGTACGGTTTGCGGAGCTACCGCGCAGGTCTGGCCATACCGCCCAGGCCTGTCAACTAACATTGCGTACACATCAAAAAAGCCATGCCTACCGCATGGCTTTTTTGTTAAAGATCAATCGCGAAGCCGACAAGCGGCGGTTGTTATATATGTGGGCAAGCCACATTTACCGACCGAATGCACGGCATGGCACGCGCGGAGCTACTTCTTGAGCACTTTGACGGTCTTGCCATCGCTCGTGCGCACAATGTTAATGCCCTTGCCAAGAGCGGGCTGAAGGTGCCCGTCCATGGAGTAGATGGCTTTGGTCTCGCAGCCGTTCTCAACGTTTGCGCGCGCTATGGAGGCAGTTTTGTCTGGCACAATGACAACGTTTTGAGCTTTGCTGCCGTCTGCCGTGGCTACGAACTTGCCAAACTCGTTTCCGTCAATCTTGCCACCATCGGGCGACTGTATCTTGCAAGCTGTGAGAGTGATGGAGCTTAGTTTGTTCACGGACGTGGCCTTCAGGGTGGCATTTTTCACCACGAGGTGGTTATTTTTGTCTTTCTCGTCACCCATGCTCCAACCTTCCAACCTGCGATCCATATCCACGGTGCAGCCGTCAATGGTCAGTGTGGCGTCATGGTGTAGATACACGTCGGTAAATCCTGCGTTCACCTTGAGAGTTCCGCCGCCAGTGATGGTGGTCTTAGAGTTCATGAGACGGACACCCTCCGAGGAGGTGGCCCTGATATCACTGCTTCCAATCAGCTTGATGGTAACGTCCAAGCCGCTAACCAAAAGCGTGTTGTCATATGCCATGCTGTTCTCGATCTTGGCGTTGTCCAGCGTGAGAGTCTTGGTCGTCGCGTTCCAGCTCACATTGCCCGATTTGAGCCATACCCCTGTGAGCGTGGCGTCATTGGTTATATTTACGTCGTTGCCATCAATTTTGAGTTGTTGTGCGTCGATGCGCCCTGTCCACAGCGTAGCGGCAATAATCAGCAAAAGGGTGTGTAAAGTTTTAAATTTCATAAGCGTAATTGTTTAATTGATAATAAAAATATTCGTAAAATAGTAAATGGGCGTAAACGCGATTTAAGCCCGCCCATTAAGAAGCCTTGTCAGGCTTTACGTTTTATGTCAAGCTCTAAAAGTCAATTGACGAGTGGGAACAGCAAACCACGCCACGATGTCATCTCGTATTTGGGACAAAGATGGATGCCCATGAGCGGCAAGGTGCAACGCATGTTGTTTTAATGTTGTATTTGCTGGCGATTTTGGACGTAACCTTAAACTGAGACCCAAGGTTCGCCTTCTTGCTTTAAAATTTCGACCACTTTTCATTTTCGTGTTTTGTGCCGTCCTGCTTTGGGGCAAGCTTCATTGGCAAGCTACACATATAATATATATGTGGTAAAGACAGGAAACTGGTTGCTATACTTTGTCGCACTTTATCCATTTGTGACGCAAAGGTACATTTTTTTTTAATTATTCGCTTTTTTAGCTTTTATTTTTTTGCACTTGCTGGTTGACGCTGCGATGGAGTCAAATTGCTCCATGACCCGAAAATAATCCCCCAAAAGGAGTGAGTCTCTCAGATTTAATTTGTATCTTTACCATGTCTATCGTCGGATTCTCTTGTTTTTTTTGCAACACTAAGATAAGTGAAAATTCTGACATGGCAAAATCCTGAGCAACTTTTTGTTGCTCAGGTACTTAAAAAGTTTAATTTATAATAGTGTTGCGGAATTAAGGGAAATGCGAAAAATGTATAGATCAGCAATTAAAAGCGTATTTTTTGTTTTTGCAATCCTAATAAGTTTTTCTTCCTGTAACGTGGGCTCTTCCGATGAAGGGCCAAAGCTAAGTCCAGAAGATGCCATTAATAGCCTTGCTGAACTTTCGCCAACAGCGGGAGCTCAGTTCTATGTGGATAACAGAGACGATTTCCCGTTTCTTGACACATTGTATGTTGACGACATTGTTCCCATCATCGGACTATGCGGCTTTGACACAATAAAGGTTGTTAAAGAAAAGGTTGAAAACACACCGGCTGATGATGCTTTGGAAATTTATTACAAAAATACGAGGGAGGATTACCTTGCCAGTATCAACCAAGAAGTCAAGGAAAACGCAATCTCTCAGAAAAAAGCATTCGTTGACTGCATAGTTCCCGCTATGGAGGTAGAAATAGACTCTTTGCTCGAGAAAGATATGGACAAAGTTATGAGTCAATATGCTGGTGGCTTCATGAATTGGAGAAAACTTAAGTTTTTATTTGGTACTGGAAGTGATAATTTTGAAAAAATATGGAGCGAAAATATTGACAACGCAAAATATACTGAGTGTGTGTCCAAATATATCAATACATATTTAGACTCTTTGGCGGTTCTGAGAAACAACTATTACAATGATATCGTAGGAGATGGCGAGTTTAAAAGCGAAACGCGCATCAGCCAAGCAACAATGAATTTATTATTGGCAAAGAAATGCGTGCGTGAAGTAAGAAAGTTTACAGAAAAAGAAAAAGAGGAAATGACAACTTCTTTATTGAAGGATTGGGTCGTTCCTGTAGTTTTAGGAGCATGTAGCGGCGGTGTTGGCCCTGCGGTAGCGTGGGCATATGATGCGGGCAATTTACTTTATGACATCAATGTGACAATTAATGATATAAAATCACAAAAGCTGGATTCTGATGATGTTGTTAAGTACGCTTGCATGGAGAACATCGGTTTCCAAATACGCCAAGCGTATCTGAAATACTATACAGAAAGAGTGTTTAAGAATATTGATGAGAATAGTAAAAAATTATATAATGCTATATCCAAAAGTTTATGAAAAACTTTAATCTAAAAATATTTGTTGTTTCCATAATACTGATTATACCCTATTCGTCTTTTGCGCAAAAGCAAATGGTGAGATCGGTATATAAAGGAGCGAAAGGTCTGTTTCGAGCAGAGGCTAAAGTATTAACTAAAGAAGGAATAAAGGCTACCAATAAGGAAATGTTGGAGGGAGCCTTTAAGTCTGGTGCTAAAGAAATCAGTAAGGACTATGTCAAGAATGCTTCAGCTAAACAGCTTGTTAGAAGTACAGTACGCAAGAATTTATTGAAAGAAATAGAAACGAAGGAACTTCGTTCGCTTTTGCGTTATGGCATGGTAAGTGCCGAAAAGCAGATTGCACATACAGAGAAATCTGCCGTTAAAGCTTTGGCAGAGAAATCGGCAAAAAATGTAGATTACAGTAAGCGTGTTTCAAGCCTCAAAGATAAAGTTGTAAATAAGGTCTCAAAAATATACTTAGGTACAAAAATAAGCAAAACTCTCCTGCATAAGGAACTACAAGCTATAATGGCAAAGGGGCCAATAGTATTAAGCGAAAAGGAACTCAACTATTTGTTGGCAAATCCAAAGCAATTAAGAGTTTTTATAAAGCAATATGCTGGCGACAACAAGAAATTTCAAGAGTTTTTTATCCGATTAGCTATGGGAGATAAAAAGCAGACCGAGTTATTGTTGGACAATCCTGATATAAATATATATATAAAAAAAGCTATACGTAGAAGTGGAGATGGTGGTGTTCATGAATGGCTTATGACAAAAAACTATAAAGATTTTTTAACCAATCCAAAGTGGGGAGAAGATGGTCCTTTTATGTCGTTAGCATTGACAAAACTTGTTCAAAAAACAGAAAACGTTGTTTTTAAAACAGGTGGTGGGCATGTTAGTGCAGAAAGGGCTAATTCTTCAGCTTCTGTAGCATTCCATAATGGTTTGTCTGAGGTAATAAGCAAATGTTCTTCTAAAGAAGAGGTTTTCGTGGCTGTTAAACGTTATGCAAAAGATAATCTTTCAGAAAAATCCTACAAAGATTTTGTTAAAATCTTTGCAGAAACCTTCGAAAAAGCTTGATATCCTCAAATCCACAACTAAGGCGTGGAGTCAAATTGCTCCATGACCCGAAAATAATCCCCCAAAAGGAGTGAGTCTCTCAGATTTAATTTGTATCTTCGCCATGTCTATCGTCAGGTTCTCTTGTTTTTTTGCAACACTAAGATAAGTGAAAATTCTGACATGGCAAAATCCTGAGCCGCTCGGCTCTGCCGCTTGCCAAAGCAAGAACTTTTTGTTGCTCAAGTACTTAAAAAGTTTAATTTATAATAGTGTTGCGGAATTAAGGTTAAAAAGAAACATATATGAAGAAACAAGTTTTATTTCTATTAATGACTGTGATATTTGCACTAAATATCCATGCACAATTGCCCAAAGTATATAATGAAAATATCAATCAGATGACACAGATTGATGAGGCCATTAGCAAGGCTAAACAGGCTAATAAATTTGTGGTATGCCAGTTGGGTGGCAACTGGTGTCCTTGGTGTTTGCGCTTTGCCGACTTCATTACGAAAGATGCAGCCATCAGCAAAGTAATTGCCGACAACTACGTTTATATTCATGTCAACTATCATCCTCGTAAAAGTGCGCCAGAGGGTATGTTGAAACGATTAGGTTATCCACAACGTTTCGGTTTCCCTGTTTTTGTCATACTCAATGGCGATGGAAAGGTGGTTCACATTCAAGACAGCAGTTTGCTTGAAGAGGGTCAAGGCTATAGCCCGAAGAAAGTACTTAGCTTCTTTAAGTATTGGACACCCAACGCTGTTGCAGGAAAGGTGGAATAAAGCCCTCTTTACACCAAATATAGATGAACATAAATAACTCTTTTAAATATTAAAATCCACCATACAAAAGGAATACCCTCGTTTCCTCTATATGGCGGATTTTATATCTTGCCCGCAAGTTTATCTTAACACGAGTTCGATGAGATTCATAAAGTTCACATTACTGCTGTAAACGCATCTCTATCCAAGAAGCCCATTTAGAACCCATCGTATTTTTAGCTATATTCATCAGCTGGACATGAGTCTCTACATGACTTTTAGCTAAAGTCTGCATAAACTTAAAGAACTTCTCGTCGCCTACTTTTTTCTGCAAGTCATAAAGAACGATGGCTCCCTTATTATAGAAAACCTTATGCGCATCAGGGGCA
The DNA here is from genome assembly GCF_003096815.1 of Hallella colorans. Lineage (GTDB taxonomy): Bacteria > Bacteroidota > Bacteroidia > Bacteroidales > Bacteroidaceae > Prevotella > Prevotella colorans. Next base: position 26,484 of record NZ_QENY01000004.1, read on the forward strand.
TTTCTGTCTAACTCCATTATTGGACAAACTTTTCTAACACTTTCGCGATATGCTTTGGCATAATCATTGAAAAGAGCATCACCAAAATGATGCTTAATAGCCCGAAGTGAGCTGTATTCAGCAAACGATTCGTTCATCCAATCAAGCCAATTATCTGTGGGAGCATACTGCCACCAGAAATGCCCTATCTCATGTGCTATGAGTTTAAAAAGATATTCATTAAAGACATAAGCCTCTGCAACAATGAAGTTACGCCTACTGATAGCACCACCAAGATCGGGCAGCAACACTACTTTTAACTCCTTAGTCTCAGGAACAACTTGATAGAGCTTGCTATAATAGTTGAATATCTCTCGACAAGCATTGGCTAACGAATCGACATCAGCTTCTTCAAACGATAAATAGTCAATCTCAATGGATTTTCCCTGACTTTTTACAACTCTACTCTTCAGATTTGGTGCAGCAATAAAGTCAAAATCAAAACCTTCCCATGGTTGATGCATCACCCATTGCTTGTCTCTTTTAGACATAAGACCAGACCCTGATACTTTAAAATTATCATCTATCTTAAATATTATATCACCCGTAAAATGCTCACTATCTGAATTATAAGGATACCATGGCATATACATGGATAGCATCACAAGGTTGGTATCGCAAGAAGCCATCCATGCTTCCACACTATCAATATGAGCAGTATAGGTAAAATGGATTGTAGCCTTGTCTGAATTGTCTTTATTAACACGAAGTCGCCCTGCCTGTGGCATCCACTGGAATTTACTCTCAGGGGTAAAATCAATATTAGAATCCTTGCCGTTTACCTTTATATCTTTCACAGTACTATATTTCCACAAAGCAAAATCAATATAAGCTTTCTTGTTAAAGTTGACGGTTACAGTTCCATCTACTTTCAAATTCTTTTCCTTTACATTGATGTCTACACACATCTTATAATGCTTTGCCTCTGCTGTAATGGTCTTTTCAACATCCTTTTTCTGTGGGCATTGCAAAGTCAATGTATCTTCAACTTCATGCTTTGCTTTGAGTATCTTATTCATAAGCTCATCCCAACGTTTATCCTGATGCATTTGTCTAAATCGAGGATTTACTGTTAAATTATAATATAAATATAATTCTTTATCTGCATACTTCGTAGCTAATGAGTCAAGGTAGATAAATGAGCTATCTATTTGGTGTTTACCAGCCAATTTATAAGCCATGTCGTAATAATCTCCTTTACTCTGTGCGTATGACATAACGCAGAATAAACTTAAAAATAAAATGGTTAGTAATCTTTTCATAAGGCTTAATCTTTTAGTTATCTTTTAAGATAAAATAAATAGGATTTACAGAATTTTTCAGATCTTCCGTCCTATCTTTCTTCTAATTCCTATTTAATATTTTTCTACTGTAATCAGTTCGGATCTCTATAATCCCTTAATTCCGCAACACTATTATAAATTAAACTTTTTAAGTACCTGAGCAACAAAAAGTTGCTCATGATTTTGCTATGTCAGAATTTTCACTTATCTTAGTGTTGCAAAAAACAAGAGAATCCGACGATAGACATGGCGAAGATACAAATTAAATCTGAGAGACTCACTCCTTTTGGGGGATTATTTTCAATCATGGAGCAATTTGACGCCAAGCCTCTCAACGATGCTCAAATGTGCGGGTCGTTTTTTTTATAGGCCTATGGCAGCAAGAATTACGTTTGTGAAAACTTATTCCACAACACAAGAGTTAGTGCGACTACTCAAAACAAGAGGTATGGATATTACAGATGAGGAAAAAGCTCAGCATTATCTTTCTCACATCGGTTATTATCGTTTGTCTGCCTATATGTTCCCATTACTTTCTATTCCCAAGGAACGGCAATTATTCAAGCCAGGCGTAACTTTCAGCAAAGTCATGATGCTGTATCGCTTTGACAAGAAAATCTTGCTGTCATCTTACACGCATATTAAACAGAGTATTCTCCATTCGTGCCACTATGCCAATCAGAATGTCACGTCCGTGGATTACATTGCCAACAGACCCATTGAAGGTATACTTTGACATGTGCATCATCAAGTATCTCCTTGACATTATTTCCCCAAGCAACGATATGCTTGACAAGATGAATGAATTGTTTGGTAAGTTCCCTGAGATAGATCTAACAGCCCTTGGTTTCCCCGTTGGTTAGGAGCAAGAACCATTATGGACACAAGCAAACAACTAAAAACCCGAGCTAACAAAGGTTAAATACGTTAAATCTTAGCTTCTTGTATCTACACAGAATCCATACAGTCACTTTTCTGCCGTTTGGTGCGTAGAATATTGATAATCAATTAGTAAAAGATTTATTTCTTAGCACTTGCTGGTTGACGCTGCGATGCACTCAATGTTGAAAAAACACGACAAACAACCTCTGAAAATTCGCGTATTTGCAAAAGACAGGCTCGCCGCTCGCAAATACGCGATTTTTCAGCGATTTTCATAACTTGTTTTCAGCAAGCTGTTTACAAACTTTCACGGCTGTTTCGACCATCACAAATCGCCTCACATCATACCTTTAGGCACTATTCGCATGCCGGTTAGGCACTATTCACACGCCGTTTGGGTCTTAATCACGACATGAGTAAGACCTAAACACCACGCCATTAGATAGCAATCGACCAAAGATAATAACACAAGCGAGGCGCGTAACGCCAGAAAACATCACTTCCACCCATTATCATCACCGTAGAACAGCCTGCCATCAGAGGGCTGATTTTATGACTTTATTTGGACAAAAAACGCCTTCCAACTATTTTCTTTACTATAAAGTTACGAAAGGCAGCTCGCTTGACCAACTTTTATTAGCACTTATTTTGTTGGTTTTCATGTGGTTAGATGAAAAGTTGAATGTGTCATACCACACGAGTTTCAATGGCCAACCTCCATACGATCATGCTCGTATCTTTAGGAAAGAACAACTTTCACCGTGTCACTGGCGCGCTATAAATAACAGTATTTATAAAAGGCCCAAGACTTTTTAAATGAAAGAGCCGTGAAGATTTAATCTAAAAAAACATCAAACCTTTGGTCATATAAAAAAAAATATGTAATTTTGCACACGCTTTTACAAACGACCATTGTGCCGCTTGCATGGGCATGAGAAATTGCACCCTTAGCTCAGTTGGTAGAGCAACTGACTCTTAATCAGTGGGTCTAGGGTTCGAATCCCTAAGGGTGTACACCGCTTGTCACCCAATTTCTCATGCACCCTTAGCTCAGTTGGTAGAGCAACTGACTCTTAATCAGTGGGTCTAGGGTTCGAATCCCTAAGGGTGTACATCGTCACAGAAGTCAAGTGAACCAGCAGGTTCGCTTGGCTTTTGTCGTTGTGGACTCACCACCTTTACACATGCCACCAACCACTTATAAGCCATGCACCTCAAAACAGTAAGCGGCAACACACGCTGACAAGTGCACCAGTTTTGTATCACGCACTGAGCATTATCGCATGACAGGCACGACAAGTTAGCACTTAATTTAGGGCAACAAATGTTATTTATCCATAAATATCAAAGACATACACCCTAAAAGTAGAAAAAAATAGTTATATTTATAAATTGAATAATATAATGAAAGTGTGCCAGCTTTCATTAGGGGGGTATAATAGAACATGAGACAATTAAAAATACAGAAAAGTATCACCAATCGCGCTAGTGAGGCATTGGATAAATACTTGGTGGAAATAGGACGTGCTCCACTTATCTCTATTGACGAAGAAATTGAACTTTCACAAAAAATCAAAAAAGGCGGAAAGGAAGGAGAACGCGCCAAGGAGAAACTCATCACCTCTAATCTGCGCTTCGTGGTATCAGTAGCCAAGCAATACCAACACCAAGGGCTGTCACTGACCGACCTAATCAACGAGGGCAATATCGGGTTGATCAAGGCATCGGAGAAATTTGATGAGACGCGAGGTTTCAAATTCATATCCTATGCGGTGTGGTGGATACGCCAAAGTATCTTGCAAGCCATCGCCGAGCAAAGCCGTATCGTTAGGTTGCCGCTCAATCAGGTGGGCACACTGAGCAAGATTAATCAAGAAATAAACAAGTTTGAGCAGAAGCACGAGCGTCGGCCAAGCACACAAGAGATAGCCGACGCGGTGGACGTGGAAGTGAACAAGGTGCAGCAAAGCATGATGGCAGATGGCCACCACGTGAGCATAGACGCGCCATTCCAAGAAGACGAGACCAACTCGATGGCTGACATTATGGCCAGCGGCGATGAAAGTCGCACCGACAGGAGCGTGGACCACGAGAGTATGGCGCAAGAATTGAACACGGTGCTTGAGAGCGTGCTCAAAGAAAGAGAGATAACCATCATCCGCGAATGTTTCGGAATAGGTTGCCACGAGCTCGGCTTAGAGGAGATTGGAGACCAACTGGGACTGACACGAGAGCGTGTGAGACAGATCAGGGAGAAGAGCATTGCCAAATTGCGCGCAAGTGGCAATATCAAAATATTGATGAAATATTTAGGATAAATCGTAAATACAATCCATGAGCTATCCTATCAATTGTCGCCTCTCGCATCACAACGAGAGGCGACAATTGTTTTGTACGCTTATGTCTCGTATTTGGCCATCCACCGGCACGCGCCGCGCACAAACCATAGAACGCCCTGTTTTTTTAAGCAAAACACACCTATAAAAAAGTGGGTATGTATTAATATTATTGTTAACTTTGCATACGAGTAGATTGCACACTAACAAACAACGACGCTATCATATGCAAATAGACATTCATCAATTAGTTAAAACATTTGGGGAGAAAACAGCCGTAAATATAGACCACTTCACCATTAACAACGGAGACATTCTCGGATTGGTAGGCAATAACGGCGCAGGCAAGACCACTCTGTTCAGGCTGATGCTCGACTTGCTGCTCGCCGACCAAGGCGAGGTGCTGCTAACGCCCCGACCAACGGACAGCGAGGGCGCACCCACGCCCATCAACCCAGCCCACTCTGAAGATTGGAAAAATATAACAGGCGCATATATAGACGAAGGGTTTCTCATCGATTTTCTCACGCCCGAGGAATATATCGACTTTATAGCCAAAGCCAACGGCGCGCCACCCATCGACTGGGCAAACATCGAGAGCAGTGCCATTGGACGCTTCTTGCCTTTTACAAACGGTGAGATTTTCGGTCAAAAAAAATACATTCGCAATCTCAGCGCGGGCAACAAACAGAAAGTTGGCATCATCTCCATACTGTTCACAAGACCAGAATTGGTGGTACTCGACGAACCGTTTAACTATCTCGATCCATCGGGCCAGAACATCTTGAAAAACCTCCTGACCGAATACCATGCCGAGACTGGTGCCACCATCCTCGTTAGCAGCCACAATTTGCAGCACACCGTGGACATAAGCACTCGCATAGCGCTACTCGAGCGAGGGCGCGTCATTGAGGACTTGCCAAACGACAACGGCAGCGCACGGAAAGCATTGGAAGATTATTTCAAAGTGTAAAAAACATTGTGTCACGGTGCGAAGAATATCATGCCTAAGCGTAAAAAACACCATGCTGAAGCATAAAAGAAGCGCGCATGACGTGTAGGGGCATTATAAAATCTCCCGTCAGCCTATTTGGTTGACGGGAGATTTTGTTAATGGCAACGTCAAGGGCCGTCGTCATTCTTGCGGCAACATCACCACGGTGACACGATTGTTGGCCTGCAAGAAATTTTTCATAAAATCGCACAGTCCCTGCGCGGTTTGCTCCTTGATGACCTCTTTGTATCGAGTGTGCGTGTCTATGCCATAACGGCGGTACATACCGATGACGTTTCGCCAGTAAGTGTTTGTTTTTACAGCCAAATCGACGTTTTTGAGCATATAGGCTTTCACTTTGTCCAACATGGCCTCGTCGCAATGTGTGGCCATGCGCTCGGCCTCATCGCGCATTATTTTAAGCGCTATGTCGCTTTTCTCCGGTTTCACGGGGCACGTCACCACGAGTGAGTAAGCGTGGAAGTCGCCCTCTATCTCAGCCGAACCGTCAGCTCCGCACGAATAGGCAGCGCCCGCATCCTCGCGTATCTTCTTGAGATACACCATGCTAAGTATTTGCCCTATCATGTTCATCTTCATGGCGCCATCCATAGTATAGGGCATGTCGGTGTTGTGCCACACCATGCAAGCCATAGCCTTGGGAGTCTGCATCTTACGGTGGAACACGTTTTCAACCACGCCCTTTTGATAAGATGTGAGCAGATGGCCGTGTCTCACCTTGCCCTTGGTGGGCAGCGAGCCAAGGTAACGGCATACGAGCGGACGAATGGTGGACTCGTCATAATCGCCCACAAAGGTGAACGTCCATGCCGACGCGTTGGCCGTGCGCTCGCGCGCTATCTGTAGCACGCGGTCATAATTTATATCCTTGAGGTGTTCCTCAAGAAAAGGTCTGAGTCTTGGATTATGCCCATAGAGCGTGGCCGTGAGCGAATCTGAGTAGATTGTCTCATGCGACAAATTCCTATTTTTGAGCGATGTGCGCCATCCATCCATGAGGTTGGCCACAGCTTTCTCATCCTTACCAATATCAGTAAAATACAAATAGACAAGTTGCAGCATGGTCTCCACGTCTTGCTTGGTGGCCGATCCGCCCACACCCATATATTTATCACCGATGGAAAGATGGGCGTTGACGGTCTTGCCAGCAAGAATTTTAGGTAGTTGCATACCCGTGAATCCACCTAACGCGCTGTTGCCCACGATATCATCAAAAGCGGCCAAGTTAGCAAAGTCTTTCTCTCCATAGAGCGACTTTCCACCGGGACCCATCGCCGACAGACCCACTTGCCCTTTCTTGAAGTCGGTTTTCTTAAGCACCACAGTTACGCCATTGGACAGTTTCAGCTCGGTGAAACCAAACTTGGCGTTCTTTTTTTCTTTCACAATTCTGCCGGGTCGTGGTAATTTTTTCATCAACGGCTGTTGTTGCAAGGTGTCCACGTAGGCCTCAAGATTGGCTTGGCGAGCCTCTCTCACAGCTTCAAGCAATTCCTCTCGCTTGGGATAGACATTTCCCTCCTTCTCATTGTTAAAGTTGATAATCACCAAGTTATGGTCAGACTTAGGCAAAAGGCTTGGCAACACCCTGTTAATCTCCTCCAAAGGTATTTGCGGAATGGCCTGTCGCATCATATAATAATACTCCTCAAAAGACGGAATTGGCTCGTTGGAGAGATAGTTACCCTTGTAGTCGTCTGCGAACGAGGCGTTACCGCGCTTGTCCTTGTTGTTGTACGCGCGTTCCAAACCGTTGAGAAGGTTTTTCTTGGCCCTGTCATATTCCACCTGCGTAAATCCATGGTCGGCTGCGCGATGAGCCTCGGCAAGAGCAGTTTTCAAGGCTTTGGCCGTTAGTTCGATGCTCCTTGGCGCCGTCGACACCCTGAAGGCGTTTTTTGTTTTGGCAAAAATGAACGTTCCATCAGCCGCCTCAGCGCCAAAGTATGGGCATCCACTCTTTTGCGCCGCCTCAGCATACCGGTCATTGAGCATGCCTATGGCCACATTTCTGACATAGTTAGCCATGACGTAGTCCATGGAGTTTTTGAGAGAGTCGGGCCACGGGTCATGCTTGAAGATTGCCTCTACGGCGGTGTTGGGTTGTTCCTTGTCCTTGTCTATCACGACAATGGGGGTGTCGTTGTCGGGCACTTGCTCGGCGACAATGGGAGCGATGTCGGCCGGATTGGTCACAGGCCCGAACATCTGCCGTATCATGCGCTCGGTGTGATCCACATCAATATCTCCCACGACGATGATACACTGGTTGGATGGGTGGTACCATTTCTCATAGTAGGCACGCAGCTCTGCTGGTTTGAAATTGTCCACGACACTCATCAGTCCGATGGGAAAGCGCGAGCCATACTTGGATCCAGAGTAGAGTGTAGGCAAGTTACGCTCCAACATGCGCGAGTTGGCACTGGTGCGCTCTCTCCACTCTTCGTGTATCACGCCTCGTTCTTTGTCTATCTCTTGAGGGTCCAATGTCAGGCCGTTGGCCCAGTCGTGCAGGATGAGCAGGCACGAGTCGAGCGCGCTCTGTCGCTTGGTAGGCACGTTGGAGATGTTGTAAACCGTCTGGTCTATGGACGTGTATGCGTTGAGGTCGCCACCAAACTTCACGCCCAAAGACTCGCAATATCTGATGACATTGTTTCCGGGGAAGTTTTTGGTGCCATTGAAGCACATGTGTTCGAGGAAGTGCGCCAAACCGCGTTGGTTCTCTTCCTCCTGTATGGAGCCTACGCGCTGTACAATATAGAAGTTGGCACGTTTCTCGGGCCAGTTGTTATGGCGGATGTAATACTTAAGGCCATTGTCCAAAGTGCCTATTCTTACAGCCGTGTCTATGGGTAACGCCTGCGGCAAATCGACCGCTTGTGTCATGGCGGGCAGCATGGCGAGGCCGAGCAATGCCCTCCTGAGGAAATGTTTCATAGTTGTGATAGTGTTAGCCGCACGGCTCCTCAACCGAGGCGCCGCGCATGTGTGACTTACGCAATATGGTTACTATTTGGCTGGCGTGGTAAATTTCTTGGTGTGCAACTTGCCCCACTCGCCCTTGACGTTACGTGCCATGGAGCACGCCACGTATGTGGTGGCAGGTTGTGCGTTCCATTTGGCGCGATCCACGCGATACTGGTTCCAATAGGGATCTTGCGGAATTTCCTTTTGCAGCATGTCGATAACGCCGCGCTCGCCCATGTCTTTGGCGTTGAAAGCCTCCTCGGTGATGATGATATCTCGGTGTACGGCCGCTTGGTCGTTGGGCGTATAGACTATTTCCTGGAAGTAGCCCGTGTCGTCGCTACCGCCAAATTGCCCTATCTCGATGCTCACGGCAGCCACACCCTCGCCACCCAACAAGGCGGTTTTGACGGGCGTGGTGACAATGTCGAGGTACACGCCGTCCTTGTCCCAAGGCAACGCGCATATCTCATAGTCATAGTTGGGTATCATATCGTCCCACGTGTGGCTCATCTCCTTGGTGTAAGCCGACTGCCCACTGAACCGTCTAATCATGTCAGAAGAATTTGAGAAACCCATCATCGGACCGTGATGCGAAACGAGACTATCTATGCTTCCAGCCTCGAATTGGCAAATAGCGTAACCTGCCACATCAGCGTTGGGACTAAACTTCACCGTAACGCTGTCGGGGCCAAGGGCCGTCACAGTGCACGTGAGCCGCGGATTGCCAGCTGGCTTGTGCTTGGGCGTGGTGAAAGAGGTGCGCGTGACGCTACCTGCTGCGCCATTCTTGTCATAGGCGAGGGTGAGCAATGTGTATTCCTTCTCGGGCAAGACACAGAACCCCATGTCCATAAATTTCGCGTTTTTGAGGTTGGGCGTGCGCTTTTCTATTTTCTGGTTACTGAAATAATTGGCCAACACGGCGTCACCGATGCGTGTGGCTATGTCAGACGTGAAAAGCTGCATGCTGTACGAGGCACACGTGGCACCTTTCGAGACCGATAGCGTTATCGGGCCATTGGTGTCGCAATTTACGGTTACATCGGCAGTCGCCTTCGTATCGTTTTGAGCCGCCACCTGCGTCGCCACTGTAATGGCGAGAAGGCAAAGCAATGTTTTGAATGTTTTTCTATTGTTCATTTATAGTTGTTTTTGATTGTTCATGTGCGAGGAATTGTAAAGAAATCCAGGCGCCGACCATGCGACGCCCGGCTCTCTTCACGATAAAAGAATTATGATTGTTAGCTTGTTTTTATCAATACATGTCAAGCGTGGTGCGCTCCGCGCGCAGCTGTTTGATGGCGGCCACCCGCCCGCCAGCGTTGTATTTGCCCACAAGGACAGGCGCCGGCAGGTTTGTCACCTCATAGATTAAGACATCGCCGTTCTCGCATCCCACGAGCAAGTGCTTGTAATCACGCCCCTGCGTGTACTGGTCGTTGCGGTCATAGGTCATGGCCGTAACTTTGGAGGTGATGCCCTTGAGCGGCAGTTGGCCTATCTGGTCTATGGATGTGGAACCCCATGTGCCACTCCTGACGACCACAAACACTTTGTTGCCCTCTGAAAAAAGATCACAACGGCTCTTCAAATTGCTTAAACGGGTTGTGGCCGCGGTAAGGAACACGGTCTCTTTGTTGAGTTGGTGACCTGTCACCTCGTACGGGAAGTAATAGGTGTTGGCCATCGGCACGTTGAGTTTGCGCGTCCGATTGTCCACGGCAAAGGTTCCAACCATAGATTTTCCGCCCGTGTTGTACCATATTTGATACCAACTGTTGTTTCGGTCCCAATACATTTGACCATTGATGGTGGTCAGATAGAGCACCTCCGCATCTGCTGGCATTTTCATGATGGGGGCTCCCGCCCATCCCGGCATTGACAAATCTGTCATAAAGACACGGTAACTGTGATAGTTTCCCTCCAACGATGTCGCGATGAGCACGCGCCTGTTTTTCTCGTCGTAGCATGGGATGTTGGTGTGTCCCCACAGCGTATGTCCAAAATTGGTCACCTTGTAACCTTTTTTGTCGAGATAATACGGCTCAGTAAGAAACTTTCCGCCGAGGTAGTGCTTGCCCGTCTGGCGCGTGAAAATGCGACCGTCTTGGGTGGCCACCCACGTGAACGCAGGGTTGTCAGCATCTATTTCTTGGTCTCTGCGAGCGCTAACCTTGAAGTTGGCAGGCGTTCCGTCAGCAAACTGCGAACCAAGTTCCCAGGCCTTCTTGAGCGTTGAGGCGTTGAGAACCACCGCGTCTCCCTCCTGCGTGATGGCCGTCACCGACCCCGTCGGACTGACATTGAGCGACAGCGAGACATCCATGCGTTTGGGCGTTCCCGGTATATCGTCTGACAAGTGCTTCTTGAAGATAAACTTTGGCACGCTGAAAGTGCCGTTGGCGGCGCGCCCGTATTTGAGGCTCAACGCCGACATGGAACCTGTATGCGGATCGCTGTTGTTCTTGGCAGAGTAGACGATGAAGTCGCACTCTGCGATGGGAGGCTCGATAGTGATATAGGTTCGTGCCTTGAAAGAAATGCCCGTGGCTTTCTCTATGATGGCAAAGTCACCATCAAAGCTCCCAGTGGGATAGTCGGTCAGCCCCAAACGTTTCATGAACTCATCGGTGGGGATGGTCTCTTTCAGCTCGGTAGAAAATACCTTGCCATTAAGGCGCCACTCATAGCGCACCTCCTTGCTTCTCTCAAGCGAGTCGAGTTTTCCCCAATTGAAGTATCTCGACGCGTCGATATATGTTTTCTCGCCACCCCGTCCATACACGTATATAGGGGCGTTGTTTACGTTGATGAGCCACGTTGGGGGCTTAAGCGATTCGTAAGTGTAATTTCCCTCGTCGCTAAAACAAGCACTCAGCGTGGTGCATACAAGTGCGCACGCGATGGCGTTTCTCATTGTTTTCATAATGCGTTCCTTTCGTTGTTTGCATGGTTAAACATTGACGGTCATCGCACTTCCGTCTTCTTCCTTGGCTTGATCCGGATGCTCCACGAGCCATTGCTTGAACTGCCTGACAAGTTTGATGGCCTTGTATGGCGCCTTGCGCAACATATCCTCGTTGAGCGTGGCTTGCTTGTCAATGTTGAGCAAGAATAGTTTGTACTTACGACTGGAGTATTCGCCGAAGAGATTGTTGGTCACGTCGGTGTCCCACCACTCGGGTTTAACAGCGTCGCGCGTGAGCACAATGACGGCCCGCGTGCGCTCGGTCTGCCCCAACTGTATCTCACCCATGGGAATCAGTTCTACCGTGAGCTTCACGCCGTGTGGCATGCTTTTGAGCCTGGACGACCTAAACATCCTTATGGCGATGGTGTCGCTTTGGTTTTTGGCTCCTTCTGGTACATTGTGCGCCCTGAACGTGTAAGTGTCTTGCAGTTTGTACTCGTCGGGCAGGGCCGTTGTCATGTCTGGCACAACCTTGAGTTTGAACGTGGCGTCTTGCTCAAGCAGCCGGCCAGTCATGTTAACCACAACCTTGGCGTCTATCTCTGACACGTCGTCGTTCTCAAAGAAGAAAGACGCTATGGTCGAGTCGGCCTTTTCCTTGCCCGGCGCCGCGGCATCCTTGTAGAACTTCTCAAAATATATATGGTGCTCCTGCCCGAAGGTCATCAGTCCTTCTTCCTGACAAGAGACACAGGCTATCAATGCCGCGAGTGGCAGTGTATAGATGTATTTTTTCATGCGTTTCATCTTTTTACAGTTTTATTTGGTTTCCTCCGCGGGTATAGGCAGCACGCTCTCTTGCTTGGTCAATGGCTTGACGGTGCCGTCGTCGCGTTTCACGCCCGCGTTAAGTCGCTTGTAGAGATAGAACAGTTGTCCCTCGCTAATCCACTCGCGCTGTCCCTCTCGCACAAGGTCCTTGACAAAATCACCCCATGTAGTTTGCGTGGGCAACTTATAATCGTTCAGTCCGCGGTGCTCGCGCATAGTGTTGAGCAAGCCGTAAGCACCCTCGAAATCACCCTTTCGAGCCATGCACTCGGCCACGATGTATCTCAACTCAGACGTGCGCAGCAGGGGCAGGATGGTGACAGTGCGGTCGCGCTCCATCGTGTTTCTCTCTTTGACATACCATTTGGTAGAGAGGAAGTTGCGGTAAGATCCTTTCGGCTCGTAGATAAGGCGAGTGGATCGAATGTCGGTGGTGCTCTCATCCATGCCCGAGATGGTCTTGAAGATGTCTTGGCCATCTTTGTTCACGATAAACAAGTCGCTGCTATGCTGGTTTTTCTCTCGTGGAAATAGGCGTTCCAAACCTGCCTCGTCCACTTGCTTCTCGTTGTACAAACCCATGACAAGCGTGCCCACCATGCGTATGTCGCTCATCTCCTCGGGCTGGTCTACCCACGCGAAATTGAACTGTTCACTCTTGAAAGGCTCAAATTTGGTGGCATTGGCACCCTCGAAAGTGGCATCCAACACCTCCAACGCATACGCCTTGGCCTTGTCCAAAGAAGAGGGATCGAACGTGGCGTTATACTGATGGGCACGTGCCAACAGGGCCGTGATGGCCCAATAGGAGAATCTGTAACCCCTGCCCAAGAAGAAAGGGTCCACGCTCGTGGGGTCGGCGGCACCCTCCATGCCATACATCAAGGAGTTATAGAAGCGCGCCTCGCCCGATACACTGGCGCTATATCCCAAGGGTGAGAAGTCAAAAGGCTTGACAAGCTCGCGCGCTTGTTCAAGGTCCTCGATGATTTTACCCATCACCTCCTTGACAGGCAAGTGCGTGGCTCTCTTGTTCGGGAACTCCGTCACGTAGGGAATGTAATTGCCGCCATCGTCGTCAATGGGTGCTGGGGCGAAGAGGCGGAGCATATCGAGGTGGATGAAAGCCCTGATAGCCTTGGCCTCGCCAAGGATATCGTCTCTCTCCATTTTGCCCTCGCTGAACTTATTGCCACTCTCGCCCTCCAAATGCTTGATTAAATCGTTGTCGGCGGCAATAGCGTTGAAGGCTGCCAACCAGATATTATCTATCAATGGCTGTAGCTTGGCATCCTTATAGTCGCGCTTACCAGCCGCAATATAGGTGGGGTTGCTCAGGTCATTGGAATTGACATTGATGTCGTACTGACCTGAGAAGAAGTCTATAACGCCAAATTGCAACTCTCGTCCGTAGAGCGTGGGCGAGGCCATGCTTTTGTAAATGCCGTGCAGGGCGGAGCGATAGCCGTCGCCGGTCTCGAAGAGTTCGTTGGCCGTAGACTGTCCCTCCACGGGCACGTCAAGCCAGTCGTTGCAGCCACTCAGCCCCAAAAGTGCCATGCAGGCTATGATGATGGAATATGTTTTTTGTTTCATAATCGTTGTCGTTGATTTTTTTAGGTCAATAACTTGCTCGCAAGCTTATGCTGTACGTGTGGGCATAAGGATATGAGAGTCCGCGTTCCACCCTCACGGTGTTCCATCGAGCCAAGTCGGATGCGTTGAGCGTGATGGACAGCGCGCTTAGCTTGAGCTTGGAGATGAGTTTCCGACTGAAGTCATAGCCTATGGCCAAGCTGTTGAAATGCACGTAATTGTCATTTTGCACAAATCTTGACGTGGGCTTTGTGGAGCTCTTCTCGCCCAATCCATAGAATGGCGCTATATCACCCACCTTGCGCCATCTGTCCGTGATGACACGACGGTCCACGTTCTGATCTTTTATCTGCGCGTTCTCCACTTTCTCAAGAAGGGTCTGGTTATACACTTGCCCACCAAAAGCATAGAGGAACGAAGCGTTCACGTAGATGCCCTTGTAGGCTACGTTGATGCCAAACGAGCCTTGAGCATCGGGATTGGTATCTCCACACACCACCATGTCACTGGCATTCCATTCCTTGGTGATGGTACCGTCTTTCTTTCTGAAAAGTTCCTTGCCGCTGGCCGGGTCAATGCCCAACGAGGGCATGGCGTAGATGGCTGTGGTGGACGCGCCCACGTAATATTGGATAAGAGGGCGGTTCTGCAAGTTTTGGTATTGTGGATGCTCAGCGTCGTAATTATCCCTGATTTTCTTGTTGTACTCCTCGATGGCATCGTCCAACTTGGATATTCTGTTCTTGTTTGTGCCCAAATTGGCGTTGGCCACCACCGACCAGTCACGGTTACGGAAGAGCGTGACATTGGTTTTTAGCTCAAAACCCTTGTTCTCGATAGAGCCCACGTTGCCGCTATAAGAGGTGAAACCCGATGATGGCCTTATGCCAATACGGTCTATCATGCCATCCGTGGTTTTCTTGTAATAGGCGGCCTCGATATACAATCGGTTTTTGAAAAGCTCCGCGGTGAAACCCACATCGAGCGACTTGGTGATTTCCCACGACAACGCTGAGTTGCCCATGGTGAAGAGCCTGACTGCTGGCCCTGTGTAATACCACGCCTTTGTGTCGGCCTTGTAACTGCTGATCACGTCAAAACGAGAGAAGTTAACCTTTCCGGTGCTGCCATAAGTGCCACGCATTCGAAGCGTGTTAATCCACGGCAGTTTCTTGACGAACGGGTAGTTGTGTATGTTTAAGCCCACGCCTACAGAGGCGAATGGCGCAAAACGTTTGTCCTCGCCAAACTGCGACGAGCCATCCATACGGAACGAGGCGTCCAACAAGTAGATCTCGTCGAAGGTATAATTGAGAGCTCCCAACACGCCAAAGAGCCTTGTCGTGGATTTGGTGTCGATGGTTTTGTCGGGCTGCGTGGCTGAGTAAATGGGATCATTCAAGCTGCCAATGTTGAAACCTTCTTGCCTATACGACAGGCGGCGATCGTTGGTCTCCTGCGCATCCACACCCGCCGTGAGGTTCAAGAAGTGACGCTTGAAACGCTTATTGAAGTGGAGCATGGCGTTGGCATTCCATTTCAGGCGAGTGTCGCCCGACACGTCGAGCGAGCCTTTGCGGTTATTGGCCACAGAGCGAAACAAGAAAGAGTCCTTGGGGTCTTTGAAAGTCTTGCCGTCTGTCTTCACTTGGCTAACGCTAAACGTGCCCCGAAGATACAAGTTGGGGGTGAAATGGATGTTCACGCTCAGGTTGTCGGTCACGTCGGTGATACCACCGCGACCACTGTAGCTTTGCAAATAGTGCTCCCGCCACAGTGGGTTGGCGCGGTGCGACATGGGCAGCTCACGCAGCAATTCGCCGGCATCGTCATAGATGGCGTCGTAAGGCAGCTGCTGTGAATAGTCGTTGAAATAGCCGTAAGGTGAGTCCTCATAGGATGTCCTGTTAAGCGTCACCTTGTTTTGGATTTGCAACCAGTCTCTCAATCGATAGTCAATCATCATCCCCGCGCCGTACCTGTTGCGCTTGGAGCCTTTCATAACGCCGGCGTTCTTGTCATAGTTCAGGTTCAGCATGTACCTCACCTCGTTGACACCACCCGAGAGCGACACGTCGTTACGCCAGTTATAGGCGTTGCGCAGTGGTCGCGCCAGCCAGTCGGTGTTCACGCCGCGCCTCACCTCGTTGAGCTTGTCGTTGTACTCCCGCTCCTTGTCTATCGTGGCCACACCAAAAGTACCCACGTACAGCCCGGCATCTTTCTCCACTTGTAACTTCTCGGTGGCGTTGGTCAGGTTATAGTCTGAAAGGTCTGGGAAGGACAGTTCCAAGGTGGTATTGTAGTCTATGCGTATCTCGCCGGCCTTGGGGGGCACCGTGGTGACTATCACGACACCATTGGCCGCACGCGAACCATAGAGTGCCGTAGCCGCGGCGTCTTTCAAGATGGTCATGCTCTCTATGCGGTTGATGTCCATGTCATATATCTTTTGCACGTCCACCTCAAATCCGTCGAGCATGAAAATAGGCATGTTGGGGTTGTCGCGCAGGTTGGTACGCTGAGTGAGGCGTTGGTTCTCAACGTCCAAACCTCTATTCTGTGATATGCTCGACGCTCCCCGAATATTAATCTCATGCATTTGGTTGGGGTCAGCGCCAAACCCAAGGTTGTCCATAATGCGGAACGAAGGGTCGAAAACCTGCAAGGCTTTCACAGCGTCTTTGGAGTTCACCTTCTTGAGATCCTCACTTGTCACAATGGTGGCCGAACCGGTAAAACTATTTTTTTTGAGTTTCTGGAAACCCGTCACGACCACTTGTCCTATCTGCGTGGAGTTCTCCTCCAAATAGATGGTAAACTTGCGGTGCTTACCAACGGTGAAATACTTGGGCTTGTAGCCGATGTAACTCACTTGAAACACGTCTTGGACAGAACAGTCCTTGACAACAAATTTTCCCTCCACGTTGGTGGCGGTGCCTCGTAACCCATTTTTCAGGCGCACCGTAGCGCCAGCAATTGGCTCGTTGTTGGTGTTGTCAATCACGGTTCCCTCAATGGTGAACTTGTCGCCCCCAGCAGGCTGTTGAGCCAAGACAGGTCCACTTAGCGAAAACAGCGCTATGACCCCAACGATGAGGGATTGGCTAAAAAAGGTTTTTCGCATAGGTATAACAAATTTTGATTAATAATGAATAAATCTCTCATTCAAGCGAGTTCAAACCATGTGGCTTCAACATGCTCACTGCAAATATATGTTATTTAGGCTTAAATTCAAAATCAAAAAATCATCGTAAAAAAGAGTGTTGCAGTGCAACATCCCAATGTTTATTGATATTGTGACAACCTTGACTTAACGAAGCACATACGGTTTTTGCAACAAAAAAAAGACCGGTAGTTAACGTTTAGTTACAAAACAATACTTATTTTTCTTTCAAAATTGCCACTTTTGTGATGTTTTTTGTGCACAATTTCATAATTTTAGCTTATCTTTGCGACATGAATGAAGTCTAATTTCCTAAACCATATCAAATCACGCATGCGTAAAGAGCTTCACAAACTCTATTTAACCGCCCATTCTCTCAAACTCATATCCATCTTGACCATGCTCGCCACAGCCATAGCTATGACGACCGCATGCCACCAATTCTCCGACCATCAAGCCAGCCTCGACAGGGTGGACACATTGCTCGCTCAAGGTAATGTCGACGCAGCCTACACCTATCTGCGCGAAATGCCAACCGAGGGCCTTGACAGTCACGACGACATGGCGCGCTACACACTGCTCAAGACAGAGACGCTATTCCGCAAGCAACTGCCCGTGGACAACGACTCCATCGACTATGCCATTTTCTACTACGAGCAGAACGGCGACCAAGAGCAACTCGCAAGAGCATGCTACTACAAAGGCGTGATACATTTTTTTTACCGTGGCAACACCCGACGAGCTATCCTTCTGCTCAAACGTGCCGAAAACTTGGTCAAGCAATCCAAGAACCTCACCCTGAAACACAAAGTCTATTCATCTATCTCTTATATCAACCTGATTAATAAAAACTACGCTACCGCCATCAGATACGCGCGTAAAGCGGGCGACATGGCGCGCAAGCTCAACAACAAAGAGTGGATAGGATACAGCCTCACCTACATTGCCAACGCATACAGTGGATTGGAGAAACCCGACAGCAACTTGGAATACCTGCGCCAAAGCCTCAACTACTACCCATACCTGAGCCGCGAAAACCAGTCGGTGCTACTCTCAAACATCAGCGACGCCTATCATCGCAACAACGATTCAGCCAAGGCCGAAGAGTACATACAGCGAGCCTTGAGAGAGCGACCAAGCAGCTACACCTACGCCGTACTGGCCGATTTCTACATACAGCGAGGCGAGCTGGAACGTGCCCACGACTGCTTGCTCAAGGCTGCGGACACCACCGACGTATACACCTACGAGAAAGTGCTGCACAGCCTCTTCACTTTGAGAAAAACCATGCGCGACTACCAAGGAGCCACGCGTATAGCCGACACGCTGCTCGCCTTTCAAGAGAGGCAAGAACACATACGCAGCCAAAATAACATTTACGACATACAGAACAAATATGAGCGAGAAGAGCGCGAGAAACAAATCGACACTTATCGCACGTACTCCACCGGACTACTCATCATATTGGTGCTATCGGTAGTAACAATGGTGCTCTACCACAAGTACAAACAGGCACGAGACAGGCGAGACCTGTTGCAAAAACACTTGCTGCTCAACGAGTACAGCGACCAGTTGCACGAGCTGAAAGCCACCCAACACATCACCAACAAGGAGCTGAGCGAGCTGAAAAAGAAAGTGAGCACGCTCAAAGACACAGAGGTGCAAAGGCTCAGCAACGGCAAGATGCTATACGAGAGCGTGCTGTGCAACCGAAACACCATACATTGGAGCAACCAAGATTTTCTCGACTTCTTAGAATACATCAAGCTCATCGATATGCCCTACGTGGAACAACTGAACCAAACATACAGCAACCTATCGCCCAAACAGTACCTATATCTCACGGCCACTGAGCGCATGGGCAAGACAGAGCAAGAGGTGGGAGACATCTTGGCCATTGGCCCCAGCAGTGTGCGCTCCATCAAAAGCCGTATCAAAAGCAAGCGTGTGCCAGAATGACGGCAAGGCGAGCCCACCAAAAAACACTCTGTGGGCATGGAGTTGAGGCTATCTTGGCATGCGCGCGCCACACCATCACTACACCTCCACTCACCGTCCACAAAGTGATACGGAAAAATTCACAATGTTCTTAAAAGGTCGCAGGGTTTCCGCCACCCCACCTCATGCTTTAAACGATACCACGCACTCGGTCGTCAAAAGCCGAGAGCGCAGCCTTGGCGCCCTCGCCCATGGCTATCATGATTTGCTTATATGGCACCGTGGTGACATCGCCAGCGGCATAAACGCCGGGTACCGCCGTGCGGTTGGACGCATCCACCACAATTTCTTTCCGAGCCGACAGTGGCAGATTGCCCTTGAAAGGATCAGTGTTGGGCGAAAGCCCTATCTGCACAAACACACCGTCAAAAGCCTCCTCCTGCTCTTTCTCGGTTTTCCTGTCTTTAATCACCAGTCCCCTCAATTGCTTGCCGTCACCCACAACAGCGGTGGTTTGTGACATCATACGAATGTCCACGTTGCCCAGCGAGCGCACCTTCTCTTGCAGCACGCCGTCCGCGCGCATGGCATCGCCATACTCTATCAGGGTGACATGGCTACATATCCCAGCCAAGTCGATGGCAGCTTCCACGCCAGAGTTTCCTCCACCTATAACAGCCACTTTCTTGCCTTGGTAGAAAGGTCCGTCACAATGGGGACAAAAATGTATACCATGCCCAAGGTACAGGGCCTCGTCGGGCAGCCCCAACCGACGCCAACCAGCGCCCGTGGCTATGATAACGGCAGGTGCGATGAACTCCTCGCCACCGCGGACGAACACCCGCTTGAGTTTGCCGTCAAGATCTACCCCCACTATTTTCCGGTTATCATATATGTCCACGTCATAGCGCTCGATATGAGAACGCAGGTTGGCACTGAGCTGCACGCCTGTGATTTCAGGCACTGAGGTAATGTTTTCGATGCCCGTGGTATCGTTGATTTGTCCACCTATACGACCAGCCACGATGGCCACTTTCAGCCCTTTGCGAGCCGAGTAGATAGCTGCGGTAGCTCCAGCCGGGCCACCGCCAAGGACCACGACATCGCATTGGTGTTCCACCTTGGCGGCAGACTCGTCGTGAGTGGTGCCCACGGTGTCCTCAAGTTCTTGCAATAACGTGCCCAAGTCGCCACGCCCCACATGCAATAGCTGGCCATTCACGTAGACCGAGGGCACGGCTTGGATGTTGAGCGCCGTCACCTCGTCTTGGTATAGCGCACCATCAATGGTCTCGCTGGTCACGTTTGGATTGACAAGTGCCATTACGTTGAGCGCTTGAACCACATCGGGGCAGTTGGTACAGGTAAGCGAAACGTAAGTTTGCAACCTCACTTCACCCTTGAGAGCCTTTATTCTGGCGGTGATAGCTTTGTCGGGGAGATTTTTGCCTTGCCCGTCAGCGTTGAGGATGGCCAACAACAGCGAGGTAAACTCATGGCCGTTGGGTATGCCACAGAAACGCACACCGGTGTCGCTGCCGTCACGAATGATATTGAAACGGAAATCGGAGCCGGCAACATACTCTACCGACAACTTGTCAGACGTGGCGGCAAAATCCTCCACAAACGCAGTGTATTCGTCCGCATAGGCATAGGCTTGGTCGCGCTCTACGCGTAAAACGAAAGATGATTTAAGATTGGCGAACACGCTCTTTAGCTGTTCTTTTATATCAGATTGTAGCATTTTCTTGTTTTATTACGATTAAAATTACAGTCCCAAGTCATGCTTTTCAATATCGAAAAGGGGTGTCAGGGAGTAAGAAAAAAGGTTACTTGATGGCGCAACACCTTGTCAAGTAACCTTGTATAGTCATTTCAAAAGAGGGTGACCGCTTAAATTTTACCCACCAAGTCGATGCTTGGTTTCAACGTCTCGCCACCTTTCTTCCATTTGGCCGGACATACCTCGCCGGCGTGCGTGGCCACAAACTGTGCGGCCTCCACCTTGCGAACAAGTTCGTCGGCATTGCGCCCGATGCTGTTGTCCTGCACCTCGGCCACTTTTATCAGTCCCTCCGGGTTCACCAAGAATGTGCCACGATAAGCGACGCCCTCGTCCTCCTTGTACACGCCGAAGCCTTTTGCCAACACCGCGCGGGGGTCGCCAAGCATGGTGTATTGTATCTGTTTGATTGTCTCGGAAGCGTCATGCCAAGCCTTGTGCACAAAATGCGTGTCGCAACTCACGGAGAACACCTCCACGCCCATTTTCTTCAATTCCTCATACTTGCTCTGCAAGTCGCCCAACTCAGTGGGACACACAAACGTGAAATCAGCTGGATAGAAAAAGAACAAAGCCCACTTGCCCTCAATATCCTTGTTGCTAACTTCCTTAAAACTACCGTTTTGAAAACCCTGAACCTTAAATTCAGGAACTCTTGCATTGATAATTGTCTCCATATTCAATTTTCTTTTATAATTGTTATTAATGATTATTTCGCGTTTCCACGCTTTCCTTTTCATACAAAGATAACCCTTTTTTGTCTAATTTACAAATGATATTATTTATTAGTCAATAGAGTTTATCTATATTACACTCCAAGATCCCTGTATACAATGGCTTACCAAGTTATTATGATTTTGACCGTGTAAGCACAAAAATCTATTCGCCATAACACTACTTGTATAATATTATTCGTATCTTTGGCACAGCAAACGTGTCCAGGCAAAAAAAGGCGCGGCCACAGACTATAAAATATATTATAAGGAGGGAGCTATGACCCTACAACAATTAGAATATGTCATGGCAGTGTACCATCACCGCCATTTTGCCAAAGCGGCCGAATCGTGCGATGTGACGCAACCCACTCTCAGCTCAATGATACAAAAATTGGAAGACGAGCTGGGCATCAAGATTTTCGACCGGAAACGCCAACCTATCTCGCCCACCAAAGAGGGAAAAGCCATCGTGGAGCAGGCGGCGCGCGTGTTGGCTTGCGCGCGCCAGCTGAAAGACACCGCGGAAGAGGAGAAAAAATCGCTTGGCGGAACTTTCAACATTGGCGTGCTGCCCACGGTAGCTCCATATTTAGTGCCTCGTTTCTTCCCACAACTCATGAACGCGCATCCCGAAATGGACATCAGGATCACAGAGATGCAAACCGAGCAGATGAAAACGGCCATCGAGCGAGGCGAGCTTGATGCTGGCATATTGGCGAGGGTAGACGGACTGGAAGACATGCGTTGCCACTTCTTATTCCACGAGCGGTTTTTCGCTTATGTGGCAAAAAATAACCAGCTATACACCAACAGCTCCGTCAAGACATCTGACCTGACAGGCGAATACCTTTGGCTGTTGGACGAAGGACATTGCTTCCGCGATCAATTGGTTAAGTTTTGCCAACTCAAAGCAGCCAACAGGGCCAAGAAATGCTACAACCTTGGCAGCATAGAGACTTTCATGCGCATCGTGGAGAGCGGCAAGGGCATCACCTTCATACCAGAGTTGGCTATATACCAGCTCAACAGCGACCAACGGCAATTGGTAAAACCTTTCGCCCTCCCCATACCAACACGAGAGATTGTGATGATGACATCGCCACACTTCGTGCGCACAACGTTATTACGATTGCTCGTAGACAGCATCCAGGCTGCCGTGCCCAAAGACATGCTCATGCTGCGCAAGACGCAAGTCAGCGTGTAAAAAACATGCCAACACCATATAGCCAGCAATATATCGGGCGTTTCCAAACAGGCCATGCCGCCCCTCCCATCAGGCTTTGATTTGCCTTATGGGCAATTCTAAAAAACAAAGTTTTTTTTGGAATTTAGGCCATTAGTTATACGTCCAATATAGTCACCTTATATGCAATCATTCCATTCCTCATGAATTTCACGTTTCAACTTATCCTTTCCACCACTACTTTTATACGGTTTCCGTTCTCATCGGGAAAGTCGAACTGTACGAACCAATAGTCATACAGTTGTTTTGCCATCGCCTCTAAATTATGATTTATAATCCAGTGGGATAAAAAGAATGTTTTTTTTTAGAGGGAAGGTGGGCATAAAGCTTGCCATGGTCAATACTCACATGTCAGTATTTGGGGCACGAAATATGATCCGGAAGAGTGCGAAATCATCATAAATTGCTATTGCATTCCCGGCCGACAATTTTTATCTTTGCCACAAAAAGACACCAATGGTCATTCCGTCGCGAATGACAACCAAAGAAACAATTATGAAAAAACTATCTCTTTCGAGCATACCTGAGACAATGCTCATACCCCTTTGGGCCAAGGCCACGGAGACAAAGCGGGGCGACGGTATGCTGCATGATGAGTATTCGATCAAGATACTCAAGGCCATAGACTACGATTTCCGCAAGTTTTCCCACAGCAAAATGTCACAAGTGGGATGCTGCATACGAGCGAGCCTGATAGACGGCGAGGTCCGCTCCTTTCTCTCGCGCCACCCTGACGCCGTGGTCATCCAGTTGGGCGCCGGCTTGGACGCCCGCTACCAGCGTTTAGGCATGCCGCCGGTGACACATTGGTACGACCTTGACTTGAAAGAAGCGTTGGATATACGCAGACGCTTTCTGCCCGAAAGCGAGAGAAACACCTATATAGAGCAATCCATGTTTGATGACGGATGGATACAATTGGTCAAGAGCCACCACAAGCCCGTCCTCATCATCATAGAGGGCGTGCTTATGTATTTTAGGCCAGAGACCGTCAAAAAATTCTTCATTCACCTATGCGAAGCTTTCGACAAGGCCACCATTCTGATGGACGTGCTGGCGTTTGCGGCGGTAAGGCATGCCAAATATCACGACGCCGTGCGCAACACTGAGCACAAGGCCGAGTTTCTGTGGTCTGTCTTACGGTCCAATGAAATGGAGAGTTGGCATCCCAAACTGCATCTGCGTCAAGAGTATTACATGAGCGATCATGACAACAAACGGTTTCCGTGGATTGCCCGCGTACTTTACAAGACACCTTATTTTTACCGTCGCTTCAACCAGCGCATTATCAGGTTGGAGATAGATTGACCGGGCATGGCGCGTCAACCCGCACGCCCCGTGCCTGAGAGCGTGTCATCTTATGCCGATGAGCTTGTGCTGTTGCAGGGAGAGTTGCCACTCGGGATGGTCTTTCACGAAAGCGACCGCCTCAGCCAATATGGCCTTGTTGCGCCTCGCGTCGCCCGTGTCGCAAGGCTGCACATAACGCACGGCCGCCTCAATGCCAAAGTCGCTCACCTCTTGCCGCCCGTCGAACACCACCTTCAGCTCATCCACAGCACCGACGCGCGGCAAGCCACCCTTGACAAACGCCGCCTTGGGGGAGCATGTCACCCAGTCAACACCCTCTGGAATGGGGTTGGTACCGTTGGTCTCCATGGCCACGTAATAGCCACGCTCGTGAAGCCGTCGCAACAGCTCAGGGTCAACTTGCAACGTTGGCTCACCACCGGTGAGCACCACAAAGCGACATAGAGGATACCGGCCCAACGCCGCAACGATGTCAGCCCCAGACAGCTCACGATACGTGACGAAGTCGGTGTCGCAGAACGGACACGCCAAATTGCATTTAGAGAAACGCACGAAGAGGGCGGCGCGCCCTGCCCAGCGACCCTCGCCTTGCAACGAATAGAATATCTCGTTAATCTTATAGCTTGTCATCACCTTGTCCCTTGCTTTCAAAATAGAGTTCAATGCCGTTTGCCAGATGGATGGGAGCGCCCACACGGGCCTACTGCCCACGCCATCAAGACGAGGCTTCGGCAACCTGTCAGCTTGACGCGGTTGCTAGCGTCGACACCAACTATCCTCGCGCGAAAGTCACCCCAAAAAGCTCAATATCACATCACCAAATTCTCAATGCCCTTTATCTTCGTCTCGTCAACAGCTTGGGCCACGTTTCCTTCGCTCTCTTGCACCACCGCCTTGTAGCACTCGGCAAACTGCTCCACTATCCATCGGGCCATGTTCTCGGCGGTGGTGTTGAAGGGCAACAACTCGTTCAGGTAGCCGTGGTCCAGATAATCGTGCACCCTGTCTTTCACATGCTTGAAGTCGTAGACCATCCCATCCTTATTGAGTTGGTCCCGGCAGACCATATAAACGGTTATGATATAGTTGTGACCATGCAGCCGACGGCACTTGCTCTCGTACGAAAGCTCGAGCTTGTGAGCTGCGGCCACCTCCATTCTTTTTGAAATACAGTATATCATCGCTTTGTCATTTTTTATGTTGAGGCTCACGTCTGGATGGTTGTCCCTCCCTCACGACACAGGCTCAACGCCCTACGCCACCCATGTCAAGGCGCAATATACGGCGCGAGGGCGAGCGCGACCCACCATAATGCCATGGCGTCACTGACGTGAGAACAACCTCTCCAACACAGAAACTGTCACAAAGTTACAACAATATTGGTAGACTGAGGCGGTTTGCCGACAAAAAAAGGATATATCGAAACGATGATTTGCCACCATCCCAAAGTGACGGTTAGCACCTTAGCGACAACATTTGATAGGTTACAAGCACACATGCGAAGCCGTCAGGGCATGTCAAACCGTCCCCTTGCGGCTTCGCATTGGCGTAAAATATTATTTGAAAGACGATATTTCAACGTGAGGTTTGACACCTCTGCCATCTTCCTTGCGATAGCTCACGCGCACCACCTTTTGCTCACCGGGCATGAGATGGAAATAGTTGTCCGAATAGAGCACCGGCAAAATCTGCTCGCCATCCGCCCCCACAAGGTTAAGACGTATCATCAGGGCAGGCGTGGAAGAGGTATTTCTTAGCGTTACGCAGCCTACCATCTCATCATCATTGCCACAACAATCGGCATCGGTGTCAGAGCCATCCAGATAGTTGGAGCATGCGTTTGTGCCGTCACCGTCCTTGCGACATGACGGTTCAAAACGCGCGTCTATTGCCACTTGTGCCATAGGCAACGTGCGCAGCAACTGCCAGTCAGCGTCCGTGCGTCCCTGCACATAGCAGTTTTGCGATAGCTCTACATTGTTTTCCACCAAACTCAAACGCACAAAATAAAGCGCATCCGCTGGTTCTCGCAACGTCAAAACATTTGCCGTGGTGTCCTCGTCAACACTCACAATAGCGGTTTGTTCGCTCACTATCTTGCCCTCTATATTGAGAACCTGCGCCTTGACGTTCAGGGCGTGGTGCCTGCCAGTGCCCATGTTGACCACTTGTACCTGCCTGCTCACAGGATTGAACTGCACATGTAGAGGCTCACAGGCTTTTTTTGCGCCAAAATAAGCTGCCGTAGGCTCAAGATAATAGTCGTAAGTGCACCACACCATGCTTGGCCAACACGAGTGACTCATCCAGTTGAGCAGTCCCATGCGGTATTGTTGGCAGCCCTCATACATGGCACGATATCCATCATAGCATAACCATTGTGCCCACTGCGAGAACTGCTCGGCACTCTTGGGTTGCCCAAAGCGTGACTCTAAGAGTTTCACCAACGAACTGGCACGTTGCGCGCCGCCCATCGTGAAATCGTGTTGCGCCCAGCCCAGCCCTATGGGCCACAACGCGTCGGATTGTAGCATGCGCCTGAGCGACTGTATGGAGGGCACGTTAGGCAGCCCCCTTTCTGAGTGTAACAGGCGAGTCTGCTCCTTGAAATAATATTCGGTCGGCATCAGTCGGTAGGCTCCATGCCCTGAAACGCCTTGATCAGCAGAATTGGATATGAACCCCAACTGTGGGTGTAGCCTTGCTATCTGTTGGCGCAACGCATTGTCAATGGTCTGCGGTGGAAACCCCTCGTTACGCCCCACGTAGATAGTTAGGCAGGGATAACGGCGTACACGACTAATGTAGTCGGCCGAATTGGCCAAGAACATGGCTTCGTCCACGGGGTCCGGCCCATCCCAGGGGTTGGCCAACCAAAAGTCTTGCCACACCATGATGCCATATTTGTCGCACGCCTCGTAAAACTCCTCATCAGGAATTTGCCCCACCCAATTGCGTATCATGTTGAAATGTATGTCTCGGTGGTATCTCACGGCGGCGTCATACTCTCGTCCTCGATAGTTGAGGTTAATCTCCGGGAAGCCCCAGTTTCCACCCAAGGGTGTTACACGCTTGCCGTTTACATAGATTTTCAGGGCCGTGTCCATGTCTCGATAAGACACCTCCCTGATACCAGCCTTGAATGTAAGGCGAGTGCTCTCGTCGTGATGGCCAGTCTCGCAGATAGCAAAGCCTGCGTCATAAAGATAAGCATCGCCATACCCATTGGGCCACCACAGGCGCATTTGCTGATTTTTCAGTTGCGCGAAATGATCAGGCGAGAAGGTCACTTCTTTTTCTTGGCGCGCGGCAAGCTCCACAGTCTGGGCATAATGCAGCGCTCCTATCCAACCCTTGAGCACCACCTGTCGCGCTTGGTCACTGTTGTTGGTGACCCGCACACGTGGTGTCATGGTGGCCGTTTGAACTTTGTCGCGACTCAAAACGGTCGTCACCACCGGATCACTCAGGCTCACGCCATCGTCCGAGCTGAGGTAAACATCATTGTATATGCCCACCTCGCGTCCGGGTACACTTGTTATCCAGTCCCAACCGATGGACGCATGAAAGGTGGGATTGTCTGCACCGAGCACCCCTCCGTTAAGATCAGTACTCTCTTCGTTTTTCACTTTGACGGCACCAAAATGGCTATTGCGCAGCACCTTAACTTCCAACAGGTTATCGCCCGCGCGCAACAGTGTAGAGACATCAAACCGCGCGCGGTGGAAAGCGCCGTCTATCTGTCCCAGACGATGGCCGTTGAGCCATACGATGGCTTTCCAGTTCACACCGTCAAAGTTAAGATACACATGCTTGCCGGGTGCCAACCGTCTACCCCTGACAACAGCGCGGTAGTGGAAATCGGACATAAAGAAGCTCTCGGAGATCTGCCTCATGTTGTTGGCGACACAGTTATCGGGTATGGAGCCAATGTTACGATAGCTGGTCAGCACCGTTCCCGGCACAGTGGCTGGTATCCAACGGCTATCTCCCTCACGCCGCAGCTCCCAGTTGACAATGTCGGCCGTAGTGTCTATACGCTGTCGAGGCACGACCCCTCCACGCCCCCACACCTCCATTTCGGTGAGCATGAGTGGTTGGCCGTTGCCCGTATTGTCCATCATCACCCTGACATAGCGACACCGTCGTTGGCACTTTAATTCGTCCGTGAGCCTCCTCGTAGATGGCAGAGCCGTCACCGTGGTCCACGATTTGCCATCCTCGGAACATTCCACCACGCCGCTCCGAGGCCTGTTCAGCCACCGAAGCACCACCTTTTCGGCCTGGACCTCTTTGCCCAAATCAACATATACCCAAGGGTGCAAATCTTTGGGGCTGAACGCCAATGCGCTGACAAAACGCTCGGCTGGCAACCATTGTGGCTGCCCCTGCGCACGCCAGTCTATCGACTCGCGCGTGAATGTGCGCTGAAAGCTGTCGGCACTACCCTTATCAAACTCAAAAATGCGCCAATAGGCACAACCTTTCATCTCAAACTCCAGACGCAAACCCACATATTGCCCGGGTGGGTCAAGTTTGATGGTGGAGCGCATCAGGCGTAAAGGTAGCCGCACAGGGTCTTCCTGTTTGTTGGGGTCAGAGCTTACCGTTTGTTTGGTGTCGAAACCGGGCATGCCCATTCCCGACATTCCGCCTATCTTTTGCCATCTACGGCCATCCTTGGTGCCCATCACACGGATGAGGTATAGGCCATCAACGACCTGCGGATGGTAGGCCATCTCGCAATACAGACGCAGCGTGTCCACGTCTATCCGCATGTTGTGCCATAGGTATTCGATAGACGTCTTTGGCCCAAAGAGATAGTTGCCCGAGTGGATATTGCCATCGATGGTTTTCTCTTTGTCGCGCAACGTGAGCGGCTTGCCGTCGATTTTCACGTCGAGCCATGCCGGCTTGCGGTCGGTCACAATGCCATCGGTGACAAGTTGGGCTGTGAGATTATAGTCTAATGACGACGATGCGTAAGCCGCACGTTGCAACGCAAGGTTGCGGTAAGCGTTGTCTTGGACCATTCGTGGCCCTACAAACTCATTTGGTCGGCCCGGATATTGTCCTATGCCACGCGTGAAATCATCAGCCACAGCCATGCCATGCCCGATAAGCAGACATAGAGACATCAACCAAGCCACTCGTATACGCCAATTTTTCACTTTCATATTTTTCATGTCATGGGGTTTGTATTGTTTGTCGACGGCATCATCACGCAGAGACAATGTCAGGACAAATGATTTATTCTCCACAAATATAAGCATTATTGATAGAATATCATTTCACTATTTTGATGAAAACTTATGCTATTCTTGAAATGTCGCATAGATTGTGACCGTGTCAGAAAAAAATCACAAAAAACGGGGCATGAACAACCACCGATCCAGAGATTGGAAGGACAAGATTGGGGTAATATGCACAAAAAAACAAGGGGCGAATGGGCATGAATGGCCCAAAAATGACATGACTATGACACGACGGCTACTTGGGAGCGTGACAATTAAGCCCTAATCGAAGCGTGATTGGGATGTAAACGCCACACGTATAATACTTGAACACGGCACGATTGGGACCTAATCGCCATGCGAATAATGCTTTTTCACAACGCACATGCGTCTGTATGGCTTGGTTTGAAAGTGTTTCGGCAGATAGGAATGATGAAGAATGTGTATAACATGCTGTTTTCCACGCACATACCAAAAACGCTCATTTTGGGCGAATTTGCGAGCGAATGAGTGGCCGTTGGAAAATAAGCAAATCTCAGGAGGTGTTTTGTCGTTTTTTTTCAGATTAATAAACAAAAAACTTGGGGGTGTCTCACCATGCAAAAATGGTTTGCGCAGGTGCCATGACGCAAAAAAGAAGATTTTTGTTATGGTATGGCAAAATAATAGCCTTACTTCTGTCGTTATATACAAATAGGCTTTTCACGCCTCGAATAACGACTGCGTCTCTTTTGCAGGCAAACGCAAGCACACATGGGCGAACGAGCCAAAAAGACATGAATTCATGTGGAAATATTATGCATTGCTGTCCGCGTTTTTCGCCGCCCTGACCGCTATCTTTGCCAAAATGGGTGTACGAGACGTCGACTCAAATTTGGCCACGGCCATCCGCACGGTTGTTATCTTGGTGATAACGTGGGGCATTGTGCTCGTGGGGCGGCATCAGGGCGACGTGCGAGCCATCGAAGGGCGAACATGGCTGTTTCTTATTCTCTCGGGGGCGGCCACCGGATTGTCATGGTTGTTCTATTTCAAAGCCCTGCAAATGGGAGACGTGGCGCGTGTGGCACCTATCGACAAACTCAGCGTGGTAATCACTATCGTGCTGGCGTTCGTGCTTTTGGGAGAGACGGTCACGCCCAAAGTGGTGGCGGGTGCGGCGCTTATCACGGTGGGTAGTATATTGATGATGCTAAAATAGCGTAACGAATAAGTATGGTTTTCAGGATAAAACACAAATTGGTTAATATTGCACTATGCGCTGCCCTGCTGTCAGGTTGGTGCCACGTGGGTGTGGCACGCGCGCAAGATACCATCCACGTGGCCGCCGACAGCGTGGCGCGGCCCATCTATCCAAGCGCAGACACGGCTGTGGCAAAGCCCCTCGAGCGTGCCGACACCATCGTGCGCCAACTACCGTCATGGGCCAACGCGGCCATACTGAGCACGCCATTGGTGGTGGAGGGATTGCTGATGCGTAGGCAAGACACTCACTTCAGGAAGTTGCGCAACGACTACGCACCCCATTTCAAGCATGGCGCTGACAACCTGTTGCAATACGTGCCGGCGGTGGCCATGTACGGCATGAAAGCGATGGGCGTGAAAAGTAGCAACTCGTGGGGGCGCATGCTCACCGCGCACGCCATGTCGTGGGCGATGATGGGCGGCGTAGTGAACGGACTGAAGTACACCGTGCGCTCACCGCGCCCCGACGGCTCGACCAACAACTCGTTTCCGTCCGGACACACGGCCACGGCGTTCATGGTGGCCACCATGTTTGACAAGGAGTACGGCCACATCAGCCCGTGGGTGGGCGTGGGGGCTTACAGCGTGGCCACCGCCACCGCGCTGATGCGCATGGCCAACAACAGGCACTGGCTGAGCGACGTGATGACGGGAGCGGGCATAGGCATACTGTCTACCGAGGCAGGGTACGCCTTGGCCGACCTGCTGTTGGGGAGGAGCCAAGACAACGGCACACGCCTCGCGAGGGCGCCACGACGATTTGACCGCCCATCGTTTTTCAGCGTTTGCCTCGGGCTAAACGTGCCATTGAGCAAGTATGACATAGACGAGCGGCACGCTTTCACCACCACGGCAGGCTGCTCGGCAGGCGTAGAGGGGGCCTATTACTTCTCACCTTATATCGGCGCTGGCGGAAGGCTGGCCGTGTCAAATTCTTTCATCATCAACGAAAACAACAACTTGGAAGACAACACTTTCCACGCATTGACACTCATGGGTGGCGGATATTTCTCGTACCCATTGTCAAGCCGCGTGCGCTTGGGCGGCAAACTGTTAGGTGGCTATGTGAGATACCCTGAGCTGACCATCGGCGGTCATGTGTTACCAACCAAGGACGGCGCGTGCTATGACACGGGGGCGTGGCTCACGCTACGCGAAAGCACGCACTATGGCATCAGACTCTTCGCAGACTACTTGTTGCTGCCACCGCACAGCAGGATGAGCACCAAGTACATTCACATGATGGTGTGGGGAACGGCGTTCGCGGTGAATTTCTGAACATGACGGCGGCACGCGTCACTTGCCGCGATTGATGATATAGATGCCCGACGCCGCGAGGAAACCGGCCAAGGCATATTTGGGATGAAATGCCTCGCCAAGGCACAGGCACGAGGTGACGGCACCCACCACGGGTATGAGCGAGTTGAAAATGGCCACCTTGCCCACGGGGTTGCACGTGAGCAACTTGTTGTACAAGGTGAAGCCCACCACGCTGATGGTTATGAGCAAGAACAAATAGAGGCACCCCATCCACGTGATGCACGCCAAACGGCCACCCATAAGCGCGCCTGGCACGACAAGGAGCGCCCCACCGATGGTGAGCGAGAGGCCCGTTCCAACAAACACGTCGACCCGGTGACCCAGCCCACGGATGAGCAACGAGGCCGAAGCGCCACAGAGTGCGTTGAGGATAATCATGCCATCGCCGGCCCACGTGAACCGGCCGCTGTCGGCTCCGCCAAGGTTGAGCGACACAATGCCGGCCATGCCAACCGCGCAGCCCACTATCTTGCGCATGGTCATCTTGTCGCTCTTAAAAAACAAGCAGGCCATGACCACCACGGCGAAGACACTGAGCGAGTTGAGAATGGCCGCTCGCGAGCCTTCGCTGTGCGACAACCCGAAATAGAAAAAAGCGTAGTGCAGCGTAGTATTGACCAACGAGAACAGCAATATGAACCACCAGTCGGTGCCTCGCCTGACATGAAAACTCAGCCCCTTGGCGCGCGCCAATGACAAGACAAGCAGCCCCGCCAAGCAAAACCTGACGCCGGCAAACACCATCTTGCTGCCCGTCATGTAGGCAGAGATGCCAAACTCGGCAAAACCCAACTTGATAAGGGGGTACGCCCAGCCCCATGCCACGGCCGCCGTAAGCGCGAACAGGGACACCCACACGGGGCGTTGGAATATACTTTTGTTATCCATGTTACAATTTTCAAAATGAGTTACAAAGATAACCATTTTATCCTTGTTAGGGCATCCAATAACATAGAAAAAGCCTCGACAACCCACGCAAAGCGGAAATAATGGCACATTTTGGATTATAGTATAGTTGCAAATGCTTATCTTTGCAACAAATATTTCTCTAAAACAATCAAACGATGAAACACAGCAGCCTTTATTCATTATGCCTGCTCTCCGCGCTCCCCATATCAGCTGGAGCCGAACGCGCAAGCAACACGAACGAGAACAGCAACCATCAAGACAAAAAGCCAAACATCATACTGTTCATGGTGGACGACATGGGGTGGCAAGACACCTCCGTACCCTTTTGGACGCAACCCACAAGGCTCAACCGTCTGTACGAGACTCCCAACATGGAGCGTCTCGCCCGGCAAGGCATGGTGTTCTCCCAGGCATACGCCACGCCCATCAGCTCGCCATCGAGGTGCAGCCTGATGACTGGCGCCAACGCCGCGCGGCACCATGTTACCAACTGGACCTTGGAGCGAGGAAAATCCACCGACAGCGAAGACGCGGAGGTGGCCACGCCCAATTGGAACGTGAACGGCATCAGCCCCGTGCAGGGCATACCACAATCTTTCGTGGCAACGTCTTACGTACAACTGTTGCGAGCAAACGGATACCACACCATACACTGTGGCAAGGCCCACTGGGGAGCCATCGACACGCCGGGCGAGAACCCCAACGCATGGGGCTTCGACGTGAACATCGCCGGGCACGCGGGTGGCAGGCAAGCCACCTATCTGAGCGAGCGAAACTACGGGCACAAAGCCGACGGCACCCCCACGTCGCCCTTTGCCATTCCCGGCCTGAATCAATACTGGGGCACGGGCACTTTCCTGACAGAGGCTCTCACCCAAGAGGCCTTGAAGGCTTTGGACAAGGCGAAACGCTACGGACAGCCATTCTACCTGAACATGGCGCACTACGCGGTGCACATCCCCATAGAACGAGACAACCGTTACTTCGCCAAATACGCGCGCAAGGGCATGTCAGACAAGGAGGCGGCATACGCGTCGCTCATTGAGGGCATGGACAAAAGTTTGGGAGACATCATGGACTGGCTGGAGAAAAACGGCGAGGCCGACAACACCATCATTCTCTTCATGAGCGATAACGGCGGTTACGCCACCGGAAAGGCTTGGCGAGACGAGCCGCTCTTCACCCAAAACGCGCCGTTGGCCAGTGGCAAAGGTTCTATGTACGAGGGCGGTATCAGGGAACCTATGATTGTGAAATGGCCAGGAAAGGTGAAACCCGGGAGCAGGTGCGACAACTACCTGATTATCGAGGACTTCTTTCCCACCATATTGGAAATGGCGCACATACACGCGTACAAAGTGCCACAAGTGGTGGATGGGCGCAGTTTTGTGCCCCTTTTGACAAACACGGGCAATCCGTCGAAAGACAGGATCTTGGTGTGGAACTATCCCAACGTTTGGGGAAACGAGGGCCCGGGCATCAGCTTGAATTGCGCCATACGCTACAATGAGTGGAAAATGGTGTACAACTACAAGACTGGCCGCAAGGAACTTTACGACATCAAGCAAGACATTGGCGAGCGTAACGACATGGCGGCGACACATCCACGGATAGTGCGCCAACTCTCCTCCATGTTGGGAAAATACCTGCGCAACACGCAGGCTCAACGCCCATTCTTCAAAAGCACCGGCCTGCCATGCCCTTGGCCGGATGAAACAAGATGAGAAAAACGACACAAAAACCCTAACTTCGTTCCTACGTTGACATAGCATCGTGGGCGGCAAGTTAGGGTTTGAATGATAAAAATGGGCGCATGGGCGCGCGGTTAGCAGCCAGACCCATCAATGTTGCACGACGGAGTCTCGTCGCGAGGCGCCGGCATGAGTCCGGCAGCCTTGGCCGACAGCGTCACGGTGCCGTCCTCCAAGACAAAGCAGGGTATGCCCACCGTGCCCTTGCGCTTCACCGCGTCAAACGCAGGCTCGGTGTCGCGCATGTGCAAAAATGCCTTGAGCTCGCGCACATGCGAGCCGATCTCGTGCACCTCGTAGCGAGGGTTGTCCTTAACTTGGGCTTCGATCGCCACACAGTCGGGACACGTATTCATACCATAAATTTTAATCATCGTTATTCCTCCACGTGTTTTAGGGTTAAAAAATTGTGTGTCAATGCTTGCAAATCTTCGACGAATCCACCGTGAACGTAGCGCCATCGGCAGGTTTAAACTTGCCGCGCGCCTCAAGAAATTCTACTAATTGGGCTGCGCTCAT
Source organism: Hallella colorans (assembly GCF_003096815.1). GTDB lineage: Bacteria > Bacteroidota > Bacteroidia > Bacteroidales > Bacteroidaceae > Prevotella > Prevotella colorans. Next base: position 61,485 of record NZ_QENY01000004.1, read on the forward strand.
GCCAGCAGCGGAGCATGTACAAAATTGCTCGTCTGGTCCAAACTTCTCCTTTATGGCCGCTATAAGCTCCTCGCGCGTGGCGTAACTGTGGCCCTCCATCATGTGGAGGACTTCGTGTCCGTGTGTCATGTCTTAATCATTTTTAGGGTTTATACTAACCTTTAGCGTACAAAGATAATGCCACAAAAGCCGAAACTTCGCAAAACGGCATGCGGCGCATTGTCATTTAACTTATATTATATGTCGCGCCCCATCGTGACAGGTTTGCCTGGCGGCCGTCGCCCGGCGGCCTCCCTGGCGTGCATGGCCACGTGCGAGGCTCATTCGTTGGCGAGATACCATGCCTTGGCCTCCACGTAGTGGCGCGCGTATTCCACGGCTTGCCCGGGCTTGGCTTTCTTGACGAACCTCGCCGGGCAGCCGGCCCAAATCTCGCCGGGACCTATCTTGGTGCCCTGCGTCACCAGCGCGTTGGCCGCAACGATGGCGCCCTCGCCCACCTCGGCATGGTCGAGCACCGTGGCGCCCATGCCCACAAGCGCGCCACGGCGCACCACGCAGCCGTGCACGTTGGCCAAATGGCCCACAGACACGTCGTCCTCAAGTATCGTGGGTGCGCCGCCCGACTCGTGGATACACGCGCCATCTTGTATGTTCACCCTGTTGCCTATGCGTATGGCGTCCACGTCGGCGCGCAGCACGGCCGAGAACCACACCGAGCAATCATCGCCCATCACTATATCGCCCGCCAACGTGGCGTTGTCGGCAATATAGCATGCTCGCCCCAAAGAGGGGCGTTTGCCTTTCACTTCCAATATCATTGTCATGGTCTTTGTTATCGTGGGTGGGGCAAGCCATGGGGAAAGGCCGCCCATCCCTCATTATGATAACACCGGCAAGTGACGACATATTGTGGCGCAACACGAAAAAAACATCGCCCCGTGCTTAGTAACAAAAGTTAAAATACATGCGTATAGCCCATGATACAACATATTTTAGTAATTTTGCTACCTATACATATGTAATCGCTCCACTATGAAGAAGATTTTTATGGCACTTCTGGCATGCCTTCCGCTCATGGGCATGGCTCAAAACACATGGGAGCTGCCAAAAGAGGAGACGCCGCAACAAAACCAGAGAGGCAAGAGAGACAACACCTCCGAGAAAAAGGCGAAGACGGGCGAAAACCCCAAATACCTCGCAGGAACCGTTCCCGAAGTGGATGGCAAGGTAGTGTTTAAGCTCGAGAAAGACGTGCCAGGCATGACGGCCGATGATATCTACACCAAGGTTTACAACGCCATTCTGGCTATAACCAAGGAGGAAAACCAGTTTCCGCAAAGCAAAATAGCCGTGGTAAACAAAAGCCAGCACATCGTGGCTGCCCGACTGAAAGAGTGGATGGTGTTTCAAAACACTTTTCTCGCGCTCGACCGCACCATCTTCAACTACACGCTCATAGCGCGCGCCGACGATGGGCATCTAACCTTGACGATGGAGCGATTGAACTACCAATACGAACAAGAGCGCACAGATACCAACAGCGGTATGGCCATCACGGCCGAGCAATGGATCACAGACCGACAGGCCTTGACACGAAAAGGCAACAAGTTCGCTAAGAGCTCGGGCAAATTCAGACGCAAGACCATAGACCGCAAAGATTACATATTCGGTCTCGTGTGCAAGGCACTCAACGTGAAATATTAACCCCATAACATTCATCTCACATCTCACACCATCACTCATGGACAACGAAAATCCAAACATGCTGGCACAGCGACACCACAAAAGACCAACGCCAGAAGACCCCACCCTCAAACTGCGCAACTGGCTCAATGCCATATTTATGGTTGGTGCCGTGATCGGCGTGTTGATATACTTCTTTGGCGATCATACCATTGGAACCATCGTCGTATTGGTAGCGATGGTTTTCAAGATTGTGGAAACAGCCATGCGATTAATGCACTAAATGAAAACGCTCTTTTCTATTTTTATATTCTCGCTCTCACTCATGCCCATCATGGCGCAGACGCCGCGACAACAAGGCAGATACAACGAGATAGGCGAAGACGGAACGTTGAGACAACAAGGCAACAACGGCAATGCCACCGACTCCACGAACGCCGACAAGGAGATACCTAAAGGCCTGTACACTTGGACCGTGGACCCACGATTTGGCGACCGCCACACCGTCGTGCCCGATACCGTGCCCTACATGTACATGAACTCCATATTCTCCACGGGGCTCAGGGGCGAATATAACACCACCGGAAACCTTGGAGCACCAAGGATAGCCCGCGTGTTCACAGACCGGAAAGAGCGCGGGCAGTTCATCTTCACACAGCCTTACGACTATATCGTCACGCCGGTGGAAAACTTCCGTTTCACCAACACGCTCTCCCCCTTCACCAACCTGAGCTACAACAATTGCGGCAACCACACCAACGGCGAGGACCATCTCACCGCCTCGTTTGCCGTGAACGCAGGCAAGAAATTGGGCGTGGGCTTCAAGGCCGACTACCTATACGGACGCGGATACTATAACGAACAAGCCACCTCACATTTCAATTTCTCACTATACGGCTCGTACACCGGCGATCGATACGAGGCGCACCTACTTGCCAGCACCAACCATCAGAAAGTGACCGAGAACGGCGGCATCACCAATGACGATTACATCACGCACCCAGAGATATTCAACGAGAACTACCAATCGTCAGAGATACCGACGGCCCTAAGACGAAACTGGAACCGTAACGACAACCAGCACGTCTTTCTCTCGCACCGCTATAACTTGGGCTACAACCGAAAGGTGCCCATGACTCAAGCCGAGATAGAGGCCAAGAAATTTGCTATGGCTTCCAAAAAAGAAGCGGAGGAAAAGGCCGCCAAGGAAAAAGCCATCAAAGACGCCAAACGAGAGGGGCGCGACATAGACGAGGACCAGATAGGCAAAAGCCCCACTTTCAGTGGTCGGCCTGCCAACGCGAGCGTAGCGGAAGACGGTAAGAGACCGGCCAATGGGCAGCCCTCCGACTCGATAGCCAGCGCAGGGCGCGTGGCCGTGGGTAGCAAGGCCGTTGCCGACAGCCTCATAGCCGCCGAGAACAAGCAAGCCGAAGACACCTCGTGGATGAAAAACGAATATGTGCCCGTGACGAGTTTCATACACACCGTAGATTTTCACAACTACCAACGCATATACCAAGCCTACCAGACACCCAAGGATTTTTACCTTGACAACTTCGCCGTGAACGAAACTTACGGCGGCGACTCCATATACGATCAGACCAAACACTGGAGCCTACGCAACACCTTGGCCATCTCCATGCTCGAGGGTTTCAACAAATGGGCCAAGGCCGGACTGAAAATTTTTGCCGCCCACGAGCTTAGACATTTCACGCTGCCCGACGCCGACGCCATGCGCTCATGGAACGAGCACTCCGTGTACGTGGGTGGTCAGATCGTCAAGGCGCAAGGCAAGACATTGCACTACAACGCTGTGGGAGAGTTTGGCGTGATAGGAGCCGACATTGGAAGCGTGAAGGTAGATGGCGGAGTGGACCTCAACTTCCCTTTGTTCAAAGACACCGTGACGCTGGCCGCGTCTGGCTTTTACCATCACGAGCGGCCCTCTTTCTATTACAGGCACTACCAAAGCAAGCACTTCTGGTGGGACAACGAGGACCTCGCCTACTACGACCACATACGGGCGCAAGGACTGTTGGGCTATCAAAAGACAAGAACACGCTTAAGGGTGGCCTACGACCTGATCAGGAACTACACTTATTTCGCCACAGGCTACACCACGAAAAACAACGCCCGCCTCTTCAACAACGTGAGCGTGAAGCAGAGCGAGAAATCTATCAGCCTGCTGACAGCTGAACTGACACAAGAGTTTACGCTCGGCCCACTCAACTGGGAGACCTCGCTGACTCTCCAAAAATCGAGCGACGACACCGCCTTGCCACTGCCACTACTCAACGCATACACCAACCTGTACCTGCGGTTCAGGGTGGCGCGCGTGCTGAGTTGCGATCTCGGGGCCGACGCGCGCTACTTCACCACATACAACGCGCCCGAGTATGTGCCGGGCATAGGGCAGTATGCCGCGCAGGCCAACGCCGAGAAGGTGACCACCGGAAACTATCCCATCGTGAATGTTTACGCCAACTTTCACCTCAAGCACACCCGGTTCTTCGTGATGATGAGCCACCTGAACGCTGGCATGGGCAACAAAAAATATTTTCTCACGCCACACTACCCTCTCAATGAAAGGGTGTTGCGCCTTGGCGTAAGCTGGAACTTCTACAACTAAAAACACGTTGAAATTTCGTGACAACATGTGGCTCATTTTGGGCGTATTTGTGAGCGAGCGTTTGTCTGTTTGTAAATACGCCCAAAATGAGCCACTTTCGTAACCGCCTATGTGTCACGTCTTTATGTTGAAAAACGATATTTCCAAGCCAATTTATTAATCAAACGCTCCGCCTTTAGGCATTCTTCGCACCGTGAAAAGGCCCTAAAGGCGGAGCGTTTGGTCACTATTCTCCACGTGATTAAGCACAAACCGCCGTGCCAATAAGCCCTAATCGGCCAATCCCGGAAACAGCGTCGGGCCAAAACAAGGAGACAAACGTATAATAATCTTGTTTTCGCGCTCTAAAAAGAGACTACGACAGATGGCGAAAACACATGAACATTTTTTACACTCCGCGCAGCCAACACCGACGCTTTTAGACATTACGCCCCTTTCCCAACGACACAAACCTGCCTACAAGAACAAGCGCGAGCGCAAGGGTGATGAATGGCACGCACCCGCCTCAAAACAATTGGGGTGCCACGCACAAACCAAAAGCGTGACACCCCAAGCATGTAATGATCGGACTCCCCACTTACAGCAGGGCGTCTATTTTCTCCGCATATTTCTCCTTGGCGGCCGCACCTACAAACTTATCGACCAGCTGGCCACCCTTGAAAAAGAGCACCGTGGGAATGTTTCGCACGCCAAACTGCATGGCTATGTCATCATTGTCCTCCACATTGCACTTGCCAATGACCACCTTGCCGTCGTAGTCTTTGGCCAGCTCTGACATGATGGGGCTTACCATACGGCATGGACCACACCATGTGGCCCACAAATCCATTACCAATGGCAGGTCGCCATTCTTATAATTCTCAAAATTCTCTGATGTGATTTCCACTTCCATAGTTTTTCCTTTCGTTATTAATGATTGTATCTTCTGCAAAGATATGCAAATACATCCAGCCTTACAAATATTAGGCCGAAAATATTAACATTCCACCACCCTGCTGCCATCCTCAAGCTCGGTGATAGTCACTTTGACAGCATTGCCGGGCAGGATCTCCTCGATAAGTTCGGGCCACTCCAAGAAACAGAGTGCGCCACTGTAGAAATAATCCTCGTACCCCATGTCGTAAACCTCCTCGAGCTTCTTGATACGATAAAAGTCGAAGTGATAAATGAGCTCGTCTGTCGTGGCCGACCGATACTCGTTGACAATGGCGAAGGTGGGCGAGGTGATCACTTCGTCCACGCCAAGCTCCTCGCAAACGGCCTTGATAAACGTGGTCTTGCCAGCCCCCATCTTGCCGTAAAAGGCAAAGACCGTGCTGTCTCCGATGTGTTGGACAAACTCATGAGCCGCCTCGCGGATCTGTTCCAATGACTTAATTTTAATCTGCATATTATGAAAATTTTGTTACGAATTTACGATTACGATTTGCCAAATATCTATTATAAGCCCCGAAAGGCCAACGGATGGGCGCAAGCACCGAAAAACCGCAGGGGCAATGGCGAGCGAATGTTTGGGAGGGCCATCCTGAACGTACGCCTATTACAACCGTCGCGCGCACCGAATTGTGAATTGAAAAAATATAAACTTTGAATTAATTAACCGTGTAACTCATGCCCTCGCGCTCGCTCACGTATCGCACCAAACTGTTTCTCACCTCTATGCGCCCGGCCTTGGCGCGCAAAAGCACGTTGGTATTGGTCTCCTCGTCGTTGACGTTGAAATACAGCTCGGTCTTGCCGGGTGCGTCCGTCACCATCGACAGCACGTCGTTCACCACGTCATCGTCTATGCGGGCGCTCTTGAGATGGATGGTGAAACGCTCCAAGCGATTGTCCTTGACCGTCTGCAAATACTCTATCTTTTGTATCACCATGGAGAAATACTGGCTTGTGGCAAAACGCTTGACGCATTTGGCGGTGACGAAAACGGCACTGCCCTCGGTGAGCCACGCCCCCCATCTGCCCCAGTCCTCGCCGAAGAGGGCTATCTCGCCCGGCCCCTCGAAATCCTCCATGGTGACGATGCCGAATGGCTCCCCGCGCTTGTTGAAACGCTGCGTCACCTTGGTGACAATGCCACCAAACGTGATCTCGCTACGCATGGCCAACTCAGGGAATTTCTCCCGATTGCCAGCCTCGGCGCAGGTGGTGTTGCAAAGGCTCTCAAGAACGAGGGTGTAATCGTCCAGCGGGTGCGCCGACAGGTAAATACCTACCAACTGTTTCTCCTTGCCAAGCTTCTCGATGGCGCTCCATGGCACGGCCTTGGGAGCCGGCGGGGTGACGATGGTGATGTCGGAGGCAAAATCGCCGAACAGCGTGTTTGCCGCCGCAGCCTTTTCTTGCTGATACTGTTGGCCGAACCTGACGAGGCTGTCAAGGAACGCCTCGCCCCGCGCGTTGACACCAAGATACTGCTCGCGCGCCAGTCCGAAACAATCTAATCCGCCGCTGAGGGCCATGCTCTCGAGAGCCTTGCGATTAACGTCGCGCAGGTTGACACGCTCCACGAAGTCGTAAACATCCTTGTACGCACCATTGTCTTGTCGCTCCCTCACGATGGCCTCGGCAGCCGCGGAGCCCATGCCCTTGATGGCAGACAGCCCAAACCTGATCTCGCCCTTGCCGTTCACGCCAAACTCCACGAAGCTCTCATTGACATCCGGGCCGAGCGTGGGAATGCCCATGACCTTGCACTCCTCCATGAGCTTGGTTATCTCGCCTATGTCAGAGAACCGACGCGTCATCAGCGCGGCCATGTACTCGGCAGGGTAATGGGCCTTAAGGTAGGCCGTCTGGTACGCCACCCACGAGTAGCACGTGGCGTGCGACTTGTTGAATGCGTAGGAGGCAAACTTCTCCCAGTCGCCCCATATCTTCTCGAGCACCTTTGGGTCGTGGCCGTTAGCCGACCCCTGCTTGATGAATTTGGGCTTCATGCGGTCCACAATGTCCTTTTTCTTCTTGCCCATGGCCTTGCGCAGGGCGTCACTCTCACCTCGCGTGAAATTGGCCAACTGTCGCGACAGCAACATCACTTGCTCCTGATACACGGTGATGCCGTATGTGTCCTTGAGATATTTCTCCATGCACGGTATGTCGTAAGTGACGAGCGTGGGGTCGTTTTTGCGCTTGATGAAATCGGGGATGTAATCCATTGGCCCAGGCCTGTAGAGCGCGTTCATGGCGATGAGGTCCTCAAACACGGTGGGATGAAGCTCCCTAAGGTACTTCTGCATGCCCGGCGACTCGAACTGGAACGTGCCGATGGTGCGCCCCTTCTGGTAGAGTTGGTAGGTCATCTCGTCGTCGATGGGAATGTTGTCTATGTCGACTTTCACGCCCCTTGTGCGCTCCACGACCTTGCAAGCCTCTTTCAACTCTGACAGAGTCTTCAGCCCAAGGAAGTCCATCTTGATGAGCCCGGTCGACTCTATGACGTGGCCATCGTATTGGGTGACGGCGCATTTCAACTCGGGGAAGTCAGGGTCGTCGGCCGTTGACACCGGCACCCATTCGCTGATGGGGTCCCGGCAGATGATAAATCCGCACGCGTGGATGCCCGTTCCGCGCACCGTTCCCTCCAGCTGCTTGGCGTATTTGATGGTGTTACGCTCGCGCGGGTCGGTCGACACCTCGGCTTCTCGCAATTCGGGTGTATACTCGATGGCATTTGTCAAGTTCATCTTCTTGTTGTCAGGAAGACGGTCTGGTATGGCTTTTTTCAGCATGTTGGCACGCTCAAGGGGCAGCCGTTCCACGCGGGCCACATCGGCAATAGAGTTCTTGGTGGCCATACTGCCATAGGTGATGATATGGGCGCAGTTTTCCTCGCCATACTTGTCCATCACCCACCTGAGCACCTTGCCGCGCCCATCGTCGTCAAAGTCGGTGTCAATATCGGGCAAATTCACGCGGTCCGGGTTTAGGAAGCGCTCAAACAGCAGGTCGTATTTCAACGGGTCTATCCTCGTGATGCCCAAGCAGTAGGCCACCACGGAGCCTGCCGCGGAGCCGCGCCCGGGGCCCACCCACACGCCAAGCTCGTTACGGGCGGCGGCGATGAAGTCTTGCACGATGAGGAAATAGCCCGGGAAACCCATCGTCTTCATCACGTGGAGCTCAAAATTGATATGCTCCTTGACGTTGTCCGGCAGTGGGTCGCCATAGTTTTTCCTCGCCCCATCATAGGCCAGCTTGGCCAAATAGTCGGCCTCGAGCTTGATACGGTAAATCTTGTCGTAGCCACCCAAACGGTCGATGACCTTGCGCGCCTCGTCCTCGGGCAGGGGATTTTGGCCGTTCTCGTCTGTCGTGAACTCCCTGTACAAGTCAGCCTCTGTGTATTTCTCGCGCCACGACCGCTCCGTGCCAAACGACTCTGGAATGGGGAAATAGGGCATGATCGGGCCGTTGTCTATACTGTACATCTCAACCTTGCCGAGCACCTCAAGCGTGTTGCTCAGGGCCTCGGGAACGTCGGCGAAGACGTCGTTCATCTCCTTTCTTGTCTTGAACCACTCTTGCTTGGTGTACATCAGGCGGAAAGGGTCGTCCAAGTCTTTGCTTGTCGACAGGCATAGCAGGTGGTCATGGGCCTCGGCGGTGTCTTGGTCCTCAAAGTGGCAGTCGTTGGTGCACACCACCTTGATGCCGTATTCCTTGGCAAACTCCATGAGCGCCTTGTTAGCTTTCTGCTGCAAAGGGAACACCTCGCGGTTGGCGCGGATGGCGGGGTCTTTCACCTCGTGCCGCTGCAACTCCAGATAGTAGTCGTCGCCAAACACCCTGTGATACCACTGGCAAGCCTCCCGGGCACCCTCCAAGTCACCGTCGAGCACTTTGGCGGGCACCTCACCGGCAATGCACGCCGAGCAAACGATAAGCCCCTCATGGTATTTCTCGAGGTCGGCGCGGTCTGTGCGCGGCTTGTAATAGTAGCCGTCCACCCAAGACCTGCTCACTATCTTGATCAAATTCTTGTATCCTTGGTAATTCTTGGCCAATACAATAAGGTGGTATCCGGACGCGTCGCCATTCTCCTTGACCTTGTCTTCCTTGTTGTGGTGGGCCACATACATCTCGCATCCGAGAATGGGCTTGAAAGGCTCAAGCCCCTCCTTAACCCGTTTTTTGTTCACGACGGAACAATAATCAAAAAGCTCCTTGATGCCATACATCACCCCATGATCCGTGATGGCCATGCCTTTCATGCCGTCCTTGATAGCCTTGTCCACAAGATACCTCACCTTAGACTGGCCGTCGAGCACAGAGTAATGCGTATGTACGTGCAAATGCACAAAATCTTCCATGTCCGAATAAAATTTATAGGTGTAAAGTTACGGCTTAATAGCGATATGACCAAAAGAATAATACAAAAAAGGTTGTCGTTTAAATAAAAAACAATTACCTTTGCAACAATTCTACCACACCCTTTTCTTAATATGGGCAAGAGAATAAAAAAAATAAAAAAAATACGCATACACCGTGAGGGAACCAACACCATATTCCTTGGTTTGATTTTTATAATCATTGTCGCCACGTGCTTTTGGTTTGGGTTTGACTCCAAATGGCCGTTTTGGTCGTTTGTCACAATCTTTGGCATAGCTTACGCTATCATCCTCAATTTTTACCAATGCCCCATCAGATACCTCAAAGTTGACAACACCAACAAAATCGTGGTGGCGCCTGCCGACGGCAAGATTGTGGTCATCGAAGAGGTGGAAGAGCGTGAGTATTTTCACGACAAGCGTATCATGGTGAGTATCTTCATGAGTTTGTTCAACGTGCATGCCAACTGGTTTCCGGTAGACGGGAGGGTCAAGTTCGTGCGGCATCAAGACGGCAACTACCACAAAGCGTGGCTGCCCAAGGCGAGCGAGGAGAACGAACGGGCCGACACCATGATCGAAACGGAGGACGGAACGGAGGTGCTCTGCCGCCAAATAGCCGGCGCCATGGCCCGTCGCATCGTCACTTACGCCAAGGAGGGCGAGGATTGTTACATCGACGAGCACTTGGGCTTCATCAAGCTCGGCTCGCGTGTGGACGTATTCTTACCGTTGGGCACGGAGATACTTGTCAAAATGGGGCAAAAAACCGTGGGCGACCAAACCATCATAGCGCGCTTGAAATAACCTCGCTGGGGGTTATCGACCACATTGGCAACCCTCGCGACAATCCCGCCAAGACACAGGCGGGAGCATTGAGAGATGGGCACGGTCGGCGCCGCGCTACTCGTTTCCTAACACAGCCAACACACATCCCATGAGCATCAAGAAGCATATCCCCAACACCATTACCTGTTGCAACCTCCTCTCTGGTTGCATAGCCATCACCTGTGCCTTGTACTTAGAGCCCAAGCTCGCTTTCGCGTGGATAGTGATGGGAGCCGTTTTTGATTTTTTTGATGGCATGTCGGCGCGCCTCTTGGGCGTGTCGTCGCCCATAGGCAAGGAGCTTGACTCTCTCGCCGACATTGTCACGTTTGGTCTCGCACCATCGACCATCGTGTTCTCGCAGCTCTCGGCGATGGACTATCCCGGCTTTGTCACACCCGCCATGCAAGACTACTTGCCGTTCGTGGCCTTTGTCATGGCTGCCTTCTCGGCCCTGCGGTTGGCCAAGTTCAACCTTGACGAGCGACAAAGCCTTGGTTTTATTGGCCTGCCAACGCCTGCCAACGCCCTGTTCTGGAGCTCGCTCGTCGTGGGAGCGCACACCTACCTTGAGTCGTCCGCCATCATGTCTGTGGCGGTTGTCTTGATGATTTTCGTGAGTTGCTGGCTACTCGTGGCCGAGATACCCATGTTCGCGCTCAAATTCAAGCACTGGGGATGGAAAGGCAATGAGGTCAAGTACATCTTCGTAGTGTCTTGCGTGCCCCTCATTCTCATTTTCAAAATGTCGGCATTCGCCATCATCGTAGCGTGGTATGTCGCGCTGTCAATAGGCATGAGCATGCGAGACAAGGCGCGCGGCGCACGGCGCGACACATTGTAAAGTACGCCACAATGATCCTGCAACTACTCTTATTCATACTCTTATTTCTCGTCATCCTTGTCTTGATGGCCGTAATGGTACTGCGTGGCCTATACTATCGGTCTGGGTTGAAAAAGGTACTCGACGCGCTCCGTGGGCAAGCCACCGGGGCATCTCCGTCTGATCGCGCTCGCAATGATGGCGGCCGCCATCATCGTCGCACAGCCAAGACCCCATCCGGCGATGTCATCATAGACCATCGGGACCCTGAAAAAGCCCAGCAAAAGATTTTCGGCAAGGACGAAGGCGAATATGTCGATTACGAGGAAACGAAGTAATCGACTTACCACGCCAACATGCTTGCCCACCCCCTCTTTCTCGTTCGTTGCGCCGTCACGGCTCCCATTCCAAGTAGGCTAACAGTTCTGCCCTGACCGCCAACGAGCCACTCGTGCGCTATCCATTCCCATTCTTCATAGCCATAGGGCGCGCACAGGTGGCGTTCCCCGTTTTTTCGTCTGCCAAGGCGGCTCCATACCGCCTATGCCACATACTTGAGCCGCATGCTGTTGAGCGCCACGCTCACGCTCGACAAGGCCATCAATCCAGCTGCCCACATAGGCGTGAGCTGAAAATGAACACCGAAGAGATAGAGCGCGCCAGCCGCGAGCGGTATGCTCACCACGTTGTAGACAAAAGCCCAAAAAAGGTTTTGCCATATCATCCCGACGGTCTTGGCGCTCAATCTCACCGCGGAGGGAATGGCACGAAGGTCATCCGTCATGATCGTCACTTGCGCCACGTCTATCGCCACGTCCGTGCCCTTACCCATAGCGATGCCCACGTCGGCCAGGGCCAAGGCTCGCGTGTCGTTAACGCCGTCGCCCACCATCGCAACACGATGGCCCTCATGGCGCAAGCGTCGCACCAAACGCTCTTTATCATCGGGCATGCACCTGCCCTGCCAGTGCGCTATCCCGGCCTTGCTGGCCCAATGTCGCACGGCTTCCTCCTTATCGCCGCTCATCATGTAAACGTCTATCCCCTGCGCGCCCAACGTCTCGACGGCCTCGCGCGCATGAGGTTTGAGCGTCTCCCTGTCATCCAATGCCAGCGTGTCGACACGTGTGAAGTCCACGTTCGGGTTGGCGATGGTCAGCGTGCCCGTCTTGTCTATCACCACGGCGTCTATCTTACGCATAGCCTCCAAGGCAGCCGCGTCCTTGATGAGGATATGTCGCTCGGCAGCCTTGCCCATGCCCACCATCAGCGCGGTGGGCGTGGCCAGCCCCATAGCACAGGGGCACGCCACCACAAGCACGGCCACGGCGCTCATGATGGCTTGCGGAATGGCCACCGCACCACCAATCGCCCACCATGCCACCAAGGTCAAAAGGGCCATCGCCGTCACCGTTGGCACGAACACCATCGCAGCCTTGTCCACCACGCGTTGCACAGGGGCCTTAGAGGCTTGCGCCGCTCTCACCACGCGCACGATGCCCGCCAGCGCGGTGCCCTCGCCCACTTTCACGGCGCGCAAGCGCAGCCTGCCCTGCGCCGGAATGGTACCCGCCAGCACCGACGCGCCAGCCTTCTTCTCCGCCGGCGTGGGCTCTCCCGTCACCATACTCTCGTCCACGTAGGCCGCATCTGGTGTCATAAAAGAGGTGGCCCATGTCACCTCGCCGTCCACAGGCACCTTCTCACCCGCGCGTACCTCCACAATATCGCCCTCGCCAAGGGTGGACACGGGCACTTCGCATGTGTCTTCGGCCATGGGCTCCGAACTGTGGCAAAGGCGGGCCGTCCGAGGCGCCATGCCCATCAGATGCCTCACGCTGCTTGCCATGCTATCCTTGGCTCGCTCCTCGATGACGCGCCCCGTCAGCACAAAGGTGATTATCATCACGCACGCATCGTAATAGGTATGCCAATCCATGCCCATGGCACCCCAAACGCGGTCGCCCCAAAACGTATTGAACACGCTGAAGGCGAAGCTCACGCCCGTTGACAGCGCCACCAACGTGTCCATGCCCACCGCGCCATGAGCCAAAGAGCGCGCCGCCGACACGTAAAACGTCCTGCCGCAATAGCCCATAACCACCAAGCAGAGCAGCAAACTCACCTGATTGGCCGTGTCTCGGGTGCCCACGTAGAGCCATCCCATCGACACACTCATCACCAAGACAGAAGCCACCCAAGCCACCACGGCCTTGCGCCTGAGCAGCGCGAAAGCGCGCCGCTCTATCTCCTCAACCGATCGGTCTTGCTCTATCACAAGGTCATAGCCTATGGAGGCTATCTCGGCTTTCATGGTCTCAAGCGATATTTGGGCAGGGTCATATTCCACCGCGGCACTTCGCCCGGGCAGGCTCACGGTGGCATGGCTCACGCCTTTGAGCGAGTTCAGCTTGCGCTCCACGTTGGCCGAGCAGGCCGAGCAGGCCATGCCAATGACGGGTATAATCTGTTTCATAGTCATATCAAGTTCTTGACACCACCGTTACATGCGTGATGCCATTCATAAAAAAAAATCTTTATACAAAAATCGGTTTCAAATGGTCATGGCGTAGCCGCCCAAAGCATCGACCGCACTTTTCAGGGCCGACGGCGACACGGTCGTCTCGTCATACGTCACAGCCACACTTCCAGCCGCCAAATCCACATGGGCGTCCTCCACGCCCACAACGGCCTTGACGACATTCTCCACGGCTCGCGCGCAGTGGGCGCATTTCATACCACTCACGGCAAATGTTCTCGTTGTCATTTTGCGTTTCCTTTCTTTCTTGCCGCGACACGGCGCGGTCACGATTAAAAATTTAAAAACGAAACCAAAACTTCGTCTCGCTTGACAAAGATACTATTTTTTTGCGTCACCCTTGGCATAATTTGACAGGGTTTAACAGTTATTCTCACCCTATCGACCCACTCCACACAAATATTGGCGGCACGGCAGAAACCTTCCAGCCATCTGCATGAGGCATCGCGCGTCGTGTCACCATGATAAAACAGGCCACAGCGCGCCATTTTGTCAAACGCATGTGGCAAAACCATTTAGCGTGCTTTGATGCTAATCAATTATTAACTTTTTTAACCCTCGTGTAACATTAAAAAACGCCAAACGGCTTTGAAGTAAGAAAATAAAATGTTATTTTTGCAAATAGATAGTTATTCACAAACATTCATTTTTAAATTATTATAAAATGGCAGTTAGTTATAAAGATTTAGGTCTCGTCAACACGAGAGACATGTTTAAGCGTGCCGTAAGTGGCGGTTACGCCATCCCGGCATTCAACTTTAACAACCTCGAGCAGCTTCAGGCTATCATCACAGCCTCCTCAGAGCTGAAATCGCCGGTAATCCTCCAAGTGTCCAAGGGGGCACGCAACTATGCCAACGCTACCTTGCTGCGCTACATGGCTGAGGGTGCCGTGGAATATGCCAAGGAATTGGGCTGCGCCCATCCAGAGATAGTGCTCCACTTGGACCACGGAGACACCTTCGAGCTGTGCAAAGACTGCGTGGACATGGGTTTCTCATCGGTAATGATAGACGGATCCTCGCTTCCTTACGAGGAGAACATCGCTTTGGCCAAGAAAGTGGTGGACTACGCGCACAAATATGATGTGACCGTTGAGGCAGAGCTGGGCGTGTTGGCAGGCGTTGAGGACGACGTGGTGGCCGAAGAGTCTCACTACACCAAGCCTGAAGAGGTGATAGACTTCTCGCAGCGCACTGGTTGCGACTCGCTCGCCATTTCCATTGGCACCAGCCACGGCGCCTACAAGTTCACGCCAGAGCAGTGCACCCGCGACCCGAAGACAGGCCGTCTGGTTCCCCCACCATTGGCGTTCGACGTGCTGGCCGAGATCGAGAAGAAGCTCCCCGGATTCCCCATCGTGCTCCACGGCTCATCTTCCGTACCACAAGAGTATGTTGACATCATCAACAAGTTTGGTGGCAACCTGCCCAACGCCGTCGGCATCCCCGAGGACCAGCTCCGCAGGGCTTCCAAGAGCGCCGTGTGCAAGATCAACATCGACTCTGACTCTCGTTTGGCCTACACCGCCGGCGTTCGCAAAACATTGGCGGAGCACCCAGAGTACTTCGATCCTCGCCAATACGGCAAGGTGGCACGCAGCTACATGATCGACCTCTACAAGAGCAAGATTACCGACGTGCTCGGCAGCGACAACAAATTGGCCCAATTAGACTAACGGGCTGGCCGCCCACGCGGCGTCATCGGCACGCGAAGACTCGCCGTCAAGCGTGCCATGACAAGAAAATCTTTTCATAAGATTAAACAAGACAGAGTCTGAAAATCACTTCCCTTATATTTTTGCCTTGAAAATAAAGGCAAAATTCATCGAAGCTATTTTTTTGAAACTTCTTATAAATATTTTATTATAAAGGCGGGTTCGACATCAACAGCGAGCCCGCCTTTTTGATTATGTACAAATAAGACACGCGTCGCGACACCGCGCGTCACGACTACACCACGCAACCCCACCCAAATCCAGCGGCCTGTTACCAACAGCGACCATGTACCATCGCAAATACATGCCATGCGCCACATAGCTCAATCAGCATAGAGACAAAAACAAATCTGTAAAAAATAAATCACAAAAAAAGAGATGTCAAAACTCATCGTTTTAGAAAATCTATTTTGCGTTTTCAGGCAAAAACACGCGCACAGGAACGCATTTTCTATAAGCGCAAGAGATGAATGATACTTATTCAAACCACATTTCGTAACTAAACGCCCACCGTTTAGGCCGTACACGTCTCGTCATTAAACCTTAATCGCGTCTCCAATAAGGCCTAATGGCAGCTGCCCAACCCACCCATTGAGCCACGAGAAATTCACAAATCGCATATCTTCCTTATTGATAACGATTTATATACATCAGCCAAAAAGCGCATATTTGCAAACAAAGAGTCGCTCGCTCACAAATACGCTTGTTTTCAGCACGCTTTTGTCACACTATTTCAACACTCTTTTTTTCCGTCGCATCATAAAAAACAAAAACAGATCTAACCCCACAAAAGATTTTAATATTTTGTATCTTTCAGGCAATCAATGAAATGACAACAAATAAAGAAGAAAGGGGTTACGATTTGGAAACGAGCGAGTTTCTTTCCCCTTCTTTATTTTGCAATGCCTCAAAGAACACTTTAATTGAAAGGATAAAGAAAGTAATTTATTCCCAACAATCCAAGAATTCCAAGGAATGTCTCGGCACATGAAGTGAGAAAAATCAGAAAAAAGATGAAATCTGCAATATTTTGGCATATCGAAATGTTAAAAATCGTCCCGTGTGAAATTTTTAGAAGTAAATATTTACAAAACCAAGAAAATTTATTTATATTCGCCACATATAAGTAATTATTAATCGTATATAATGTCGGGTATGTTTAATGACGAAAATAACACTTTTATGACCAAGTTGCTCCTATGCAACAACGCTCTTTCTTGTACACCTTCCGCAATGTATGAGAGATGGTTTTGTGCGTCATATTTATTAGTGGTCAAATTAATTTCAATCTCGTTAAAAGATTCTCAATGCCTAAATAAAGAGTGCGTAAACGACGCGCCTTTGATATTTAAGGAATTGACTATAACAAAATCTCAAGCGGAGAAAAGATTAGGTTATAATCTATCTGTTTGTCATGGGCGGGAATGGGCATGCCATTTCTGTAGCGACCCCATGTGGCTCAACAGATAGCGACAGTGATTGTGACGGTACAGCCGCGCGCAACTGCCAATGCCCCATTTTACGTCCCAAACCCAAACCGGAAGAACCAATTAAGCCTGTAGATCCACGAAAGTCCCTAAGCCTTCTATCATTAGAGTTTATCTGTGTCTTTAAGGCATAAGTTTGGTACTTTAATTAAAAGTACATGGCATCTTTAGTATGCCAAATACAATTAAATATTAACCTCAGAGATGGAATAGCAATGGTATATATGAAATACTTATTTTCAGCAATAATTATCTTTATTTATAGTTTTGGTTCCTCAGCTCAGAGTCAGGATACGTTGCGGTCGAAAAGCTTGCCAAAAGTAATCGTTGATGGTGCCAATCAGATAGAGACTCCAAGAAAAACCATTTTGCGTCCGACAGCATTGGAAAGGAAGCACGCTACCAATGGATTTGAACTGCTGGACGTGATGAACTCTCCCGAATTAGAAATAGACGCCCACACATATAACATTACCACAAAAAATGGCGGAAGTGTCGTGATATGCGTTAATGGAATGGAAGTGTCGAATGAAGAAGTGGCTATGCTCAGGGCAAAGAACGTGCAATCCATTGAGTATATTCGTACACCGGGAGGGAAATATGCTGGGAAGGCAGGTGTTCTAAATTTTATTACAATACAATACAAATATGGGGGAAATGTATATTTCTCAGCAGAGGAAGGATTTGCTTACAAACAAGGTAATTATCTTGGCTATATAGACTACACTCACAAAGGCTTGACCCTTTCGCTTACAACCTCGTTTGACTGGAACCATGACCATAGCTATAGCGAGGGTGTGGACAAATATGTTTTCTCTGATGGTAATATGCTTGAAAGAAGCAATACCCCAATATCGTCATCCCGCAAGAACAACCATCAAGGAGGAAAGCTCAAGCTTACATCTATCGGCAGCAACCATCGACTCAATATATATGCTTCTTTTGTCCGCCAAGCGATACCGCAATCTGTTTCAATTAGCGATGTTGCATATAGCGGTGTGTTCATGGGCTCTACGCTGAAGAGTGTTACTACCCAGAGCAGAAATATCTCTCCCTCTGTTTATGCAAACTATACACTGTGGCTTCCAAAAGAGCAGACGATTGATATTACAGGTTCTTTCTCTTATGGACATAATAGATATTCGAGTTTATATGACGAGACTGAACATCCTGTTGTTACTACAAAAAGTCATGAAAACAACCATGCCATAACGGGAAGAGTTCAATATTTCAAAACATTAAGAAACAACTATACTCTGACAGCAGTCGCCTCTCACAACCATAACTATTACAAGGACACCTACAATGGTAACTTGGATGGCAACCAAACGCTTATAACAGATGCCACTACGGGAATGTTTCAAGTTGGCAAAAATTCAGAAAAATATTACTTCTACCTATCTGCCGGAATTTCCAATACTGCAGTATGTCTGAATACGAAGCGTTATGACTATTGCCATCCTATTGCCTTTTATGGAGGAAATTATATAATAAATGGTCATCACGCACTATCGTTGAATGGGCTCTACACTCACACTCTCTTTGATCCCTCAAACAAAAACACAATGGCAATAAGGAAATCTTTCTTTGAAGTGGTAAAAGGAAATCCTGACCTTGGCACGATGCGTGTGCTTGATAACACCTTATCTTATAACGGACAATTCGGGAAAACGAAAATATCTGTATCTTATAACAACTTCATATACTTCGATAATATTTGTCATGTGTATAGCGCAGATGAGCAGACTGTATCCGACATGAAAGTTAATGAGGGCACCCTTTATGGAAATATGCTTACGGCATCCTACTCATATAATGTTTTTAACGATAAGTTGCGCCTGAACCTTACGGCTATAGAGGAATACAACACTCTTAAAGGCAAGCACTATGATATTTCAAAGAACACCCTGAGAGCTCATTTGTCTGCCACTTACCTTATTGGCAATCTACTACTTAAAGCTACTTATAAGACACCATACACTACTCTGTTTGTGAGTGAACCTTGTTTTACACATAGAAAGCCCGTGTACGAACTCTCTGTAAGTTGGAAGCACAAGGCTCTTTCTGTTGAAGGGATGATACGAAATCCTTTCAAACGTTATAATGTATCACATACATCAATGAATTATGGCTGCTACAAACAAGAAAACTGGAGTTACAGCGAAAGTAATGGAAGATGTATAAATCTAAAATTAACATACAATATTGGTTATGGCAAGAAAACAGAGAAAGGTGAAATAAATATAGACAAGTCTATAAACAATGCACTTCTGAAAGCATATTAAAAATACCGAAATAAATTATATTCGCACATACAGGATTTTGGCAATAGCTTTTGGTTTCATTAGACAATTTGACATAGAAAGGCACTGATGAAGAATAATACAATATGGAGCGGCATGACTCTTGCTTATGGAATCCGCCAGGAAATAAAAGCGTGACTAAACGCGATTCGCATATTCCACCATTTAGCACGCGGCGGCTTTTTTGCTATCAGACCATAAAAAGCATGCCTTTCACATGCTGATTATAAATCGTAAGCAGCCACGCGAAAACCTTTAACATATTTATTATATTACAACAGCCAATGTTAACAAAATGTTCCAAAGAAGCAATCACGAAAAAAATCAGGAAAAACAACTTGTTGGCATTTTGTTACATTTGCCGAGACAAAAAGACACATGCCGCGGCTTTTTAGTTCCAAAAAACTATCCTGCACGCCGTATCTCTATCCAAAAGAAATCTTGACAAAATCTTTCAAACAAAACATGGCCTCAAAAACAAATCTTAATTAAAATTAATATTCACACTTATTAACATGACAAAATTATAAGCATATAGGAATAATCAGTACCTTTCGACACTTAAAACAAGACAACAAGAAAAAAACATGGCTACCACTCTGATTAGCACACAATTGCTCATCGCGCTCGCATTCATATTGATCGGCGCACGAGTGGGTGGCGTCGGCATGGTGCGCCCAAAGGCATGCACGAGACCGCCAGCGCTGACGAGATGGCAGAGCCGAAAAAACACCGCAAGAAGTTCGACGGCAAGAGCCCGTTGGCCAATCGCGGTGCCAATGGCGGCGAATTGGGCCTCGCGCACAGAACAAAAGCTTTCCAAGCCCCATGCCCTGACGAGGATACGGCGTTGAGCGCCAACAAGCCTCGCTCTCACCTCTTTTTAACATCACAACATCTCAAACTTAAATCAAGCTATTATGGAAAAAAACGCAAAATTCCGTGTAGAGTCTGACCTCTTGGGCGAATTGCAAGTACCCGCCGAGGCCTATTACGGCGTGCAGACACAACGCGCCATCAACAATTATAAAATATCTAACTCCAAGATGTGCGACTATCCAGAGTTCGTCATCTCGATAGCCTACGTCAAGAAAGCCGCCGCCGCTGCCAACGCGGAGCTTGGCGCATTGGATAAAAATATAGCGGAAGGTATTTGCAAGGCCGCCGACGAAGTGATAGGCGGCAAACTTTGGGAAAATTTCCCAGTGGATATGATGCAAGGAGGAGCCGGTACATCGGTGAACATGAACGCCAATGAGGTGATAGCCAACAGGGCATTGGAACTCATGGGCTACGAGAAGGGCGACTATCCACACTGCTATCCCAACGACCATGTGAACTGCGGACAATCGACCAACGACGCATACCCCACAGCATTGCGCTACGCCGTGTATCGCATGAACAAAGACTTGCTGAAGAGCTTGAAACAACTCGCGGACGCTTTCCGTGCTAAAGGCGAGGAGTTCAAGGAAGACGTGAAGATGGGGCGCACCCAACTGCAAGACGCCGTGCCCATGACATCCGGCCAAGAGTTTACGGCATTCGCCAACACGTTGCAAGATGAGATAGCCCATATCGAGTACAACGCCAAGCTGTTGCTCACCATCAACATGGGCGCCACTGCCATCGGCACAGGACTGAACGCCGTTCCGGGCTACGCCGACTTGGTGACAAAGCTTCTTTGCCAATACACTGGCGACGAATTTAAGAAGGCCGACGACATGATTGCCGCCACACCAGACACAAGCGATTATGTGGGCTATTCTGGCGCACTGAAACGTCTGGCCGCCAAGCTATCCAAGATTTGCAACGACCTTCGCCTCATGGCATCAGGCCCACGATGCGGTCTGAACGAGATTAACTTGCCCCCCATGGCACCCGGATCGTCTATCATGCCCGGCAAGGTGAACCCCGTAATCCCCGAGGTGACAAACCAAGTGTGTTTCAAGGTTATAGGCAACGACACCACCGTGACACTGGCTGCCGAGGCCGGACAACTGCAACTCAACGTTATGGAGCCGGTTATCGTGGAATGTTTGTTCGAGAGCGTGTCGTGGCTCACAAACGCCATGAACACCCTGAGGGAAAAATGCGTGCAGGGCATCACGGTGAACGCCAAACACAATATGGACACCGTGAAACACTCTATCGGCATCGTGACCGCCCTAAATCCATACATTGGTTACAAGAACAGCACCAAGGTGGCCAAAGAAGCCTTGGAGACAGGCAAGAGTCTGCACGAGATAGTCTTGGAGAAAAAACTGCTCACCGAGGAGCAGGTGGACGAAATTCTCGACCCCAAAGCTATGCTCACGGCACATAACAAGATTTGACGCCTACACGAAAGGGCATGACCCACACGCCGAATGAGACGGCACTAAAACACCTATCAACCGCGAAGCCAACACAATGGCCTCGCGGTTTTTTTACCAAGACATCAAAAGAAAAAGGAAAAGCATTCCCAAAATCCGAGAAAAACATCTTTTTTGTCAAGAAACCACAATATCAGGGGCCGTTAGTGAGTTGTAATAATACAAGCCAGGCCACGCAGGTGGCTGACGGCCGACCATTCAAGACATGATTTTGACAAGATGCAAGACCAACATTCAAAAATAACCACCAAGCAATATTTGCTGCCATTCGTGCTCGTTACCTCGCTCTTCTTTTTGTGGGGTTTTGCCCGAGCCATTTTAGACGTGCTCAACAAGCATTTCCAAAACGCCCTGGACATCACCATCACGCAATCGTCGTTGATACAGGTGACCACCTATTTGGGCTATTTCATCATGGCCATCCCGGCCGGATGGTTCATCAATAGGCAAGGCTACCGCATGGGGGTGGTGTTCGGGCTGACACTATTCGGCATCGGGTCGTTGCTCTTCATACCCGGCGCCGAGGCCGGAACGTTCTACGCTTACTTGGGTGCGCTGTTCATCATCGGCTGCGGATTGGTATTCTTGGAGACAGCCGCCAATCCTTACGTCACAGAGCTTGGACACCCCGACAGCGCCACCAGCAGGCTAAACCTCTCACAATCGTTTAACGGCTTGGGATCGCTATCGGCAACATTCATCGTGGGGCAGTTTCTTTTTAACGGAACGGAGAGCGGCGGCAATATTGTCATTCCATACACCGCACTGGGCATAGTGGTGCTGATCATAGCGGTGGTATTTTCACGGGTGGACCTGCCCGAGATACAACACCGAATTACCGCCGAGGACCGCAGCCAGGGCACTCGCATCATGAAGCTCTTTCATCACCATCCCATGTTTGTCTTTGGACTGCTCGCGCTACTGGCTTACGAGATAGCGGAGATATCCATCAACAGCTATTTCATCAATTATGTCACGGCCAAAGGCTGGATGACAGACAACACCGCCTCCATCATCCTCACCGTAGCACTCGGGCTGTTCATGGTGGGACGCTTTGCGGGTAGCTGGGCCATGCGGCGCGTCAAACCAGAACGCATGTTGCTATATTGCGCCACTGGCAGCGTGACATGCGTAGGCGTGGTCATGCTCAACCTTGGTGTCGTGTCGATGGTGGCCCTCATTCTCAACTACGTTTGTGAGGCCATCATGTTTCCCACCATCTTCTCGCTGTCGCTTCGGGGGTTGGGCAATCTCACTAAGAGCGCGTCGTCGCTACTCATGATGACACCCATCGGTGGCTGCGGATTTCTGCTCATGGGCCTCATTGCCGACTCCACGCACATGATGAGCATGCCGTTCATTATACCGTTCATAGGCTTTTTCGTGGTGTTGTTGTTCGCGTCGGAGCTTACACGCAAACAAAAGCCCACTATCCTGATAATTTGAGCCTGAACCATGTCAAGATTTTCCTCATCTGCCCTTATCGCAAAACTCACGCTGGCAATATTGGCATCCATGCTGTGCGCCACCGTCTCGGCACGCCACATCTTGGGATGGGTGATAGGAGCCGACACCCGTCAGCCTCTGAAAGGCGTGCGCGTGGAACTGCTCTCGGCCGCGGACAGCACAGTGGTGGGCTCGGCCATCACCACTGAGAACAATTATTGGTACGGCAACACGCCCATGTACCAAATAGATGTGACAAACCATACCTCTTATATATTGCGCTTCTCGATGGTGGGCTACACCACCTTGTACCGCCCGGTCAAGGTGGAGATGGCCGATCGCGTGAACGAGCAAGTGATAGACGCGGTAAAAATGGAGCCCGCGGCCACTATGCTCGACGAGGTGACGGTAACCGCCACCAAGATAAAAATGGTGATGCACGGCGACACCTTGGTTTACAACGCGTCAGCGTTCAAGCTGAGCCAAGGCTCCATGCTCGACGCACTCATCAGGCAACTGCCCGGCGCCACGCTGCAAGACGGACTCATCAAGGTGAACGGGCGCACCGTCAGCTCGCTCCTTATAGACGGCCGCGACTTCTTCAAGGGTGACGCCAAAAAAGCTTTGGAAAACCTGCCGGCCTACACCGTGGATAAAATAAAGGCTTATGACAAGCTCGGACAGGATAGCCGACTGATGGGGCGCGACATGAACGATCGCACTTTCGTGCTCGACGTGAGCTTGAAAAAGCAATATCACCAAGGATTGATAGGCAACGCAGACATGGCCGGCGGCACCGACCGACGCTACAATGGCAAGCTCTTCGCCATGCGATACACCAAACGGTCGCGACTCACCGTGACGGCGGCAGCCAACAATATGAACGACCGCGGCACACCCGGCGAGGATGTCGACATGGAGACAGCACCCGACACAGGAGGCGGACTAACCGACACCAAAAGCGGAACGCTGACCTATCGCTACGAGGGGGCCGACGAAGATAACTATATAGAGTGTACGACCGCACTCTCACGCTCAGACAACGAGACGACACAGCGCATCACGTCGCAAAACTTCCTGACCGGCGGAGACCACTATGGCTTGGCACAATCGACCAATCGCAACAAAAACACCGCATGGAACACGGGGCTATATTTCAGCCTGACACCGGGACAGCACATGCTCTCGGGAAACTCCTCCATAAACATCAGCAAAGGCAATGGATGGAGCAACAGCCGATCCGCGCGCCTCAATGCCAAACCAAGCGCAATCGCCACCCTTGACAGTTTGTTCATGCCCAAGTCTGGCCAGCGCCTATTGGCCATGACCATCAACCGCGTGCGAAACGACCGGCTTTTCCAAACCAACACCCTGTCGTATGACGCCGACCTTACAGACCGCATAGCTTTTGGCAAAGACAAAGAAAACAGCTGGAACAACATGTTGACCATGAGGGCAAGCGCGAACTATGAACGGACCAATAATGACAGCCACGCCCTGAACCACATAGACTACATGGCCGCACAAGGCACGAACGACCATCGAAGACAATACGAAGAAACACCTATTCACAACTACTCGATAAACGCCAACATAGACTACACCCGCCTGATAAACATGGACACAACCAACACGGCATCCATCTATATCAGGCCAAGTTACCAATTCAGACAGACATACAGTGACACCGACCACAGCCTCTACCGATTAGACCAATTAGCCCATTACACCGACTCGGCCTACGCATTGGGCGTATTGCCCTCCACGCGCGAGGCCCTGGCCAGCGCGCTCGACAGAATGAACAGCTATCGTAACCGAACGAGAAACGTTGAGCATACGGCCAGCATGACCTTCAACTACAACCACGGCGACGGAACGCGCCGACCGCAATATGTCGTGGAGCTTACGCTACCCATACGCGAGCGATACGAGAAGATAGAATATTACCGCAACAAAAGCTACTCCAAGGAACGACACTCGCTGCTCTTTGAGCCCACGCTGAACTTCACTTACCATTTCAACGACTCCACTGGCCTACGATTAGCCTCGGTCACCTATTCCACCAACCAGCAACAACCGTCGCTGACCTCCATGCTCGACATACGCGACGACGCCAACCCCTTGATAGTGACCCTCGGCAACGAGCACCTGAAAAAATCGAGAACGCACGGCCTTTTCATGATGGCGTCCATCTTCAATATGGCCTCGCAACGCAACTACAGCGTCAGCATGAACGCCAGCATCATCCAGAACGCCATCGCAACGGCTAACGTGTATGACAAAGCGACAGGCATCACCACCACCCGACCGGTAAACATCAACGGCAACTGGAACGCTGGAGCCGCCGTGCAGACCACCACACCAATAGACAGACGCAAACGCATCACACTGGAAGAAGCCTTCTCTGCCAACTATAGCAACAGCGTGGATCTCACCACCGTTAAGGGGACGAATATCGGGCGCAGCGAGGTGCACAACTGGACCCTGGCCAACAACCTCAACGTGAGCTACCAACTGTCAGACAATTTGAGGGCAGAACTGAAAACAGCAATCACACACCAGCGAGCCACGAGCGACCGCAACGACTTCCAAGCGGTGAGCGCGTGGGACTGCAACGTAGGCCTGAGCGGCAGCATAAAACTGCCTTGGGGAATGGAGTGCGCCACAAGCATCGTGGACTATATACGCCGAGGCTACAACGATCCACAGATGAACACCAACCAAACCGTGTGGAACCTGCGCCTCACCAAGCAGTTCATGGATGACAAGCTGGCCCTGTCGATAGATGGGTTTGACATCTTGGGCAACTTGAGCAACAACATGTTCACGCTCGACGCGCAAGGGCGCACAGAAACTTGGACCAACTCGCTGAACCGCTTTTTCATGATTCGGGCCGCCTACAAATTCACCTTTGGCATGGAAAAACCCTCCAGCACAATCTTCTGACAATAACATGAGCACAAACAAGCCACCACGCCTTGAAAGAGACGCAGAATATTTCCAACTATGCTATGACATCATTTTTGGCGCATGGCCGCACGACCACCATCATGCCATGTCATCTACAAAAAATATATTCTGAACATTGGTGCACCATATTGACGGTCCGTGATAAATCACGCCCCTACGGGCAACACCGCGCGCGACAATCCCACGATCCGCACACCTTTGAAACTGAGGTTTAATATGTGGCAAGAAATAACGACAAACTATGAACGAAGAGCGAAACATTGACGAGCGTTTCATGCGCATGGCACTCGCTGAAGCCGAGGCGGCGTATAGTGAGGGTGAGATACCCATAGGCGCGGTGGTGGTGTGTCAAGGCCGCGTGATAGCGCGGGCGCACAACCAGACCGAGACGTTAGGCGACGTGACGGCGCACGCCGAGATGCTTGCCATCACCGCCGCGGCGGCCGCCCTTGGGGGCAAATACCTGCCCGACTGCTCACTATACGTGACCGTGGAGCCATGCGCCATGTGCGCTGGCGCCATGGGATGGGCGCAGATAGGTCGCGTGGTGTATGGCACGGACGAGGAAAAGCGTGGCTACACGCGGCTCGCGCCCATGACGCTGCACCCCAAGGCCACCGTGACACGAGGCGTGTTGGCCGGGGAGTGCAAGGCCTTGATGCAGGCATTTTTTAGAGACAAGAGACGATGAGCTGCCCACGAAACGGCTGGCCTTGGCGGCTCATCGACCATCGGCGAGTTTGAGACTGTCGTAGACACGGTCAAAGACGGCGCGCAAACACGTCTTGTCGGCTATCACTTCGCGAACAGCGGTGAGATACTTGTGGTTGGGCGAGTTGGGTATCCACAGTTTTATATAACCCTCGCTACTGTATTTTTGCTCCATGTGATGTTCGAACCGCTGCCATTGCCGCTCCCTGTCCAAGTCGGGATAATGGTCCAGTCCATACTCCACGGCCCTTGCGAAAACTACCTCTGGGGTAAGGTCTCGGTCTGCCTCGGCCACGATTTTGCCGTATATACTGCGCGGCTCGCGCGAGGCCGAGGCCCGGTGATCCTCCACGGCCTCTTTCATCACGCTTATTTGGTCTGGCGAAAACCACCTGTCCAATCTGCGATCGGCGGCGAGTATCTTGCCGCCCGTGATATGGTGTATGGCGCGCGGGCCGCTCATGCCAAGATCGTGGTAGGCCGCTATGGCGTACACCATGTTGACGTCGGCGCCCAATTGGCGCGCCAGCTCCATCGAGTTGGCGATGACGCGCTGCACGTGGGCCAGTCCGTGGGCGCGGTCGAAAGCATTGTATTTAGGGAGGATGGCGGTCTCCACAAAAGCCATCAAGTCTAAGTTCACTTGCATACAGGGAGTGTTAAAATGTTTATTCACTTGCAAATGTAGCAAATAATGGCTATTTTTGCAACATTATGATGGACGAAACAAACGTAAAGACCAATTCTTTTCGTGCCTGGGCGCTCGCCGCTCGCCCCAAGACGCTGTCCGGGGCGGCTGTGCCTGTAATGATAGGTGTGGCCCTGGCGTGGGCCGACGCTGGCGGGCACATAGCGTGGGGAGCCGCCGGACTTTGCCTGCTATTCGCGATGACGATGCAGGTGGACGCCAATCTTGTGAACGATTACTTCGACTTTAGGCGGGGCAACGACGACGCGGCAACACGCTTAGGGCCGCCCCGAGCCTGCTCCATGGGGTGGGTGTCGGCCCACGCCATGCGCCGGGCCATCGCTATCGTCACGACCGTGGCGTGCATCGTGGGGCTGCCCTTGGCATGGATGGGCGGCTGGCCCATGGTGGGCGTGGGAGTGGCATGCGTGGCATTTTGCTTCTTGTACACCACCAAACTGTCTTACATGGGGTTAGGAGACGCGCTGGTGATCGTTTTTTTCGGACTCGTGCCCGTGTGTCTCACATATTATTTGAGTCTTCCACCTCACGAGCGCGGTGTGAGCGCCGAGGTGGTGGTGGGCGCGGTGGCCTGCGGACTGGTAACAGACACATTGTTGATAGTGAACAACTATCGAGACATTGACAACGATATACGCGACGGCAAACTCACCCTCGTGGCTCGGATAGGGCCCAGCGCAGGCAGACTCCTGTACCTTTGGGTGGGCGTGGCTGCCGTGGCCTTGGGTGTGGCCTACGTGGCTGGGGGGCACGCTGGCGGCTTTGTGCTTCCAATCGTCTCGTACCTGTGGCTACACATAGGCGCATATCGGCGGCTGAGGGGCATGGAGCGCGACCACAAGCTCAACGATTTGTTAGGGCAGACAGCCCGCAACATGATAGTGTATGGCATGGCGGTAGCGGCAGGCATAGCCATCTCGGCGTGACGGCAGAGTAGCGAACGAACAACCACATGTGGCCACCACAAACATGCCCACTAACAACACTAAAGATGACGACGTGACAAAAAAAAACGTCATCATTGGATTTTTCATCTATTTGTGACTACGTATGTCGATAAAATTACTTAACTTTGCGCATAACTATTGGTATCTATCTATCAAACAGATACCTCCCAAACGTGCGCACACAAGCTACAGGCCACGCACGCAACATATAATTCATATAATTAACGTTCTGAAGAAATGAA
Source organism: Hallella colorans (assembly GCF_003096815.1). Lineage (GTDB taxonomy): Bacteria > Bacteroidota > Bacteroidia > Bacteroidales > Bacteroidaceae > Prevotella > Prevotella colorans. Next base: position 90,227 of record NZ_QENY01000004.1, read on the forward strand.
AGGAATAATATTGGCAGGTGGCTCGGGCACGCGTTTGTACCCCATCACCAAGGGTATTAGTAAACAACTCATACCAATATACGACAAGCCGATGATATACTATCCGCTGTCAGTGCTGATGCTATCTGGCATTCGTGACGTGCTTATTATCTCCACACCATACGACTTACCAGGCTTTGAGCGCCTGCTCGGCGATGGCCACGAGATAGGCATGCGGATAGAATACGCCGAGCAACCATCGCCCGACGGCTTGGCGCAGGCTTTCATCATAGGTGAGAAATTCATAGGCAAAGATAGCGTCTGCTTAGTGCTGGGCGATAACATCTTTTACGGAGCGGGCTTCACGCGCATACTGCAAGAGAGCGTGAACTCCGCCATATACGAGGATCAGGCCACCATCTTCGGCTATTACGTGAACGACCCCGAGCGATATGGCGTGGCCGAGTTTGACACAGACGGCACATGCCTGAGCATAGAGGAAAAACCCCAAAAACCCAAAAGCAACTACGCCGTAGTGGGGCTATACTTCTATCCCAACAGCGTGGTAGACATAGCCAAGAACGTTAGACCCAGCGAGCGAGGCGAACTGGAAATAACATCGGTCAATCAAGAATACTTGGCGAGAGAGTCTCTGAAAGTGAAAACACTGCCACGAGGGTTTGCTTGGCTTGACACGGGCACGCACGACAGTTTGGCCGAGGCCAGCAACTTTGTGGAGGTGATCGAGAAACGGCAGGGGCTCAAAGTGGCTTGCTTAGAGGAAATAGCCTACAAGCAGGGTTGGATATCGATTGACCAACTCATTGAGGCGGCTACGCCAATGGCCAAGAACGATTATGGCAAGTACCTATTGAAAATGGCCGAAGAAAACAAGCGACTATCATAATAAAGAGAAAAATACAAAAAACATACAATGGAAGAAAACAATAAAAAGGTAGCGGAATACACCGAACAGCCCGAAGCCGAAAATTCGACTTTCGATTTCGCCACCATCTACACCACGCTCATCCTCAACTGGAAGTGGTTTTTGCTATCCATCATTATCTGTCTCGGTACCGCAGCCATATACCTGCACTACAAGACGCCTGTTTATCAGGCTTCGGCAAAGTTGCTCATCAAAGACAACAATACCAACACCCGACGCGGCATGCTCAACAGTTCCACGTTCGGAACGATCTCAAATTCGGCCGGCATTGAAAACGAGATGGAGATATTGACCTCACACTCGTTGGCCCAACAGGCCGTAAGAGATCTGAAGCTCTACACCAACTATTACTCAATGGGCAAGGTAAAAGAGGTGCTGAATTACAAAACGCAGCCCATTAACGTAGACGTCGATCCCGAGCACTTGGAGAAACTCAACGCCCCAATCTCCTTGACCATAGAGCGAGAAGGTTCCAAATACCACGTGGAAGGTACCTACTACGTGTCGATTGGCGACAACAAAGTGAACGGCCCCTACGCCATAGACAAAACGCTGGCGCAACTACCGGCCAGCATAGGCACCCGCGCAGGCATACTGAGCTTTAGCCTGAACGGCATGACCCCCATGTCAGAAGATTTGAAACTGAAAGTGACCATCACGTCGCCACGTATGGCCGCCTACAAATACGTGGCCGCGCTGAACGTGGCCCAGACCAACAAATCGACCACAATTGCCCAATTAGTGGTAAAGGACGAGAGCCCACAGCGAGCCATGGACTACCTGCAACAACTCGCGCTGTGTTATAACCGACAGGCCAACGAGGACAAAAATGAGGTGGCCATGCGAACCGAGGAGTTTATAAACGGCCGCTTGGAAAAGATAAACGCGGAGCTTGGCAACACCGAGGGACAACTCGAGAGCTACAAACGTCGCAACAACATCGTACAATTAGACATGAACGCAGGGCAGGCCATGGGCAACGCCGACGAGTATGCGAAAAAATTGGCCGAGGCCAACACGCAGGTGCAATTGGCCGACGAGATGGTGAGATACATGAACAACCCCGCCAACAAAAACCAGCCGCTGCCCTCAAACGTGGGCATTGACGACCAATCGGTAACATCGCTCATCTCCAATTACAACACGCTGGTGCAAAGGCGTAATCTCCTTTTGCAAAGTGCCAGCGAGTCGTCGCCCAGTGTAACGCCACTCACCTCTCAGATAGGCGAACTTGAAGGAGCCATCAGGCGATCTCTCAACCAGACGCGCCGCAACATGAACATTCAACGCAACTCGGTGGCATCGCAATACAGCGTGTACCAAGGCAGGGTGGGACAAAACCCCGAGCAGGAGCGCATGCTCACACAGATAGGTCGCCAACAGGAAGTGAAATCGGGGCTTTACCTCATGCTTTTGCAAAAACGAGAGGAAAACTCCATATCGCTCGCCGCCACCGCCGATAAAGGTAAACTCATAGACCAACCCACCTTCATGGGACAGGTAAGCCCCGACCGAAACATCATACTGCTCGTGGCACTGCTCGTGGCACTATTGCTGCCTGCCTTAATATTATTCTTGATACAGTTCTTCCATTACAAGATAGAGGGACACGAAGACGTGGCACGGCTCACCAAGCTACCCATTCTGGCCGACGTGGCGGTGGCATCGGAAACCGCCAAGACCAAAGCCGATATCGTGGTGCACGAGAACAAAAACAACATGATGGAGGAAATATTCCGCTCTTTGCGCACCAACCTGCAATTCATGCTCACCGGTGACCAGAAGGTCATTATGTTTACATCCACCATCTCGGGCGAGGGTAAGACCTTTATCACCTCCAACCTCTCGGTGTCGTTCGCGCTGTTAGGCAAGAAGGTGATATTGGTGGGACTTGACATACGCAAACCGAGATTGGCCGAACTGTTTGAGATAAACGACAACTCGCACGGTATCACCAACCTGCTCGTGAGGGACAACCCCGACTGGGCGACCATACAAAGCCAGATATTGCCCTCGGGCATCAACAACAACCTTGATTTGCTCATGGCTGGACCCATTCCGCCCAACCCCGCCGAGCTCGTATCGCGCAAGAGTCTTGGTGAGATTTTCGCCGAGTTGCGCCAACACTACGACTACATTCTCGTGGACACAGCACCCGTGGGCCTCGTGACCGATACCATACAAGTGGGCAACGTGTGCGACCTCACAGTATACACCTGCCGAGCCGACTATACACCCAAAGAGAGTTTTGAACTCATCAACAACCTTGCCGCCACCAAGAAGCTGCCCAAGATAGGCATTGTCATTAACGGCATAGACATGTCCAAGAAAAAATACGGCTACTACTATGGCTATGGACGCTATGGGCGTTACGGACGCTACGGGCGTTACGGCAACTACGGCCATCATGGCACATACGGTAGTTACGGCAGCTATGGCAACTACAGCAAAAGCCACTATGGCGACGTGAACGACGACTCTATCAAGAAATAACCCCAAGGCACATGGCAACCATCGCGGTAGACTTTGACGGCACAATCGTGGAGCATCGCTATCCACACATCGGCGAGGAGCGCCCTTTTGCCACCGACACCCTGCGCATGCTCATCAACGACCATCACCGACTCATCCTTTGGACCGTACGCGAGGGTCATCTGTTGCAAGAGGCCATAGACTGGTGTCATGAGCGCGGGGTGGATTTTTGGGCCGTGAACCGTGACTACCCCGAGGAGGAGGTGGAAAAAAACAACCACTTCAGCCGCAAACTAAAAGTGGATTATTTCATAGACGACCGTGGTATCGGCGGATTGCCCGATTGGGGACAGATATACCGCATTATCTCTGAGCATCGTACATACGCCGATATCATGCGCGAGGCCATGGGACACGTTTCTGAGGAACGCACAAGGCGCAAAAAATGGTGGTGGAAATGATGAGGCAAGTCACTGCCCAAGACCACCGCTCGCGACAGCGCAACCTTTTTTAAACACCAAACAATGACCAAGCAGGATCTCAAAATTGTATTCATGGGCACGCCAGACTTCGCAGTGAGCACGCTCGACAGACTTGTCAACGAACGGTTCAACGTGGTGGCGGTGGTGACGCAGCCCGACAAGCCAGTGGGCCGTCACCAGAACGTTTTGCAGCCATCAGCCGTGAAGCAGTACGCCATAAAACATGGCATACCTGTGTTGCAACCTGCGAGGATGAAAGATGCCGAATTTATTAGCGAGCTGGCCACTTACAAAGCCGACATCCAAGTGGTGGTAGCCTTTCGCATGTTGCCCGAGATAGTGTGGAGCATGCCACCCTGCGGCACGTTTAACGTACATGCGGCCTTGTTGCCCCAGTATCGGGGAGCAGCTCCCATCAATTGGGCCATTATCAATGGTGAAACGCAAACGGGGGTTACCACATTCTTTCTTGACCACGACATAGATACCGGACGTATCATCCTACAAAAAAGATTTTCCATTCCTGATGATGCCGACGCAGAATATGTATACGACGGATTGGCCGCCCTCGGAGCGGACATCGCCGTGGAGACGCTATACCGTGTCATCGACAGCGGCGGGCACATAGCGTCCACACCGCAAGATCAATGGGACAAAGATAGCTACCAAACGGGAGGCCAGCTACAACCCGCGCCCAAGATTTTCAAGGACACTTGTCGCGTGCGGTGGGACCAAAGCGCCAAGCGAGTGTACGATTTCATACGCGGCTTGTCTCCCTACCCCACAGCTTGGACCACACTCTGCCAAGACAGCACGGACAAAGCACTCACTCTAAAAATATTCAAAACCTTGAAAACGGGCATCACCGCCACAGGCCACGAGCCCGGCAGTATGCGCGTGGAGAGACACCGCCTGCTCGTGGCTTGCGCCGACGAGTGGCTGGAGCTCACCGAGTTGCAACTGGCTGGCAAGCGCCGAATGCACGCCCGCGACTTCCTTAATGGCAACCATGACATAGATTTGGCCCATCTCTCATAGGGCACCGACGATACTGCAGACAACTTATTTGGGCACGCTTACGCGCGCACGCCATCTCTATGGCTCAGCTGATATTTAATGGAGGAGCTAAAGGCTCAGTAGGTATTTACCTTGGGGGCACCGTAGGTCTCCCTACGATTGTGGTAACCATGTATAACCGCAAACAGGATTAAAGACAGGAAGATATGATGTGGGCATAAAAGTTCATACGTGTAAATTTCTACCGCGCTTAGACGCTTCTTGAATCCGATGTAATTGTCTTCATTCATTTTTTGCTCCCCACTCTTCACTCCTTACTCCTTATTCTTTATCTTGTAAAATATAATTACTGTTTTTTGATCATTATTTTCGAGTCATCCAGAGCAAAAAGGGCTATCTTTTTTTGTCAAAACCAAGTAGAGCGTTACCAAAAATCATAAGAGGGCTGCGATTGGTGCTTTCTCATAGCATGATTAGGCCTTATTGGCAGCGCGGAAGAGCCTCTATCACGTTGCGATTGCAACCTTATCATCATGCCATTTGATACTTAACAGCAGACCACAAAATAGGAGAATAAAGGCTATTTTTTCAAAGACGCTGAATGTCAATCGTTTACAAACTATCGCAGATTTCGCGTATTTCGGACGAAGGCAAACTTATTTTTAAATAAGCGAATTTGAGAGGGTTCTTTGTTCAAATAATTGACTATTTCTAATTTTTCAAAAACCGCGTTCGGGATAAGCAGGTTTTTAAAGAAAAAACCGAAAATGAGCAAATGTTCTGTCGCCATCTCGAAGCGTACACACGCCCCATTCGGCCACCTATGTTGTACATAGCGAGCATCTCTTCAATAAACATACGGGCACTATTGTACCAATGGGTTAATCTCAATAGCAAAATGAAACACCATACTTTTTCTACTGAGCCATCCCCATGCCTCACCAAAGAGCAAGGCGCCAAGCCTCAATGAGACTTGGCGCCTTGCTTTATACACAGACAACGCTTACAGCTCCCAGCCAATAGCCGACGCTCCCAACACGGCTGCCGAGCTGCCCTCCAAGGCACTCACCAAGAATTTGGCCTTGCCCTTGAACACTTTAAGCACATGCTTGTCGTAGCTGCGACGTATAGGCTCCATGATAAGCTCGCCCGCTTTGGCCAATCCACCAAAAAATACAAATGCCTCTGGCGACGAGAACGCAGCAAAATCTGCACACGCTTGACCTAACATATCACCCGTAAACTCAAAAATATTTTTCGCCATCATATCGCCCTTGCCAGCGGCAATGCTCACGTCGAGCGATGTGATATTGTCGGCGTCAAGCTCGCGCAACAACGAAGGCTCATCAGACTGGCTCAACATCTCGCGAGCTGTGCGTGCCACGCCCGTGGCCGAGCAGTAAGCCTCCAAGCAACCTTGTGCGGCCACATCCGCATGAGCGACCATTCTCACGTACCATCGTGACGTGACCCAATTCGCCGGCAAAACCGTCAGAGCCATACACCACATGCCCATCTATCACAATGCCCGAGCCCACGCCCGTGCCAAGTGTGATCATCACGAAGTTTTTCAAACTGCGCGCCACGCCATACGTCATCTCGCCAATAGCGGCCGCATTAGCATCATTGGTAAGTCCAACGGGCACGCCAAGCACTTTCGAGAACATGTCGGCCAAAGGCACTATACCATTGTGTCCCCATACGAGATTGGGCGCAAACTCTATTGTCCCGGTATAGAAATTACCGTTTGGCGCACCAATACCCATAGCCTTGATTTTATCAATGCCACCCACTTGGTAGATAATGACATTGAGAGCCTCTACCGCCGCTTTCACGTACTCTTCCGCAGTATCGTAGCCTTGTGTTTTGATGGCTGTCGTAGCCTTTATCTCGCCTCGACTGTCTACAATCCCGAAGACAGAGTTCGTACCGCCAAGGTCCAAGCCAATGACGTACGGTTTCATCAATTCTTGTTCGTTCATTTTATATCTTTTTTAAGTTAGCGTAGTCTCTTACCATAATTAGATTGCGCAAGCAGAGCGCAATGAAGCGAAGCCTCAATTGCCGAGGCGATGCCAATCTTCTGCAAAGATTGCGCAAGCAGAGCGCAATGAAGCGAAGCCTCAATTGCCGAGGCGAAGCCAATCTTCTGCAAAGATTGCGCAAGCAGAGCGCAATGAAGCGAAGCCTCAATTGCCGAGGCGATGCCAATCTTCTGCAAAGATTGCGCAAGCAGAGCGCAATGAAGCGAAGCCTCAATTGCCGAAGCGAAGCCAATCTTCTGCAAAGATAACAAAACATTTGAGATTTAAAAGGATATTCATCGCTTTTTTTGAATTTCAAAACTTGGGCAAAGTCAAGTCAATACGACTTTAAAAAAACTCGCAAAGATTTGGGCGATAAGTAAAGTTTCTGTAACTTTGCCTATATATCCTTTAAAAAATGACACAAGAAGAAGATATCAAAAAGGCCGTCGAAGTCTTAAAGAATGGTGGTGTTATCTTATACCCCACCGACACCGTGTGGGGCATCGGTTGTGACGCCACCAATGCCGAAGCCGTAGCCAAGGTGTATGCCATCAAAAAGCGCGACGACTCCAAGGCTCTCATCTGCCTCGTAGATTCAGACGCACGATTGCAGCGATACGTGCGCCAGGTGCCTAACATAGCTTGGGACCTCATAGACGCTGCCGTGAAGCCCACCACCATCATCCTCGACGGTGCCGTGAACCTCGCCCCTAATCTTATCGCCGACGATGGCAGCATAGCGCTGCGTATCACTAACGAGCCTTTCTCGCACCAACTGTGCTATCGTTTCCAAAAAGCCATTGTCAGTACCAGTGCCAACATCAGCGGAGAGCCAGCCGCCCAAAACTATCAAGACATCTCACAAGAGCTGTTAGACAGTGTGGACTACGTATGCTTCTCAAGGCGCAACGAGCACAAACCGCACACGCCCAGCTCCATTATCAAGCTCGGTCCCACTGGCGAGGTTACCATCATCAGATAAATAGTATTTCACATTTACAAGTCCACCATCTCGTGGCAAGGTGCGCACCCTAAGTTCTTAGCATCGACAAAACAACAGCAAGAAAGTGATAGCAAAACTCATAGCTTGGAAAAACAACACGCTTACCAATAAGCAAGCCACCTACATCCTCGCGTTCATCATCGGCTTCTTGGCCTCCGTGGCAGCCTTCATGCTCCATGGTCTCATCAAGCTGATACAGCGACTACTAAGCTACGGATTTTTCACCGAACGAGCCAACTGGCTCTTTCTTGTGGTGCCAGTGGTGGGCATTTACCTCACTTCGCTTTTTATCAAATACGTAGTGCGTGACAATATCTCGCATGGCATTACTCGAGTGCTCTACGCCATCGCCACCAAAAACTCGCTCATACGAGCGCACAACACATGGAGCTCCGTGGTGGCGTCGGCCATCACCATCGGATGCGGCGGGTCTGTGGGAGCCGAGGCGCCTATTGTGCTCACAGGGTCGGCCATCGGATCCAATCTTGGCAGACTGTTCAACATGAACAAACGCACCGTGATGCTATTGGTGGGCTGTGGCGCCGCGGCGGCCATCGCAGGCATTTTCAAGGCTCCCATCGCAGGCTTAGTGTTCACCTTGGAAGTGCTGATGATAGACCTCACCATGGCCTCATTGGTGCCAATCCTTATCTCGAGCATCACGGCCGACATCTTCTCATACCTTTTCACGGGCACTTCCACGCTCTTCACGTTTCATCTTGACAGCGCATGGAGCGTGGAGCGCATACCAGGCACCGTTCTCTTGGGCGTGATGTGCGGACTGATGAGCCTCTATTTCATGCGCATGATGAATTTTTGCGAGAGCAAGTACGCCAAGATGCGCCATCATTTCTACGCCAAACTTTTAGTGGGCGGATTGATGCTAAGCTCACTCATATTCCTTTTCCCGGCGCTCTACGGCGAAGGTTACAACGCCATCGCTATCTTCATGGAGGGCCAAACTGAGGCCGACTGGTCCAAGATAATGGACGGTTCTCTCTTTTATGGGCATCCGGAGCTGCTCTTGGTCTACGTCGCGCTTGTCATGTTTACCAAGATCGTGGCCACATCCTCTACCAATGGGGCAGGCGGATGCGGCGGAACTTTCGCGCCGTCGCTCTTCGTGGGTGGCTTCGCCGGATTTCTCTTTGCGCACTTTTGGAACAAGGAGCAAATAGGCATGTACCTGCCCGAGAAAAATTTCACGCTCCTTGGCATGGCTGGCGTGATGGCTGGCGTGATGCACGCGCCACTCACGGGCATCTTCCTCATAGCCGAGATTACGGGCGGTTATCAATTGTTCGTACCCCTCATCATCGTGTCGGTGGTGAGTTTCATGGTCATCAACATCTTTGAGTCACACAGCATATACGCCATGCGATTGGCACGCGAGGGGCGATTGCTCACTCATCACACCGATCGCAGCGTGCTCACCATGCTCAGCATGGGATCTGTGGTGGAGCGAGAGTGCACAACCGTCACACCAGAGATGCCCATGTACAAACTCATCTCCGTGCTCACGAGCAGCCGCGACATGCTCCTCCCTGTGGTAGACGACAACAAGCACCTGCTCGGCATGATAGACATCAACAAAATACGGCATTATGTTTTCCGCACCGAACTGTACCATCGTTTCCGTGTCAGCCAACTCATGGTGCCCGTTCCGGCCATCTTGTACGACAACGAGCCCATGGAAGAAGTAATGGCCAAGTTTGATGACACTAACGCAGACGCACTGCCTGTGGTGGATATTGACAACCACCTGCAAGGCATCGTATCCAAGACACGCCTGTACCACGCTTATCGCCAGCTCGTCGCCGACTTCTCCGCCGAGTGAGAAACCGCCAGCTATACATGAGCAGGCTGCTACGCCTACTCTTCAACGCAGCGCCACAAGGCTGGAATGGCGCCGCTCCCACAAACCCACAAACCGGCAAAGGTGAGCATGCCATTGAGCATGAGCAACTCATAGCCAAATTTGTAGCCCGTAGCGGCAAGGGTTAAGCTGTCGATAGCATAACAAAGTAATGGCGATGCCACACAGATATAAGGTACCATACGGTCGCGCGTAGGGCGACGAGTGAGCAGGCCATAGGCAAAAAGGCCAAGGAGCGGCCCATAGGTATAAGAGCAAAGAATATAGATGGCATCAATGACACTCGTGGAATTGAGCGCCTTGAACAGCATGATGAAAAGCGTGAACACCACCGCCACGCCAATGTGGGCTTTTCGGCGTAGCCGTTCGTCAGTGGGTTTGCCACAGATATCCACGCAAAAACAAGTGGTGAGAGCTGTCAAGGCTGAGTCGGCCGAGGAGAACGCGGCGGCCAAGACACCAATGGTGAAGAGCACCACGACGACCGTGCCCAACCTGCCTGTAGCCGCGAACATGGGCAACAAGTCATCGCCCTGAGTCGGGAGCGCCAAGCCTTGTTGGCGCGCAAGCATCATCAACAACACGCCAAGGCCTAAAAACAAAGCATTGGCCGGCAAGAAAGCAAAACCATACGCGCACATATCCTTCTGCGCATCGCGCAGTGTCTTGCACGTCAGGTTCTTCTGCATCATGTCTTGATCAAGTCCGGTCATCACGATGGTGACAAACATTCCACTAAGAAACTGTTTCCAGAAATACTGCCTTGACATCCAATCGTCAAACTCGAACACCCTGCTATGGGCGTCGGCGGCTATGGCTGACAAGGCCTCGACAGGAGTGAACCCCAGCTTGGACACCACATGAAGAATAATCAGGATGAGCGCTGTAAACATGCAGGCCGTTTGCAACGTATCGGTCCACACCAATGTCTTGATGCCACCGCGCCGTGTGTAGAGCCATATAAGGCACACCATAACCACAACCGTGAGTGGAAACGGAACGCCCACCGGTCCAAGCACAAACCGTTGCAAGATGAAACACACCACATAAAAGCGCACGGCGGCGCCCGTCATCTTGGATAAAAGGAAAAACCAAGCACCCGACTGGTATGACCGACGGCCCAACCGACGGCCCAACCAAGCGTAGATGGTGGTGAGATTGAGCCGGTAATAGAAGGGCAGCAACACAAACGCCACGATGAAATATCCGAGTATGAAACCCAAGCACATCTGCAAATAGGTCATATCGGTCTTGATCGCCATACCGGGCACTGACACAAACGTGATGCCAGAGATGCTGGCACCCACCATGCCAAACGCTACCATATACCAAGGCGATTGGCGATTGCCCCTATAAAATGTGTCGTTATCCGAGCGCCGAGTGGTGAGCCTGCTAAAACACAACAATACGGCGAAATATCCAAAAACAGTGAGAAGTATCAACATAACGACTGCAAAGGTAAGTTTTTACAACGAAAAACCCGCTTGTCGCCTACCGCTTCATTCAATCAAAATTAAGTTGTGGTGCCTTTTCAGCACCTGCCGAAGCCTCAAATTTACTCATGCGATTGAACCCAAAAATGCCTGCAAATATATTATTGGGAAATCGCCTAACGCTTTGATTGTAATCTTGAACCACCTCGTTATATTGTTGGCGCGCCTCGTTAATCCTATTCTCGGTGCCTTCAAGTTGGATTTGTAAGCTTTTGAAATTTTCATTCGCTTTTAATTCTGGGTAGCGTTCCGCCACTACCATCAGTTTGCCTAAAGCCTGCGACAACTCTCCTTGCGCGTTTTGAAACTTTTGTAGTGCCTCGGGTGTGAGATTATCAGCGTCCAGTTTTATTTGCGACACCGACGCACGCGCCTGCGTCACGGCCTCAAAGGTTTCGCGCTCGTGCTTGGCATACGCTTGGACAGTTTTAGCCAAATTTGGAATTAAGTCAGCGCGACGCTGGTAAGTAGCCTGCACATTAGCCAGCGCGGTGGTGGCAGCCTCCTGTTTGTTTACCAATCCGTTGTAAGAGCTACAAGCCCCGAAACATAGCAGGACAATAAGTACTACGACGATAAGTGCTAAAGATTTTTTAGTTTTCATCTATATAACAATTTAAAAGTTTTCATATCAGCAATGCCTTTTGTGCGTCTACCAGCCACCGCCAGCGCCACCGCCGCCGAAACTGCCGCCGCCGAAACTGCCGCCACTGGAACCTCCACCCCAGTCTCCGCCTCCGCCAAAGATAAAGGGTGGAAACCAATCGTCGTTGTCTTTTCGGCGATGACGCTTCTTTCGGGGCGATGGTTTTATTATACCCATCTTCTCAAGGATGCTGCAAATTATCAGTAGCACGGGCCGACCAAAAAATATCAAAAGTAGAAATATGATGACCAACCAGTCTGTCAAACTTGTCTCCTCAGACTGATCAACCTGTTTAATGCCAGTGCTCCCGGTTGCCAATTTGTTAAATATGGCCTTGGATGTCTCAAACACCGCAAGGTCTATATCGCCCACTTTCATATTCTTAACGATGCAAGCCCTGGCTATGTCATCACACTCAACATCTGTCAAATCTGCCTCAAGGCCTTTTCCGGGCGCGATGAAATATCTGCGATCGTTAACCGCTATGACGATTATTAAGCCACGCCGCTCTTTGCTTGTACCTACACCGTATTGGTTTCCCAAATCTTCGGCCAATCGGAAACAATCTTGGTTCTTCACATTGCCCACCACGACAAAAACCGTTTGGACACCACATTCCAAATGTAATCTCTTGAGATAGAAGTCTGAAGAATCGCGCGAGGCCGGTGTCAAGATATTCTCTGGGTCGCATACGTATCTGTTATGGTCTTGGAGATGAACCATGGGGATATTATCAGCAGACCAAATCTTTGCGTCAGCCGCAATGGCTGCCAACGCAAAAATAAACGCGAGGATACTTAGCCCAAATCTATTTCTCATCAAGAACAATCTTTCAGAGTACGTACCACTATCATGAAATAGTGCGAGAATGTCACTTCTTGAGCTTGGCCCACAACCACAAAATGATGACGGCACCAACCACAGACGTGCCTATTTGGCCTATCACGCCATGCCACTCAATTCCAATCCAGCCAAGCACATTGCCGCCTACAAAGCCGCCCACGAGACCCAAAAGCAGATCCACCAGGCACCCTTGACCCTCGTGCCCCATAATCAGGCACGCCACTAAGCCTGCCACGATACCTACAACAATAGTCCAAATCATAATAATCTTTTTATATATGGCAAAGATACATCATTTTTTTAATAGAGCCAGAGATTATTCAAATTTTATTAACAACAGGCCAGCTATACAATTATCTTTCTTGCCCATCGCTGATGGATCAAACGCCCATTTTATATTGCAGGCGATCAAGGTCATGGTTCCACATATATGTCATGCTGTCCTCATCGTCGGGCTCAGCATAATCGGTGATACATAGTGCCAACTCATCAGCGACATCTGGTGCCACCAAGGCTATTTCGGTGTAGGCTGATGGGTCTTCCTCGTCTTCCCAACGGAACCTCAACGATTGGTTTTTCACTATTTTCAGAATGTCGGCGCGTCTGGTCTCGTATTCCTGTCCAGATTTTCCCCATGTAAAAATGAGTGCGTCACCCTCTTGCCTCACCTCTTCCGCTATCCATCGCGAAAGGCCTCCGGGGGTGGATATGAGTTTCCAGATAATAGATTTAGAACGTGAGCGAAGAGTGCGCTCAATGGTAATCTTGGTTTTTTTCATTCAATATTTTTTCAAAGCATTTGCCTTTAGGATAAGGATAGAATGATTGCTATTATATATTTAATGTGCGCAAATATAGTTATTTTATGACAAACGACGATAAAATTACTGGAAAAATTTGGAAATGAAAAAATAATGTAATAACTTTGCACACGCTTTTCAGAAACAAAAAGAAGTGATGGCGGGATAGCTCAGCTGGTTAGAGCGTCGGATTCATAATCCGGAGGTCGTGGGTTCGGGTCCCACCCCCGCTACATTTATTATTAAGGAGTTACATTAACGTAGCTCCTTTTTTGTTTCCATTGGTGAACTTTTGGTGTCATGGACAGGGTTGCAAAAAGAAAGAGCAGAGAAAGTGATGGAAGATGCAGAATACTGGCGGTACTACAGGCATAACAATCCTAACACCTCCGATAGACTAATGAGGGAGTACAAACAGATTAGGATTAGATGATTAATATTCCTACCTCCATGGTTCTTTACAAGGACTTGTTGTCACTTTTTATCCTGTGATTAAACTACCTATAACGCATCATATTTGGGTAAGAGAATAACTACTTTTTTAGTTAATTACATAATATATAAGCATAACTAATAGCGCATAACTAATAGCGTAGGAATAGTTATTGAAGCTAATGCTTTGAAAAATGGTTTGCCTGAAAAATATAAATAGTCGACCCTCAAAAAGGCGACATCGCATTTTTGAAGGTCGACTAGTTAATAATTAAAGGAAGATTTAAATGTCTATTTTTTCATAAAGATAATTCGTTTTAAAGTTAAAATCATTGTAATTAATAAAAAAACAATGATAATGGGTAAAGTATAGAGTAAAGATTCTATGAAATCTAATTTTAGAAAGTATAAGAAAAAGGACATAAATCCATATGATATACAAAAGCCTATGATAAAGCAGTAGTTAAATGAAATGGGTTCTTTTAAAAGTTTTACTTCTTGATTGCAATGGTTACACCGAATACTATAATTAGTACCGTGTAAAAAGTAATGAGAACATCTGCTTATAGAGATATTCTTGTGGCAATATGGACATTCTCTGTTTCCCATCATTTCTGTAATAGATAGAGATTTTCTTATGCTGTAAAAATAAGAAATTATATTTAAAGAAACAGCTATTAGGTATTAATTTTTGAATAAATCTTGTAGTTTTCCTCTCAAATGTCTATTTTTTCATAAAGATAATTCGTTTTAAAGTTAAAATCATTGTAATTAATAAAAAAACAATGATAATGGGTAAAGTATAGAGTAAAGATTCTATGAAATCTAATTTTAGAAAGTATAAGAAAAAGGACATAAATCCATATGATATACAAAAGCCTATGATAAAGCAGTAGTTAAATGAAATGGGTTCTTTTAAAAGTTTTACTTCTTGATTGCAATGGTTACACCGAATACTATAATTAGTACCGTGTAAAAAGTAATGAGAACATCTGCTTATAGAGATATTCTTGTGGCAATATGGACATTCTCTGTTTCCCATCATTTCTGTAATAGATAGAGATTTTCTTATA
>NZ_QENY01000004.1:105413-161785 GCF_003096815.1 Hallella colorans
AAAGTAATGAGAACATCTGCTTATAGAGATATTCTTGTGGCAATATGGACATTCTCTGTTTCCCATCATTTCTGTAATAGATAGAGATTTTCTTATACTGTAAAAATAAGAAATTATATTTAAAGAAACAGCTATTAGGTATTAATTTTTGAATAAATCTTGTAGTTTTCCTCTCAAGGTACCAATAATGTAGCCTTTGGGGTTATTTTTCATCCTTGTTTTTTCTTTGAGTTCAGCAAGAGTTCCGAGGATATTAGGGAGTTTTTGACACTCTTGGAACCTTCTAAAAGCAAAGTTATGTTAGGAAATCTATTGAAATATAAAAGTTTTGTCTATAACTACATAAAGCCATTACAAGAGCTTATGGCCTTTTATTTTGTTATATCCATCAAACAAAGTGAAGATACCCACTTGCAGCTTTATTCAAGATACGTTTGAGGGTTCCTTTGTTCTCCGTCGAATTATATCCTTTATCGGCATAGACAAGTGCTTTCCGTGGCAATTTAGCTTTCTTCAGGGGTGTTTCTAAGTGTTTAATATCACTTTCATTGGCTGCTGTCGTTTCCTCGGCAAGCACCATTCCGTTTTCATCCGTTACCGTGTGACGCTTGTAACCGAAGTGGAGCTTTCCCATCTTCTTTACCCAACGAGCTTCTGTATCTACGTTAGGCTTGACAACTTCTTTGAGCATCGCTTTCTCCGAAGCCTCTATGTTCTCACCCTCTTTTCTATCCTCAACGACTTCATAGCTCTTACGTCCACGGGGGCGACGGGGAGTATTCGTAATGCTGGCATCAACAATGGCACCACGCTTTACAATGATACCTTTAGCTTCTAATTGCCTGTTGAACTCATCAAGGAGCATATCGTATAAATCTGCCTCAACTAAGATATTGCGGAAACGACATACAGTAGTACTATCAGGAACAATATCTTCCATGCCAAGACCTGCAAAGCGACTAAAAGACAGGCGGTCGTTAACCTGATCTTCAACTTCTCCGTCGCTCCATAAAGGTACAAAAATATTTGATATGGGAAAAGAAAGTAAAGAGTTTTGCAGAGGTCTCAAAATATTGGCGCATCAAGCGCGGCGAGATAACGCGTAGAGCACGGACAAGTCAAAAAAATGAGCCACGCCACATGTTTGCAACCCGGTTGCACTGGGAAAGGCGTAATTTTGCATTCAAAAAAACAAGACATGCTCGACAAAATCATCTCATTCAGCATACGCAACAAGCTCCTCGTGGCGATCATGACCGTCGCCTTGGTGGCGTGGGGCGTGTGGAGCGCGCTGCGGCTTCCCATTGACGCGGTGCCCGACATCACCGACAACCAAGTGCAAATCATCACGTCGTCGCCCACGCTGGCCACCCAAGAGGTGGAGCAACTGATCACGGCGCCCATAGAGCAGGCCATAGCCACGCTGCCCGGACTGCAGCACACGCGAAGCATTTCGCGCTTCGGGCTGTCCGTGGTCACGGCGGTCTTCGACGAGGACGTGGACGTGTACTTCGCGCGCCAGATCGTAAGCGAGCGGCTCAAGGAGGCCGAGGAGAAAATACCGCAGGGACTGGGCACGCCCGAGATGGCTCCCGTGAGCACCGGCTTGGGCGAGGTGTACCAATACATCATACACCCCAAGCCCGGCAGCGAGCGCAAATACTCGTCCAAAGACCTGCGCGAGATGCAAGACTGGATAGTGGCGCGGCAGCTCTACGGCACGCCAGGCGTGGCCGAGGTGAACAGCTTCGGCGGAGAGCTGAAACAATACGAGGTGGCTGTAGACCCCAACAGGCTGCGCGCCATGGGCGTGTCCATTACCGACATATTCGACGCCCTGCAGCGCAACAACGAGAACACAGGCGGCGCCTACATAGACAAGGGTCCCAACGCATACTTCATACGTGGCATAGGGCGGGTGCAATCGCTGGACGACATACGCCGCATACGCGTGAGAAGCGAGCAAGGCACACCCGTGACCATCAACGATGTGGCCGACGTGCGCATAGGCCACGCCGTGCGATACGGAGCGCTCACCTACAATGGTGAGGTGGATGCCGTGGGCGGTATCGTGATGATGCTCAAGGGCCAGAACAGCAACGAGGTGGTGAAACGAGTCAAGGCCAAGCTGCCCACCATCCAACGGTCGCTGCCAGACGATGTGACCATAGAGCCATACCTCGACCGCTCGGACCTTGTGGGGCGAGCCATCAACACCGTCGAGACCAATCTCGTGGAGGGCGCGCTTATCGTCATTTTCGTGCTAACGCTCTTTCTGGGCAACATCAGGGGTGGTCTCATCGTGGCGTCGGCCATACCGCTGTCCCTGCTTTTCGCCCTCGGCATGATGAATCTCTTCGGGGTGAGCGCCAACCTGATGAGTCTCGGGGCCATAGACTTCGGTATTATCGTAGATGGTTCCGTGATTGTCGTGGAAGCCACCATGTGCCATCTCGCCGCCACCGCCGCCGGGACGAGACTCACACGCAAGCAGATGGACCAAGAGGTGCTCAGGTCTGCCTCGTCGATGTTGCGCGGAGCCGTCTTCGGTGAGATTATCATCCTCATGGTCTACATTCCCATACTGACGCTCGTGGGCGTGGAGGGCAAAATGTTCCGACCCATGGCGCAAACCGTGAGCTTCGCCATCATTGGCGCGCTCGTGCTCAGCATGACGTACATACCCATGATGAGCGCAGCCTTCCTGCCAAGGGCACACAAGCCCGGGCGCACGCTCGCGGACCGCTTGATGGACCGGCTGGCTCGATTCCACCAACCACTTCTCGCGCGAGCCATACGGTTCAGGCTGTGGGTGGTAGGCGCGGCCGTGGCACTCCTGGCCATGGCGCTGTTCACCTTCGCCCGCATGGGCGGCGAGTTCATTCCACAGTTGCAAGAGGGCGACTACGCCTTCCACTGCATATTGCCCCAAGGAGCGTCGCTGAAACAGAGCATGGAGACCAGCATGCAGGCCGAGCGCGTCATCCGGTCATTTGATGAGGTACGGATGGTAGTGGGCAAGACGGGATCTGCCGAGGTGCCCACCGACCCCATGCCACCCGAGGCCACCGACCTGATGATCATACTCAAGCCGCGCGACCAATGGAAGAGCGGGCGCACGTACGATGAGCTGGCCAACGACATAGAGAAACGACTGGAGGACATCCCGGGCGTGTTTTTCGAGAAAAACCAGCCCATACAGATGCGATTCAATGAGCTTATGACGGGCGTAAGGCAAGACGTGGCCGTCAAGATATTCGGCGAGAACCCGGACACGCTGGCCGAGTACGCCAAGCGGGTGGCTCGCGCCATAAGGTCGGTGGACGGCGTCACGGAGCCACAGGTGGAGCAAACCGTGGGCCTGCCACAAATAAACGTGACCTACGACCATGCTCGAATGGCCAACTACGGCATAGACATCAGCGACGCCAACGACGTGCTGTCAATGGCCTTCGCGGGGAAGAGCGCGGGCGTGGTGTTTGAGAACGAGCGACGGTTCGACTTGGTGGCCCGCCTCGACAGCACGCACCGTGGCAGCATAGACGACGTGGCAGGCATGGTATTGCCCACGCCGGTGGGGCTGGTGCCACTGTCGCAAGTGGCCGACGTGGCCTATCGCATGGGGCCGGCGCAAGTGAGCCGTGAGAATGGAAGCCGACGTATTGTGGTGGGCTTCAACGTGAGCGGACGCGACGTGAGCCGCGTCGTGCGCGACATACAAGCCCGGCTGAACCAACAGGTGAAATTGCCATCAGGCTATTACTTCACCTACGGCGGACAGTTTGAGAACATGCGGGCGGCCAACGAGCGGCTCGCCGTGGCCGTGCCGCTGGCGCTGGTCATCATCTTCGTGCTGTTGTACATTGCCTTCAGGTCAGCCAAGCAGGGCACCATCATCTTCACGGCCATACCTATGGCGGCCATCGGCGGCGTGGCGGCCCTCGCGCTGTGCGGCATGCCGTTCAGCATAAGCGCGGGTGTGGGCTTCATCGCGCTCTTCGGGGTGGCCGTGCTCAACGGCGTGGTGCTCATCGGCACGTTCAACCAGATGAGGGCCGAGGGCATATCCAACCCACTTAGGCAAATCATGGAGGGTACCAAGACACGCCTGAGACCTGTGCTCATGACAGCCACGGTGGCCAGTCTCGGATTCCTGCCCATGGCCTTGAGCCAAGGGGCGGGAGCGGAGGTGCAACGACCGTTGGCCACGGTGGTGATAGGAGGGCTGGTTTCGTCAACCCTACTCACGCTGTTCGTGCTGCCACTGCTATACCTCGCGGTTTACGCCAAGCGCCGAGCATGGGTGGTGAGAACGCCCGGACGGACGGCGCTCGTGGTCATGGCGCTCGTAGCCACGGCAGTCCCGGCCATGGCACAAAACTCCACTCGGGCCTACACCATAGGCGAACTCACGGAGATGGCCATCAAGAACAACGGCACCGCGCGTGCCGCAAGACTGCGAGCCGAGGCCGCGAGACTGGCCGAGGCTACCGCGGCCGACATGCCCAAGCTGGACATCGGAGCGCAATATGGGCAGTATAGCAGCGTCAACAAGGATTACAGCGTGTCCGCGACGCAAAGCATACCGTTCCCCACCGTGTTCGCGGCCAGACGAAAGTTGTACCAAGCACAGACGCAAGCCAAGCGCACGCAGGAACGGCTCGAGACCGTGGAGCTGAGACGAGGCACACGAACGGCCTTTTGCCAGGCCTTGTACCTGCGACAAAGAAAAATACAATTGGAACGCTTGGACAGCTTGTACGCCGACTTTGAGCGCGTGGCGCGACTGCGATTCGGCGCCGGAGACACCAAGCGAACAGACATAGACGCGGCATGCGCCAAGCGGGGCGAGATAGCCTTGCGCGCCAAAGAGAACGATGACGATTACGCCGCCGCCATGGAGACGCTTCGAGCCATCGCCGGGATAGAGGGCCGTTTCGACATAGCGCAACAAGGGCGCTACCGCCCCATGACTACCGCCGACCTTGACACCGACACCGTCAGCGCGCCGAGCCACCCCTACGTGGAGATATCAAGAAACGAGGCGGAGGTAGCCAAGCTGGGCATAAACATGGAGAAAGCCAACACCATGCCTGAGTTTACCGTGGGATACACCAACCAATCGTTGGCCGGAATGCAGACCATCAACGGCGTGGAACAGTACGTGGGAACCAGCCAGAGGTATCATTTCGTGAGCTTGGGTCTGGCCATACCGTTGCCAACAGGAGCCTCCAAAGCCCGCAGGAGAGCCTTGGAGAGAGAAAAGGAGGCGGAGGAGACAGAGGCTCGGCAAAGGCAAAGACAGCTTGACGCCGACCTCGCGAATGCTAAGCGAAGGTACGCCACGGCCTTGGCAAAATACGCGTACTACACCAACGAGGCCATGCCCACGGCAGAGCGCATGCTCAAGGCCGCAAAGGCGGGATACCAAGCGGGAGAGACAGGATACGTGGAGTACCTGTACGCCATACAGGCGGTCACCGACACACGGATAGAACTGCTCACGAGCGTCAAGGAGGTGGACGCGGCACTCATAGACACGCTGGCCCTCATGGGCAAGTGACGGGCGCCGGGGCCGACCGAGAGCAAAAAGCGACGCAAGACGAACAAAAAGAAATGGCAACACGCAAAATATTTGAAATACCCAAAAAGACAATGAGAAAATACACAAAGACCAAGTGGGGCCTGCTGGCGGCGTTAGCCATAGGCCTGACCGTGATGGCGTTCAAGAACAAGGCGCCGAGAGAGGAAAACGAGATCGAGAGCACCCGCGAGACGGCGCCCAGCCACGAGGGGCATGGCACGGAGGCCACACTCACCCCCGAGCAAATGAGCGCTGCTGGCGTGACGACAGGCAACATGGAGCGAAAAGAGCTGACGGCCACGCTCAAGGCCAACGGCCAACTCATGGTGCCCAACACCAACAAGGCCAGCGCCAGCACGCTGTACAGTGGCGTGGTGAAAAGCCTGCTGGTGCAGGTGGGCGACCACGTGAGCCGCGGGCAGGTGGTGGCCACGGTATCAAACCCCGAGTTTGTGGAGCAGCAAAAAGACCTCTTGGCCATCAAGGGCAAACTGGCAATGGCCGAGCAGGAGTTGAAAAGGCAAAAGACGCTGAGAGAAAGTGACGCCGGAACGGGCAGAAACTTGCAACAGGCCCTCGCCGAGCTGCGCGTGCTGCGGGCCGAGCGAGCGGCCTTGGAAAAACAGGTGAGGCTCATGGGCATAGCCCCTGCCACGCTCACCAACGCCAATATGCGCACCACCCTCGTCGTGAGGGCGCCCATCAGTGGCACAGTGAGCAACGTGTACGCCACCGTGGGCAGCTACATAGACCCATCAAAACCGGTCATGGACATGGTAGACAACTCATCACTGCATTTGGACCTGCAAATCTTCGAGCGAGACCTGCCCAAGGTGAGGATAGGCCAGACAGTGCATTTCACCATCACGAACAACCCCGTCGACGAGTACGACGCCACAGTGTACAGCATAGGCTCGTCATTCTCGGGCCAGAGCAAGACAGTGGCGGTGCACTGCAGGGTGAAAGGTAACAAGCAGGGGCTGATAGACGGCATGAACGTGACGGGCATAGTGAGCCTCACGCGAGCCACGACGCCGGCCGTACCCACAACCGCCGTCGTGGAGGACAGTGGCCGCGACTACGTGTTCGTGGTCAAGGGGGCGGCAAGCACAAACAGTGGCAAGCGTGGCGCGACCACCTTCAAGAAAGTGGAGGTGATACGAGGCACCACCGAGGCTGGCTACTGCGCCGTCACGCCCGTTGCCGACTTGCCAGCCAACGCGCGCATAGCCACACGGGGGGCTTACTTCATCAACGCCAAATTGGTGAACGCCGGCGAACACGACCACTGACCCACGTGACTGGCTGGCGGAGGCTTAATCCCGCGCGCGCCAGTCGCGAACCTCTTCGGCCAGCCGCAACACTTTGACACCATTGAGCGCGTCGATATACTCAGAGAGCATGGCGTCGAGCTGTCGGCGCACCTCGCGCGATGGGCGCGCATCACTATCACGCCCTTCATCGTGGGTGCGACGGCCCAACAGCGCGCTGACGGCCACGCCCATGCCAAGGTCGGAGGCGTCGCGATTGAGGGTGTACACGTCAGTGCCATCGTCTCTGTGCGTGTGGGCCACAAGGCGAGCGTCGACGAGCGCGCGCAGGGCACGCGTCAACTGGGCGTAGCTGTAATGGGTGGCCGAGAGCAAATGGTCGGCGTCGCAAGGCCCATAGCCAAGCCGCTGCCGATGGCACAGGTGGCTCAGCACCATGGAGGCCTTGCCCAAACGCTCCAAAAGGCTGTCCTCGCGGTCTTCCACGAGATGGCCGTCGGTGAGCTCTTGGTTGGCTCGACCAAGCTCGGCAAAGCCGATGCAGATAAACCATGACATCTGCATCCACAGCATGAGCAGCGGCAAGGCGGCCAGCGACCCATAAATAAGGCTGTAGCTCGTAAACACCACTTGGAAATGGATGTAGACCGTTTGCAGCCCGATAAAGCTCAAACCGGCCAACAACGCAGGAAACCACACCATAGAGGGTCGCACCTTGGTATTGGGCACGAAGGTGTAAAACAAGGTGAAAAACAGCGTCAGCACAGCCAAGGGCACCACGAAACCGATGATGCCGCGAAACAGCGGCGTGAGCAATTGGAAGTCGGGCAGACGGCCAAGCACGCTATAAAAAAACACACTCAGGCCTGAGAACAAGATGATGACCAACGGCACGAGAAAGATGATAGACACATAGTCGAACGCCGCCTTTCCCCACGATCGCTCTTTCTTGACCGCCCAGATGCCGTTGAAGACACTCTCCACATTGTTGAACAGCGAGATGACGCTATAGAGCATGAACACCAAGCTCACGCCGATAACCACGCCTTGGTGGGTGTACTTGATGTACTGGCCCACCAATCGGATGATGGCGTCGGCCACGTATGGCTGGCTGGCGAACATGCGGCGCACCCACTCGGAGATGTAATCCTCGAAGCCGAAGCCACGCCCCACGGCAAAAATCACGGCGAACACAGGCACGATAGCCATCATGGTGTTAAAGGTGAGCTGGGCCGCGTAGCCCCAATGGTTCTCCACAAACAGCCCCTTGAACACCATGTAGAGCCGTTGGGCCATGTACACCCAAGGATCTTGCCGAAACGACACGGTGCCTCTCTGCCAAATGCCTCGCTTGAAAAAAAAGATTATCTGGTTGGCGGACAGCGTGCGCTTGCCTCGGGAAACCCGCCCGCTCACGTCGGTGCCCTTATTATCTGTCACTTGGTCTGTTTGTGGAGCTTGCTTGCCTGTCATCACGTCAATGTCTTTAGTGGGGGTATTCTTTTCGTGGGCAAATACCTTTCGCCCCGCGCGCCATCATGGCCGCTTGGCAAATGTATCATCTTTTTCGCTTTTACGCAAGAATATCAAGGTGAAAAATGCCGTTCGCGGGTTTTTCGTGGCGAGAGGAATGTCGCGGCGCAATGAAAAATTACCAAGGCTTGTTGGTGGAAATAGGCAAGCTCAGGAAGAAAACCACCTACGTGCCGGCACAAGATAAGAACCGTCTCTTCATAGACAAAAGGTTGGGCGACGTGGCCGACGACACCGACATGCCCCCATTTACTTACGAGCGGCTGTTGAGAAAAGCCAGGACTATAGACGTGGTGTGGTTTAACGAACGCATGATGCCAGCCGATTTTTTTGAGGTGGAACACACCACCGACTTTAAGAACTCATTGTACAAGTTCAACGAACTGCAAGATTTCAACGCCTCTTTCAATATAGTCGCGGACAAAAGTCGCAAGCGAGAGTTTGAGGACAAGGCCCACTCAGACACATACAAGGCCATAGCGTCGCGAGTGAGATTTATAGACTACGAAAGAGTGGCGGCCTTGCACATGGGCTTGAAAAACGTTAACGCGGTGGAATGGTGACGGCAGGCGCGCGGCTCAAAGAGCCATGCGCCTGTTTTTGTGTCGCACGGTGTAGCTCACGTGAAGCCAACGAGGCACGGATGCGCCTATGGGCTCCCAGATGAGCTGGTCGAAGTCGACGCGGGCCTTCACGAAGGCGTACATGCGGCGCCCCGTATCGGCGTCGGGCAGGACAATGTCGGCGGCCTCGCCCTTGGTGTGCTGCGACCCGGACACGCCACCCACCATGAGGTTGAGCCTCGGCGTGCGAAAACCGCTCGAGATTACGATCGGCCCAAACTGGCGGCGAAGGGGCTCCAGCACGTTTTGGGCCAAGAGACGGAGCGACTGCTCCTGCTTAAGATTGGGCATGTTGTCAATGTCGCGCTCGATGGCCATGCCCGAGCGTACCATCTCGTAGAGCGTGAAATGCTCGGATAGATGTTTTCTTTGTTGATCTGTCATGATATTCTTGATTATTTTATAAAGTGATGTATAATGTCGCGCTCGCCTGCCAATCGGGCGTATCGGGCGAGCATGGATAAATCTGGAGAGCACCGCTCGCCTATGCGCGACACGATGCGGGCTATATGGTTGGGGGTGGGCCGGCCAACGACAGAGAAAATCCTGTCGGCCATCGCCTTGCGAGTGCATGGGCGGCCTTGCGAGTCGATGACGGCGCGCTGCATCCACGCTATGTTAACCATCTCGACCAAGTCGCGCTGCGTGCCCATCCAAACGAGTGAGCCACGTGGCTGGGCCATAAGCCAACGCACGTCTGACAAGATGCGCGCCATGGGCGACGCGGCGGCGTTTATGGGGGGCGCGCAAATTGTGTTTTTAGTTTTTTCCATGTTCATCGTGATATTTTTTTAGTTGCGAGCGCCATTCCTTTTGTCATAGGGCGCCTCTTTTTGGTGTGGGCAAAGTTAGGACGAAGCGTGTTTAACTCCAAAAAAACATTAAGCGTTTAAGATTAGTTAGAAAAACTGTGAAATGTAATTTCCACGTCAAACTTGTCCGACACTCATCTTGAACTACCCGCGCGGGTCGTTCAAGATGTAAAAAAAACAAACCAAAAAACAGACCCTCCAACACGTTGCTTGCAGATGCGAAAAACACGAATTTCAACTAAAAAAAAGACGCTCGCTTGGCACGCGCCACATGAGCGCTGTGCCATTGGCACCTATTGGCACGGCGTATCAGGCCCAATTACGAGCCGATTGGGTCTTGATGGCGCCGTGAAAAGTGCTTAAACAAGGCGCGATAAATACTCAATGGCGAGCTTTGCAAATCGAATTTTATCAAAAATAATTTAGCCACGCTCGTAATATCCTCACACTCAGCCGATTGCCACAATGTCTCATTTTGGGCGTATTTGCGAGCCAAGGGGCGCTCGCTCAAGAATACACGAATTTTGAGCTACCTTTTGTCAGCTATTTTCATCGGCGGAAACAGCCTGCCCATAGAGGTTTGACAATTTCTGATCGACACGCTTGATGGCCAAGAAGGTGGCCTATGTGGAGGGCTAAGACGTTTTGAAGCGCAAGACGATGGCCGTATCTTTGCAACGTCAAACAGACACAAACGAAGCTTCAAGAAATGCTGTGAGACCCATGAAAAACAAGTTTAACCCTTAAAACAAAGAAAGGAAAAACATTATGTCAATTCGTTATCGTAAAGTACAAGACAACCGAGAGAAAAGTAAAAACCGTGGCAAATGGTATGGCCGTGCCGTCATCTTGGACGAGATTTCCACCAAGGAACTGGCCGACGAGATAGCCCACGCCACCACCGTGACCTATGCCGACGTGCTGGCCGTACTGGCAGAGACTGCCGTGTTCATGCGCAACCACCTGCTCAACTCGCAGAAGGTTACCCTCGACGGCATCGGCTCGTTTCGCGTGGGCATGACCACCAGACCTGCCGAGAGTTTCGACAAGTTTGACAGCAGCAACATATCAGGCTACCACATTGTCTACACACCCATGCGTACATTCAATGTCACTGGCGTGAACGAGGCTGGCAACCGTACCGGGTTTTATGTGAAACCTCTCCTGCAAGGAGCTACTGCCAAGGAGGCTCCTATGAGTAGGAACAACACCTGCGCCAAACCTGACGCCAAACCCGGCAACAACAGCGACACCACAACCGCCAAACCTGCCTAATAGGCAGCCCCGAACGGGAGCTCACGCGTGGGCCGGCCAAATCAGGCCAATGCCCCGCTGACAACTCTCGCGACAGTGAGCAAACACGGCGGCCAACCCATCACATACGGCGAGGCCGCCCTTCATTCCAACCTTTTAATATCAATACCATGAAAAACAAACCCACGTGGAAAATCATTATCCAGATACTCATCAGCGTGCTCACGGCCATAGCCACCACGCTTGGTATCAACGCGTAATGATTTTTAAATCACAATTATCAATTCACAATTATAACAAAGCCGTTCGGTACGCATGAGACGTGCCGAACGGCAATTGTTAATTGATAATTGTCAAATTTTATATTGTCAAACGTCGCTTATTTTTTACCCTCGAAATTGTCGTCCCACATGTTGTCGTCCATCTCAAAACGCTTGGCGTTGCCGTCGCCAATGGCTGGGGTGTTGGGGTCTTCGGGTATGCTCAAGTCTTCCATCATGCCATAGCTTGTGTCCATCTTGATGATGTCGATATAGGGTTTGATGTAAGTGCGCTTGCCACTCGTGTATGTCTTACTGTTCATGTTCTCTGTTTTCATCTTGCGTTATTTTGCTATTTTCTTTCCTTTGATTACATAGATGCCGCTGGGCAGAGTGTCGAAGCTGGTGCCTACGTAGCGTCCGTCGAGTGTATAGATGCGCTGTGCGCCAGTCAGTGGTTTGCCTTGCTGCAAATTGTCTATCCCCGTTGTCTCATCTTCCCGGAGGATGACGAAGCGCTTGGCTCCGCCCGGTGCATTGTTAATTACTTGGATGTAACCACGGAACGGCGCCGCTGTCGCTGGTTCTTGCTGCAAATCAGAGCCAGGAAAAACGGGTCTAGATCCACTTTTCACTTGTCTCCACACGTCAATATTCATCCAGTCTGTGTTCAGCAGCCACGTATGGAGACTGACTGCCAATTGGTTGTTAAGACGCTCGGTGCCACCCACGAAGTTGTAGCCCTGATCATTCATGGGAGAGAAGCCTTGTGGCTTGAGCGTGCCAGCATTGACGTTGCGCAAAGCGGAGGTTGAAGGCGTTTGAGTGACTTCAGTGCCATCATCATTTACCTTGGTACTGCCCGACGCCGCAATCTCTACGTTAGCAGCGCCAAAATCCTTAGAACTGTGCTCTTTTCCATCTACAACGCGTAGCAGGTAGGGCTTGTTGGCTTCAAGCTCGCTTTCATCAGGAATCGAAGTGAACAAGTAATATTCCTTGTATTCGGCTCCTGCTCCTCCCTGAACGGGTGTTGTATAGGTGCCTTTGTAGTTCAGCTTGTAGGCACGGATGCCACTGGGCCGCTTTTTTATCGCGTAGGGCAGCAACATGGTGAAGCAGTTCTTGCCAGCCTTGATGCCCGAGAAGTCGCGGTAGGTTATGAGAGGCGCTATATTGTTGTCATAATCATATTCATCGCAGGAATAATTAACACCAGTATATGTATTTTCGTTGTTAAATTCACCTATCAGAACTTCATCATCCCATAAAAATACTTCCCATTTGTTATAGACAGCCGTGGTTGCCGTGAATCCAACAGGGAACTCGTAGTCGGCGCCATCCTGCACGCTCAGTTTGGTGCAGGTTCCATCGCTTTTAACGAAGTTCACGTCCTCTCCATCCTTGAAGGTGAAGGTCACTCCCTGGGGAAGATAAACGATGGTGCGCGACAGCAATCCACCTGCAAGATTATCAATCGCAGTTCCTGTATGCCGATTCAATCGATTATTCGCTACCGTTGGGTTTGTCAGTGTTTGCAGGTCTACATATTCCAGGAAGTGACAGCCCGTAAAAACATTATTGCCTATCGTACAGCCGGCGGCACCTTCCCATTTTACCCCGGTGAGACTGGTGTATCCAAAGGCCAGGTCTCCTAAATTTTTTACTTTATTGGAAAGAACCAAGTCGCCTTTTAAATTGAAACAGCCCCAAAAGGCCTCTTTCCCTATACTATTCACTTCCGGCATGTCAATGGAGCTGAGACTGAAGCATTGTCTAAAGGCACCACCTCCTATGCTTTTTACCGAGGTGGGGACAGTGACGGTTTTCAATTCGCCACAATATGCGAACATGTGATTAGGGACTGTGGCTATGCCGCTCTCGATGGTTGCTTCTGTCAGATTATAGCAATCGGCAAAGGCATACTCACCTGATGTTTCATTGGCACTACCAGTTAGTTTATAGTCACTCAATGTCGCGGCGAGTTTTTGCCCAATCTTTGCAGATAATGGAACTGTTACCTTACTCAATCCAGAGCAATTCCTAAAACACCCAGATCCCAGGTATTGCACTTTTGTAATGTCCAGACTCGTTATTTTGACGCATGACTGAAAAGCATTGGCACCTATAAACGTGTTGTCGGGGAATGTGACTGTGCCGGTCAAGCCACTCGCAGAGAAAGCACTTGTTTCAATGACTGTCAGAGATGACGGGAATTTGATTGTAGTTAAAGAGGCTGTCTTGTAAAACGCTTTGTATCCAATTCTTGTCATGCCATCAGGAAGTTTCACCTCCGTGATGTTTTCTAACTGGAAAGCCCTTTTGCCAATTTCGGTCACCTTCCAGTTTTTACCATTATAGGAGACGGGCTTGGTGAGATCTAAAATTCCACTCAGTGTACCATTATAGGCCGAGTACGCATCTCCTTCAGTGTCGGTATATTGCTTGTAATTTGTTTCGGGCAATACCTTGAGGGTTAGTTTCGCTGCATCCAGCACAATGTAATTCAGACCATCGACCTTGAATTTATTGCCAGCCGTTTGTGCCGCCATTGGCAGAGCCATGAGTAACAGCAAGGCGAGGAAGATGCCGCGTCGTTTTGTTTTAAGTAAGTAAATTTGTTTCATCATTGGAAAAGTTTATGGATTTTGTAAATTTCTTGTGTGCGACAGGCGTATACGGCCAAGGTGCACGGCTGCCTGTGAAACCATGCACTAATAAGTAGTCTTACCTTTGCAAGAAAGGCAAGCAAGAGAGAAGAGAGTGTTAATATAATACAATAATCGGGGGGGTAATAACGCATGTTAACGTGATTGCCTCCTCATTCTTGCGTTTATAACGTAAAAATGCAACGATGGGGTGAAAGGTACTGCTGCCCATGTGCTGAAACATTGATTGTTATAAATTTTTGCAAAGGTAGACAGAATTATTATTACTAACAACTTTTTAAGGATACTTTTTTAGAGAAACTAAAATATTTACCCTAAAATCTTAGAAATCGAGACACGAAGTATAGTTAAAGTAGAGATTGTCACCTTAGCCAAGAGCACCCAAATGACCTTTTGTATATGAACTAAAAATTATAAAATGTGGAATGAAAATTGTGAATTGTGAATAGCAGCCGCGCTGGCCAATCGGGGCCATCAAAAGAAAAACAACAACTCTACTCACGACATTGTGGGTTCGACCCCAGACGAAGTAAGACCACCTAAATCTGTCACCGCGTAACAAATGTGGTGACAGATTTAGGTGGCAAGATAATCACGCCCCGTGTGCGACCCACGAGTTTAAGCTTCTCGCCCGCATGGTCTGACGCGCGGCAGATCATCCAGTTAGCGGTATGGCCAGAGAGCGAGAGGGTGATGGGATGGCTGCGCCTATCTCCCACCACGATAACCACGTGCATACAATAAGCACGGCACATGTCATTTGATATGTGTTATGCCTTTGCCACATGTTAAATTAGGCTGCCGCTATACAGCTCTTTCCTAATCTCCTCCTCATGGTCGTAGATGAAACGGGCCACGATGGAACTGAGGATGGCAGACGTGGGGAACTTTTCCGAACCGGCATATTTGAGCCTGTCGAGCACGCTCTTGAGACTCTCATCTATATATATGGTGGCGAGACGGCCGCCGCCGGTCTTGTACTGCTGCGCCATATCGAGAAAAAGATCCCAGCTGTCCTTGGAGTCGTCTTTGACTATGTGATACTCTTTCATGGTATTCTCTTTGGGTGGACGGCCTCGGCCATCGGCTGGCGAGGTGGCGATACCTGTCGCGCTGGCCGAATTGGCAGGGGTATAGCCAGAGGGCGCGGCAGGGGCGCTCGCTTGTTGATGGTCATGGAGAGACGTTGGCGACATGCGTTCGGTATCTGTGGGATATTCCGGGCGATGGCTTGCCACCTGCCTTTGCTCTTGCCACGCACGTGATTGGGGCTCACCATCGTTCGCCACCACGCTGTCATGCCGATCGTTCGCGCTGTTATCAGGCATGCTGTCGTGACGTGGTTGCGCCTCCGTCGTCTCGGATTTCGACACGTCGTTACGCATATAGTCTGACACGCCGACAGACGCCTGTGTAGCAGCAACGTCAGCCGTCGGGCGTTGGGCCGCTCCCCCACCCTCTTCGACGGTGGCGAGACTGTTTTCTTTTTTCTCAGACACGTTTAATGTTGGCTCGGTCACCATCGTTTCCTCATGGTCGGCACTCTTGGCCTCTGCCTTTTTTTGCTCTTCGTTTGCGCCATTGGCGTTATCATCAATCGTTCGCTTGGCGTAATTAGACGTACCCTCTTGCAGGTCGTGTACAAGTCCCTGTATTCCTCCGGGAAGCACCACTCTTGTTCTTTTTTTAGCCATAGGTTTATATTTTTATATATTTATATTTTTATATTTATATGCGTCTGCACAAATATTTAAAAATGTATTTGCTCATATACATTTATATTTGGGGCACCACGCAGTTTGCTTTGACGATTTTATCATTACACGAGCGTCGTGATACATGTATGCCAAGCCATGTGCCAATCATTGTCAGCGGGCCTTAATCGTCTGGCCGTCTCATCCGCCGCGTCTATTCTATAAACAAGCACGAGCAGGCGTCGGACCACGATTTGCCGAAAACATACCAATGCTCTGACAGACAATGCTTTGACTGCGCCCCACCCTACTCTTTCATGCGACGTATCATAAAGTCGAAAGCGGGCTTGACAGCCTCACGTTGCGCCGGCGAAATCTCAAACGTATTGATACGTTTAAGCACCGCCCGTGCGGTGATGCGTGGCGTCACCGACCCCAACTGCTTGAAGATGGCGTCTGTCTGTTTCCACATTTTCAGCTCGTCAGCAGTTCCTATACGAACGTCTATGCGGTTGGGCACAAAAAACAATTTGGCGTCCATCTCGGGCACCGCGCTGCGTAAGGCGTTGATAACCTGCACGAAAGTGCCCGTAGAATCGAGCGTCTTCTCCTCATATTCGTATGGGCACACTATAAAATCAGCCTCCGTGAACATGGGCACCAAACCGTCCTCGGACACGTTGCCCGGCGAGTCGAACAGCACAAAGCCCTCCGTCTCAGAAGACGACTCCATGAGTTGGTGCATGGTGTCAGGGTCTTGCACGTCAAACCCTTGTACCGTGTACGGTTCCTCCATACCCTCGTATATCTCCATATCCTTGCGTCGTTGCATCGAGATAGACTTTTGCAGGTCGGTGTCTATAATGCAAACATCATGCTTTTTCCATGCAAGATAGTTGGCAAAAAGTATGCACAGGGTTGATTTTCCTACACCACCCTTCTGATTGGCGAACACGATCTTGCGATTTTTCATATCATCTTATATATTAATGTAAAAAGATAAACAAATATATCTATGTGCAAATATAAGCATTTTTATTTGTTCGTACAAACATATTTTAAATTAAATATGCTATTAAACATAAATATTTTAAATTATTCAATTTTTCAAATATATAATTATTTGTATTTATATATATACATATACAAATATAACTGCGCTTATATTTATTTATATAATAAAATAATTACATACACACGAATACAATAGCGAGAAGAGCAAAGCATTAAATTTTCAAATCGTTCATAATCAATATTTTATAAAATCATATATAATTAAAAATATATTTATATATTAAATTATAAATATCTATATATAAAATAGCAAGCACTTATAAACGTTAATATTTTTATATATAAACAATTTTATAAATTAATATTTTAATATACGTGCAAATAAAGATATCAATAAATAAAGATTGTAAAAAATAAAAGTATAAAAATATGTGTGTTTAAAAATATATCAGATTATATATTTGTTTACTCATATATATAATAAAATATAGAAATAAAGATTTAACCAAACAAAGATATATTAAAACAAATATCCAAATAAATAAAGATTTATAGTACATCAAGCACTGATCAGTAAAAAATGACAATGCTGATACTATATACAATTATAAATGAAAAAACCAATAACGGTAAAATATAAATATATAAAAAGATATAAAAACAAATAAATATAAAGCTTATTACATTTTTATATAGGTAAATATAAATAACTGTATGTATAGATATAAATGAATTTTTGTATTTGTATTTTTATATATATTTATATAATAAAATAAATAAAAGTCTATACACAACTCCACAACGGTGACAAAATCAATAACAAAAAAAAATAAAAATAAAATTTTCATAAGATTGTTATATCATTATATATGTCTTTAGTTCATTGATATTAGTAGGATTGTGTAAATGATTGATACATTGTGTTTTACAACTATATTCGGCGACAAATTAGTAAGGTGGTGCGACATATAGGGAGCATTTGTGCGACATATTAGTAAGTTTGCTGCGACATATTAGTAGCATGTTTCAGAAGATCGCGACATATAGGGAGTATCTTGGCGACAAATTGGGAGCATGATGATGTATTTATGACAATATCTTGACATAATTGGTACAAAAACATGCTGTATTGTTTGCTCCAGCAATTGAGTGACAAATTATATATAAAAATATGACAATTTGTAACTAATTTGTAATAAGTGCATTATGATCAAATGCGACATATTGGTAGGGTAGGGTGTAAAC
This sequence comes from Hallella colorans, assembly GCF_003096815.1. Taxonomy (GTDB): domain Bacteria; phylum Bacteroidota; class Bacteroidia; order Bacteroidales; family Bacteroidaceae; genus Prevotella; species Prevotella colorans. The sequence continues at coordinate 123,373 of NZ_QENY01000004.1, forward strand.
CGAAATCGCAAAGATGGCGACATATAGGGAGTATGTTCTTTTTTATTTACAAAAATGATTGTATTTAGAACTATTTCCATTATTTATGCGTAATAAATGGTAAGAGAAGACATTTTTTCTCCAATTCTTTGCCCATGCCTAAAAAGATGGCTCAAAGTGTGATTATTTTCGACCAAAGACCTTGTTCACTCAAAATATTCGAGAAATAAGCAGGCTTTTTTCTCAAAAAACCATCATGCGTGGCCATGTTTTTCGCTACATTTGAGCACTCAATACCCTCATGCCAATCGGCCCAAAACAGCATACATCCATATCCCGAAATATTGAAGCGTTCATATTTATAATACATTTGTAATCATTATGTTATACTGTAAAACACAATTGGTAGCAGCACCAATCATCCGTCTACCTTGATAAATATCAAAAAGCAATCGTGCACAATTTGTCAACCCCTCGTCGACAACCATTTTTCGCACACTAAAAATGTGCTGAAAAAATAGGCTAAAAAACAGGGGCCAACGCCGAAAGTCTTGCCATTACTATCTAATCACGTAGTGATTAGTATTTAATCGTGTACCGTTTAAGCCTTAAACGCGCCGTGATTGGTGCTTAAACGCATAACGATAAGTACCTAATCACACCATGGGCAAGCAGGGCGTGCCTTTTCCTTATTTTTAAACAGTCGCTCGCATGCTAACGTCTTTCGTGCTGTCGAATGCTGCCAGCACATGCCGGGCAGGGGAGGTTGCCGCTGGGCGGTTGTCGACGTGGCTTGTCGGAGCGCGCGCGTGGTGAGGTGGGGTAGGGGAGCGTGGCGACAAACATGGTAAAAAACACACACTCCCGCTTGCGTATTGATTTATAGTTGCTATCTTTGTGAAGCAAACACATAAATGTCAGAACCATGCAAATCATCATATCGTGCGCCAAGACAATGAGCGAGCGCACCAATCCCCAAGTACCTCCCATGAGTCGTCCCCGTTTTATCGCCGAGGCCCAGACCATAGCCGGCGAGATGGCTCGTTGGTCGGCGCAAGACGTAGCGCGAGCGCTGCGTTGCAATACGCAAATAGCGGCCCAGACCCTTTTGCGCTATCAAAGTATCGTTGCCCACGCCGGTGGGGCAGCCTCACTGTCTGGCTACGGCATGCCTGCCGCGCTGGCGTACCATGGGCAGGTGTTCAAGCATCTCAAAGCCGAGACCTTTTCGGCAGGCCAACAAGAATACGCGAACGACCATTTGTGGATATGCTCATTCTTGTATGGGTTGTTGCGCCCGTTTGACACCATCATGCCCTATCGTTTGGAAGGCTCCGTCAGGCTACAGGTAACCGATGGCAAAACGCTCTTCGACTATTGGCGCACGCGCCTCACGAGCGCGCTCATCGACAGTGTCAAGGCCGACGACGGCATATTGGTGTTCTTGGCGGCCGAAGAGATGAAACGTCTTTTCGATTGGCGGCGTGTGCAAGAAGAACTGACAGTGGTTCAGCCATTGTTCTACGAGGACGACGGCTCGCGCCTGAAAACGGTCGTCGTGCGCACCAAAAGTTGCAGGGGCGCCATGACGCGATACATATTGCTCAACAGGCCATGCACCATCGAGGAGTTGCACGGTTTTGAGCTGGATGGTTATCGGTATAGACCGAACTATGGAGAGGAGCTTTTCCCACACTTTATCAAAGGTTGACTACTCTTCAGCCCATCGCCATTCCATCAGCGCACCGGCCGTCGGTTGTTCGCATGCGTTCTTCACCACGTGCCGGGTGTGAAGGTTTTGCCAAGCCCGAGCGCGCCAAATGTGGCGAAAGAGGCAAGTAAATGTATTTTTTAACTATTTTAGTAAAAGAATGTCGATTATTAGAAATATTTTGCTTAATATTGCAATTGCAACATCCTGTCGTCAGACCGTCATTTGGTAGTGCCACCATCGACGCTCCGCGTGGCTTTCTCCGTGGCTAAAACCATTTGGCGCTCCACCTCGACCTGTCGAGCGTGAGGAATGCGACTCGGCGCGGACAACGCAGCGATGGCATTGCGCCAAGCGGATGTCGTTATATAGAAATTTTCTAAACATAACATATTATGGATATTAACAAAACTATGCAAGACGCATTTAACGCGCAAATCAAAGAAGAATTGTACTCGTCTCACCTCTATCTCCAGATGGCATACTGGTGCCGCAAAGAAGGTTGGCCAGGCTTCGCGCACTGGCTTTTCAAGCAGAGCGAGGAAGAGAAGGATCACGCTATAGAGATGGCCAATTTCGTGACCGACCGCGGTGGCGAGGTTACCCTCACCGAGCTGCCCAAGGTGGAGATTACTTGGGAGTGCCCTAAATGCCTGTTCGATACTGTGATGGCTCATGAGCAGCATATCACTGAGCAAATATACCAGTTGGCAGAGAAGGCCGAGGCCCAGCACGATCGCGCCTCCATGAACTTGGTGGACAAGTATGTGGACGAGCAAGTGGAGGAAGAGGCCTCTGTGCGTGGCATTCTCAACATGTTCATCCACAGCGATCAGACAGGCGTGGCTATCATAGACGGACTCGTAGGCAAACGCTAAACGTCAGTCGCCGTGCTTACCCAGCCCTCAAGGCTGGGTCGCCCCATTTTTCACCAGAGATAGTGATGAGACCCAATCATCGTGCTCGTCGCGTATCGTGCACCTGCTCAGCGTGAGGCGACACGATGGCAGGGTGAGGGTGGAGCGTGACAAAAGGCAGCAAGATGAAACGACACACCCTATGGATTGTCCTTTCGGTGGTAATAGCGCTCGGCGTGGTGTATTTCGCTTTCGATCCCACCAGCTCGCACCTTTTTCCCCGATGCCCATTTCTTACGCTCACCGGCCTGCGATGCCCCGGGTGTGGTTCGCAACGCGCCTTGCACAGCCTGCTTCACGGAGAGATAGTCCGTGCTGCCCATTACAACTTGCTGTTGACGCTCTCTTTGCCTTTCGTTGCCACGGCACTCGTGGCCGAGACCAATCGCGAGCGGTGGCCGAGGCTTTACCGTTGCATAAACAGCCAAGCCGCTATCTATGCCACGCTCGCCGTGACATGCCTGTGGTGGGTGGCGCGCAACGCGCTGCAACTGTGAGCTGCAACCCAAACACAATCACGATATAAAACAATAAAAACTATGGACCAAAACAACATTACCCCCGCCGACGGTCGTTTTTATGACGATGGCCGCCAGCCCTCGTCTAACAACGAGCAGCCCAATATGGGCGCGAGCGACCCCAACGCTTCCTACACCAACCAGACCGCACATCCTGCGGCCGACCCCATCCCCACCAGTAGCTGTGGCACCTCCACCACGGGTTATCAATCGCCGCAGCAGCCTTATGGCACGCCTCCTATGCCCAAGACATGGCTCGCCGAGTCTATCTTGGTTACATTGTTCTGCTGCCTGCCTTTCGGCATCGTGGGCATCGTCAACGCCGCTGCCGTGAGCGGAGCCTACACGGCTGGCCGGTACGAAGAGGCCTTGCAAAAGAGCCAGTCGGCAGGCAAGTGGACCAAGATAGGTTTTTGGTGCGGCTTGGTGGTCATCACGCTGTATTTCATCGCGATGTTCGCCATGGGTTTCAAAGGTTTTTTTGACAATTGATAGTCGTCATCGCGACACACTCGCTCGTTTCGCGTGCCCACGACATTGTTTTGTGGGCCGCGGTTGTTGCTTTTTTACGCTAAACATTTGGCGGAGCGACAGAAAAGTTATATATTTGCACTTGTTAAACCATTCACCATTTTTGTTAGAATATTGCCTATCGATGCACATTTACTTCATCAATCAACGTTAAGAAAATGAAGAATCTCGCAACGATGACCGACGAGGAGTTGGCATTATGCTATATGAACGGCAACAATCAGGCGTTTGATATATTGTTGGCGCGCAACCAATCGAAGATTTTTTCATACATATTGTATGTGGTACGCAACCAAGATGCGGCCAACGACCTGTTCCAAGAGTCGTTTGTCAAAATCATTGTCAAACTCAAAAATGGCAAGTATGCGCCATCCGGCAAGTTCAGCTCATGGTGCATGCGTGTGGCTCACAATGTGATAATGGATTGGTATAGAGAGAAAAAGGCCGACAACATAACGGAGCCCACAGAGGGCAACGACCTCTCTAACATCAGCCATGACATGCTGTTAGACAGCTGTGTGGAGAGCCGTTACGTCAACGACCAAGTGCTTGCCGACGTTAAGCGCATGATGGAGCACCTGCCCACCACGCAGCGTGAGGTGGTGTTCATGCGCTTCTTCCAGCAGATGTCGTTCAAGGAGATAGCCGCCACCACCAACGTGAGCATCAACACCGCCTTGGGGCGCATGCGTTACGCCCTGCTCAACATGCGGCGCATGGCACGTGAGCACCATGTGCACCTGCAGATGATGTAGCTTGTAAGAGAGGCGATAGGTAGTGTGGTTAGTGCGCACGGCGTTTTTCACAGCCGTTTGGCGGGTAGCAGGCTTTTCAGCTTGCTGATGGTCTCCACCGGGTTTGGCGCGCCAAACACGTAGCTGCCGCTCACCAACACGTCCACGCCTGCGTCTACAAGGCGTGGTGCCGTCTCGCCGTTCACGCCGCCATCCACTTGTATGAGGGTGTTGGAACCGCTCTCGGCTATCATGCGGCGCAGGGTGTGCGTGCGTCTGATAGTGCTTTCAATGAATTTCTGCCCACCAAATCCCGGGTTTACGCTCATCAGCAACACCATGTCTGCATCTTCTATGACATCCTCGAGCATGGCCACGGGCGTAGAGGGGTTGAGCGCCACGCCAGCCCGCATGCCCTCCTCGTGTATCTGGTGTATGGTGCGGTTCAGGTGCACGCAAGCCTCGTAGTGCACGGTCATCATCATCGCGCCCATCTTGGCCGTTCGCGTCACGTAGCGCTCGGGCTGGGTTATCATGAAATGTACGTCCAGAGGTTTGTCGCATATCTTGCGCACGGCCTCCATCACCGGAAACCCGAACGATATGTTGGGCACGAATGTGCCGTCCATCACATCGCAGTGCAGCCAGTCGGCCTCGCTGCGGTTTATCATGTCCATGTCGGCGCGCAGATTGGCGAAGTTGGCCGAGAGCATGGATGGAGAGACAATAGTAGGCATTGGAAAATTAAGATTATGATATTTGGGTAACAAATAATCAATTACAAATATAGATTTTGAGAATTACGATATGTTAGGTTGCGCATGACATATTGCGAGTTTGAAGCCTCCCTTTGCGAGCCGCGTGCGGTCTGCCCTTGCTCGGTGCGTGTGGGGCTTCGTCAGTTCATGCATTGTTGTGTAGGGTTGTCGAGAGCGTCGTTGGCGCTATAGGTGTGGGCTATGTTGCGCACGATGTAGATAGACATGTCAGAGGGTCTTGGGTCTTTTGAGCGTAGAATTTTTCATAGGCTGCTGTTTTTATATATGGTGATAACGCCGCGCTGGTGGTTTTTATTACGTTTACGGCGAAATATATTAAATCTTCATATTTTTTTAATGGCGTATTGGTTGGAAAAATAAAATAACTTTCGTATTTTTGTATCATAACACATTTTTAACCATTAAATATAACGTTTATGAACAAAATTTTACGCATTTCATTATTGGTAACGCTCTGCATGTTTTTTGGCATGAGCTACGCCCAGACAAAATTTAATTTTGACGACGACGTCAATTGCTACAAGATGTTTGGGCTGAAAGGCATGTCTCAAAACAAGGTTAGCGATGGTGATTTCACCGAGGCAAAGACGAGTACGGCCGTAAACGGTATAACGCTGACGGTAAGTGCCGCCAAGGGCACCGGTGTTCCCAATCGAATATGGAACAAGGCACCTCGTTTGCGTCTGTATAGCGGCTCGCTTACCGTGGCATCGAGTGATGCCCATATCACGAAGATCGTGTTCCAGTTGCACAACATGCCCAAAAGCGCCAAGTGGGGAGAAGGAAAAAATAAGCAGAAAAAATACGAATACAAGCCTTGCACGGTCAATGTAGGTGCGTTGTCAGCGTACGAGAAAGACAAGTCCACGGACGTGACGTGGACCGGCGACGCCTCGTCGGTGGAGCTTACGGTGATGGCCAATACACAGATACGTAATATTTTGGTATACACCGACGCTCCTGTCAAGGTGGAGAAGGCCGCCGACATCGCCGCTTTCAAGGCCCTTCCTGTCAACACCGTGGCCGAGCTCACGCTCAACAACGCCCAGGTGGTATACGTATGGAAATCGAAGAATGGCATCGAGCAGGCTTTCGTGCGCGATGCCACGGGTGCGCTGATGTTTTTCAACACTGGTCTTGCCCTCAAGGCCAACCAGACACTCAACGGCACCGTGACGCTGGGTCGCGACATATACAAGGATGTAATCGAGGCCGTAAAGGTTGATGCCACCACCGCCGACAAGCTCACCATTGTCGACGGCGCCGCCGCGGAACCCAAGGCCATCACTATCGGTGAAGCCGAAGCCAACCTGTACGACTTGGTGAAACTCACGGATGTCAGCATAGTAGAAGATAACGGTAAATTCTTTGCCGTGTCTGGCGCTGACAAAATGCAGATATTTGACGGTTTCCATCTCGGTCTCACATTGTCCGCAGGCGAGCATCAGGATATCGTGGGCATATTGTCTGTCTATAAAGGTAAAGCCCAAATCCAGCCTATCAGCGCTCCTATCGCCACTGGCGTTCATGGCGTGAAGGTAGCCCATGAGAGCGACGCTCCCACCTATAACATGGCTGGACAGCGCGTGGGTGCCGGCTACAAGGGTGTGGTGATACAAAACGGCAAGAAGTTTGTGCGCAAATAACGCCCGCCGCAAAGCCTAAAAAATCCACCGCCCTTACGAGTGGTGGATTTTTTTTGGCGCTTGGCTTGGCGTTCGTGCCGCGTTCGGCCGCGTCAGCCTTTCATTCGCTGCATGCACTGCCGCAGCGAGTCTGTCCAATAGGGAATGTCGAGGCCAAAAACTCGTTTTATCTTTGTCTTGTCAAGCACCGAGTAGGCGGGGCGTTTCACCGGCGAGGGGAACTCGTTGCTGTGGCACGGGCGTATGTCGCAATCTGTGTTGCCTGCTAACCGGGCTATGTTCACAGCAAAATCGTACCAGCTGCACACGCCCTCGTTGCTGTAGTGGTACACGCCCTCGTGGCCCACGTACTTGCGGTTCTCCACAATGTCGAAGATGGCCGCGGCCAAATCGAGCGCATAGGTGGGCGTGCCACATTGGTCGAAGACCACGTTCAGTTGTGGCTTGGAGGCCGTGAGGCCCATCATGGTCTTGACAAAATTGTGCCCGAACTCAGAGTAGAGCCATGCCGTGCGTATGATGATGTGGTCGGCTCCCGACCGCTTTATGAGCTGTTCGCCGTGCAGTTTGGTCTGTCCGTACACACCCGTGGGCGTGCCTTGTTGGTCTTCGCGGCATGGCGTGTTGTACGGCTCGGCCCCAAACACGTAGTCGGTGCTCACGTGCACGAGCAGTCCGCCCACCTCGGCCATCGCCTCGGCGAGATAGCCCGGGGCCGTGGCGTTGAGCCGCTCCACGATGTCGCCGGCCGTCTCCGCGGCGTCCACGTTGGTCCACGCGGCGCAGTTGATGACGCATTTCACTTGGTTTTGTCGCACCATTTGCCTAATGTCGTCCGCGCTCGTGATGTCAAGGTGCGTGTATCCCTCGCACACGTCGGTGAAGATGTAATGATCTTTGCTCTCCCGGGTCACGGCCTGCATCTCGCGCCCCAACTGCCCGTTGGCCCCGGTCACTAATATGTTCATGTCTTAAAGGTATAAATCGTTGTCGTAACTGAAGAGGTCGGCCGCGTCTCTCAGGCGCGGGTGGTGGCTGTCTTTGGCCGAGAGCGTCACCTGCCGGGCCGGCACACGCCAGTCGACGCCTATGTCTGGATCGTCCCACGCGATGGCCCCCTCGCTCTCCTTGTCGTAGAAATTGTCGCACTTGTATTGGAAAACCGCCGTCTCGCTCAGCACGCTGAAGCCATGCGCGAAGCCGCGCGGCACGAACAGTTGTCGCTGGTTGTCGGCCGATAGCTCCACGGCCACGTGCTGCCCAAACGTGGGCGAGCCGCGCCTGATGTCCACGGCCACGTCCAGCACCGTGCCCACGACGGCCCTCACCAGTTTGCCTTGGGCGTGACGGCCGCGCTGGTAGTGCAGCCCCCTTACCACGCCATAGGTGGATTTAGACTGGTTGTCTTGCACGAAGAGCACGGGTCGCACCCGCTCATCAAATTCTCGCTGGTTCCACACCTCGAAAAAATAGCCGCGGTCGTCGTGGAACACCCGTGGCTCTATGATAACCACGCCATCGAGGGCGGTAGGGATGATTTGCATATTAAAACTTTTTAATGACTCATGCAAAGGTAAAAAAAAATGGCCAAACGGTGCGCCAATAACCTAAAAATGACCAAAAAGTTGCCTCGTTAGCATATATATTCGTATCTTTGCGGGTGAAAAACGGCAGCAATTTGCCCCATCTATTTAAAAACATAAACTTGTTATGAATATCAAGTCATTCTTACTGTCTGTCGTCGCCCTCGGCATTGCCAGCGTGGCCTCGGCACAAACCCAAGTGGTGGCCCATCGTGGCTACTGGAAATCTGAAGGCGCCGCTCAGAACAGCGTTGCGGCGTTGCGCGCTGCTGCGGCCATCAACGTGTACGGATCGGAGTTTGACGTGCAGCTCACGGCCGACAAGGAGATCGTCGTGAACCATGACGCCGACTACCAAGGGCATGTCATTGCCAAGACCAAGCTGGCCGACTTGCGCAAGCTGCAACTGGCCAACGGCGAGCCGCTGCCCACGCTCGAGGAGTATCTCAAGGCCGGTAAAAAGTTGCCACAGCTCAAGATGGTACTGGAGATAAAAGAGCAAGTGGACAAGTGCGACGAGGATTTGATGGTGGACAAGGTAGTGGCCATGATCAAGGCCATGCGCATGGAGAAGCAAACCGACTACATATCGTTCAGCATGAATGCGTGTGAGCGGTTGGCCCGGCTCGCCCCCGACGCGTCGGTGTCATATCTTGGTGGCAAGCTCTCGCCCGCCCAGCTTAAGGCCAAGGGTGTGAACGGCATGGACTACCACTACAATGAGTTTAAGAAAAACCCACAATGGGTGGCTGAGGCCCACGCCTTGGGCATGACCGTCAACGTGTGGACGGTTGACGACATGAACGTGGCGCGCCAGATGCGCGACCTCAAGGTAGATTTCATCACCACCAACCGGCCGCTTGAGGCTGCCGAGATAGTGAAGTGAGCTGGCCGCGCGGCCACTCGCTTGGCGACATAAAAAGAGGTTGGCGCAGGATGCTACCAACCTCATAACGGTCTATTTCGCTGAAAAAAATTAATTAAAATCACTAAACGAAATTGCCGTAATAACCCAAAAGCAAATATAATCTATCTTTTCCAAGATAGCAAATATTTTAGCAGTATAATTCTTTTTTTAACAATTCGCCTGTTAGTTTACTCTTCTTTTTGCTCATCTTTCTCTATCAACAGTTTGTTAAGATGCGTCGCCGATTAACTGTGAGCATGTGGCTGGAGTTAAGATGACATTTTAATGGTCAAATGTTTAAGGCCCAATCGTATATTGATTGGGCCTTATGCGCATGGAGTGGGGTGGGCGTGCCAATAGCTATGCCCGAGTGTGGGCATTTCACTTGATGACATTGACGCGCCATGTCACGCCAAGGTCGAGTATGGAATGTTTGTCTTGTAAGTAGCCGTTGGGATTGGTGTTTTTGCCAAAGCAATAGCTGTAGTTGGCGTGCAATCGCACGTTTTTGTTCTTAAGAGGGTAATATTCCATGCCGGCTCCTACGCGCGTAATCTCAGTTCCTTCGTACAGGGCGAGGTCTACGCGTGGCTTGTTTTGGTTGCTCGCTTTTTCTGGCGTGGGCTTGGATGGGTCGGTGTCTTTGCCCGCATGGTTCACGTCGTAGCTCGCTTTTGCCCATAGGTTGAGTTGTGGCGTGGGCTGGTAGTCCACACGAGCGGTCATGGAGCAATCTTTGAAGAGGAATGTTTGGCCTGTAGTGGCTCGGTTCATATAGTCTAAGCCAAGCTGTAAATTGCGCGTCAGGTGCAGACTATTACCAAAAGACAGGTAGTTGATAAACCTTCCTGGAGCGTACTCCATGAAGTTGACAGACCAGTCGGTGTGCAGTATGCCGTGGTTGCCATACCATATCAGGTTGTAGGCATACATGTCTGAGGCCTTGCCGCCACGCCGGTTGTATACCTTTTGGAAGGGACTTTCCACCATTTGCAAGAAAAATTGGTCTTTACGGTTGGTGGTTTGGTAGCCCAACCACCAGCCCCACTCGTAGCATGGAAAGTTGTAGCAAAACTCGAAAAGCTGGAAGCAATCTATGGGGGCGGGGTCAAATTCCCACGGTCCGCAAAGCACCGCCCATTTACCACCCGACAGAGTCCAGTTGGTGTTGACGTGGTAAGTGAGGAAAAGCCAGTCTATGGCGTCGAAGAAAGTGTATTCTTTGTTGATGCCATTGAGCCGCTGTCGATATTTATAGGAGAATTTGGGCGAGAGGTCGCCGTTGATGAGGATGTTGAAGATGTTTCCTTTGAAACCGGTGTTATTCGCATTTTTCACTCCATCGATCGATTCTCGCTGGTAGTCTGCGCGTGCCTCCACGGAGAGTTTCACGTTTGTGCTTTCTTGTGCATGGAGCACAGTGGTAAAAAAGACCGGCAAAAGCAGGTATTTTCTTAATTTCATAATATGTTTAATAAAAAATAGAGTGGCAGCTTGTTTGCTGTCTATATGTCGCCTCCAACGTACGATGTGATGGCTTTAGTATTCGCCTGTGCGCAGCAATCCTTTCTTGTTCCAAAGGCCATACACCTCGCTGACAATGTCTGATGTGATGAAAGTGGAGAGCTTCTCCTTGCTCATGAAATCGATCAGGGTTGAAAACTCTTCTTTGGTGAGGACGATTTCGAGTTGTATTTGTTTTTCGTGAGAATAGCCTCCGATAACCTCGTGCAGCGTAACGCCACGGTTAATGTGTTTGATAACGAAGTCTTGTATTTTCTGGTAGTCTTTGGAGATGATATATACACGGGTCTTAGAATTGATGTCTGCCATAAAGTGGTTGAGTATTAATCCATTGAGCCATGTTCCAATGAGGCCGATGACGACCAGTTCCACAGGGTTTATGGCAAATGCGGTGCAACAAATGGCACCTCCTGCCAACATCACGGCCGTGCCAAGTTTGACGTGCAGATACTTGTTGAAAATCTTGGCGAGGATGTCCAGTCCACCCGTTGAGGCGTTGATGCTGAACAGTATGCTCTGTGACGCGCTCAGGATAAGGACAAAACAGAGCAAGTCGAACCACGGGTTGGCGACGGCCTGCCCGGCTATGTAGGTGGTGAAGATCGAATCGTGCATGGGCACGATGGATCCGATAAAATCAATCATTGGGCCCAATATCAACGCGGTGTAGACGGTTTTGGCGCCAAACTCGTTGCCAATGAGCAGAAACGAGAGCACAAGCAAGACGGCGTTGATAATGAAGATCATCGTGCCTACGGAGACGAAAGGTAACAACTTGGCGAGAACCAAGGACAAACCGGTGATGGAGCCTATAATGAGCTTACTGGGAATGAGGAAGAAATAAACGCCCATGGCGGCCACAAACATACCTACTGTCATAATGATTAGTTCCACCCAGAACTTACGGGTGTAGACTATTTGGCCGATTTGCCTCATTGAGTTTTGTAGTTTCTCGGCGATAGTCGTCTCGCTTTTTGGCTTGTTATTCATATCGATTAAAGTTAATAGTTTCAGGTTTATAGTTAGAACAACTTGTATCACACAAGTCTTTGAGTCTTTTCTTTGATAGCGTTACCATGATGGTATCCAATACCAAAACTGTGCAAATTTAGCGTATTTTTATCAATTTGCAAGTTTTTTAATGATTTTTTTTAGGATGAAAATACAAGAAATACGGCTTTGAGGTAAAAGATTTTTTGTCATACAGGCAAGTATCGCTTAAAAATTAACTAATTTTGTGGTTGTTATTCAATGAGCTTTGTACTACATAAACACCATTTGAAATGATAATCAAAGTATCTGGAATGTGCCATGCCGATAACATGCGTGAGGTGTCGGCATTGGACGTGGACATGATCGGATTGGTTTTTAACCAGCGCAGCCCTCGCAATGTGCGCATGCGCTCTTCGCAAGCGGGCATCCTTCCTGATTACTGCCAGGCTGGTATGCTTGCCACGCCGTACACCGATAAGGAGCAAGCGGCAGATATGCGCAAGCGTCCCACCCGCGTGGGAATATTTGCCGACGACATGCCGCAGACCATTGTTTCTCGTGTGTACGCTTTCAAATTAGGCTATGTGCAGCTGCATGGTGACGAGAGCCATGTGATGATAGAGAATTTGCGGCGCACCTTGGTGCCCGACATCGCGCCAGATATCAAGGTGATCAAGACCGTGCGCTTGGGTGCGGCGGCCGATTTGGCGCAATGCTCTGCTTACGAAGATGTGGTGGATATGTTTGTCTTTGAGGGCTTAGGTGGCGAGGTGGTAGACCATCAGCCATTCGATTGGACGTTGTTGGACGCTTACCGTGGCCACGTGCCTTTCTTGGTGAGTGGCGGTATAGGCGTCGATGATGCTGCGCGCGTGCGCAAGATAGCCCATCCGCAGTTCGCGGGAGTGGATGTAGGAATTTGCTTCGAGACAAAGCCGGGGATGATAGACACGGCCAGTTTGCGCCGTTTTATAGAAGATGTACGGGGCTGAGATTGTCCGATACGATAAATGGCAGGACGTCGATGGTATGAAAAAGATAGTGATTATAGACAATTACGACAGTTTCACGTATAATCTGGTGCATTTGGTCAGGTCGCTTGGGGCTGATGTGGATGTTTTACTCAACGACCGTTTTGTCATGGACGATTTGGAGGTTTACGACAAAATCATTCTAAGTCCGGGCCCCGGCGTGCCACGAGAGGCTGGCCAATTGATGGAGGTCATACGCCGTTACGCAGGGCAGAAACCCATTCTTGGTGTGTGCTTAGGCCACCAAGCTATCGCCGAGGTGTATGGCGCGCGGTTGGAAAACCTTGGCGCGGTGTTTCATGGCGTGGCCACCGAGGGTTCGCACGTGGATGGAGAGCCGCTCTTTGAGGGTGTGCCGAAGAATTTTTTGATGGGTCGTTACCATAGCTGGGTGGTGAGCAGAGAGGGCTTTCCCGATTGTTTGGAAATAACCGCCGACACGCCCGACGGCCAAATCATGGCCTTGCGCCACCGCCACAAGGACGTACGTGGCATACAGTTTCATCCCGAGAGCGTGCTCACGCCGATGGGAAGACGCATTGTCGGCAACTGGATATCCTTGTGAATTGTGAATGATACATTTTATATGGCTTTGCAGCACCACCGTGTCACCTTGAGCATTACGCCCAAGCCGGGAACCTCTTTTAGCAGGAAATAGCGCTTGTTGGAACGCACCAGCCTGCCCCGCAGGCCTTTTAGCGGTCCGTAAGCCACGATCACCTCGGTGCCGATTTTGAGCCGTGCTTGCTCTTCGCTGAGATATTGTTTCTCGAGAATGTCAGGGTTGCACATGGCTTGGAACTCTGACATTTGATGGGCCGGAATTTCGTAAAAAAGATTAGACCCCACCTCTTTTTTGATGACGCTTATGGGATAACGTATGTCTTGGATGAGCTGGCGTAAGGTAGCCTCTTTGTCTTTTTTCTTGATAAAGAGCAAATTGCGCACCACGGGCCGTAGATGTTGCTTGATATGTCGATTCGAGTCTTCCACACCAACCAGCTCCATAGGTATGAAAATCTCGTAACCATGCGCTTGGAGAGTTTCGGCTATTTCTTTTTGGTGCGAACAAAAAATGCGTAGTGCGTACCACGGCGAATTGTCAGGATCGTTGTTGGCTTCTGTGGCACCTGTTATGGTTTTGTCATTCACGGTATTTGGTGGCTGTGTTTGTGTCATGTTTGATTAAAAATTAACAAGGTATCATCATGAAATGTATAAGCTATTAGCATTTTTTACATCTTACTTTGCTACCATCACCAAGTCTTATTTTATGTCGAATAGCCGTCTTACGTCAGGTCATATATCCCACTATGCACCTTGCTCAAGTTGACAGCCAAATCGAAAAACAGGCGTACGGCTGTTTGCGGCAGGTCATAAAAACCTACTTACAAAAATAGTTTTTTTTTCTTTGGTTGCCAAACAAAAGTAGACTAAGTGTTATATTTTTTTCTTTTTATGGCTATAGAGAGCTACGATTTAGGGATAACCCTATGTTAAAGTAGGGAAAATATCCACGGCATCTGATATTTTAATGTTATCTTTGTAAATGGTTAAAAAGAAGAGTTTTATGAAAAAGACCTTTGTTTTGTTTGTCGCAGCTGGCGTGTTGTTTTCTGGTTGTGATAGCTATGCAGGCGCGGGTGCTTATGGTGGCGCCCAAATAGGTTCTATCCTTGGGTCGGCTATAGGTGGTATAATCGATGGCGGTAGAGGTTCTGACATCGGCACCATCATTGGTATGGCCAGTGGTGCTGTTGTGGGTGGTGCCATTGGCAGCGCTGCTGATCAGAAACGTGAGCGTGAAATAGAGGCTTATGAGCGTGATCGTGCGGCGCGTATGGCCGCTCGGGCGCAACGTGACGAGATGTATCAGGCAAACGCCGGCGCCACGTCACGCCACGCCGATGTCAACTACGGCAGTGGTTTCGACGAGACAAACAGTGGCGATGACAGGTTGTACGATTTTAATTCGAAAGACTACACGGGCAATTACAGCGTGCAGCAGCCGTGTGCGAAAATGCCCCAAGAAATGGGCATTGATGGCATGGCCGAGGATTTGAGATATATGCCAGTGCTTGAAATTCGCAACGCTCGTTTCATAGATGAAAACGAGAATGGTGTCATAGAGCGTGGCGAGGTGTGCAAGTTGATATTTGAGGTGATAAACAGAGGCAACAGTGCTTTATATGACGTGGTGCCCACCGTGGTTGAGGCTTCGGGCAATCGTAATATTTACGTTTCGCCAAGCGTACATGTAGAGAATATTATGCCGGGAAAAGGCATTAGATACACCGCTATCGTTCAAGCCGGATCACGGTTAAGAACGGGAAAAGTAAAGTTGTGTGCCAGTGTAATTCAAGGGTCGAATGCCATCTCTAAAGTCTATGAGTTTAATATACCAACCAAGCGATAGCCGCTTTCTCCTTTCATGTTGGTATGGGTGTATAGGCGTGTGAGAGGAGTGATGCTAATTTTGTGAGGCCGAAGTATAAACTTGCTCGGCAAACTATTTGTTAGTTTTTTGTTTTTCGTTGGCCATTTTTGTCAGTTTTTTCATGGCGGGTTTGTGTGCTTGATTATTTCTTACAACCTCTTGAGCCAACTTTTTTTTGTTGTTCTTGCTAATGGTGCTGTGGCTTTTCTTATTGCTTTTGTCTATACTGCTCTTTGTCGGATCGTTTTTGTCGACTCTATTGTTTGAGGCGTTCGTATGGCGTGTTTGTGTGGCATAGTTGTGGTCTGGTGCCGCGTCTACATAATCTACGGTGCCGTCAATCAGTTCGGCCATTTTAAAATCTATCAATGGTAGTATTCTCTCGCTTTTATCCATTCGGTATGGTGGCCTAATCTTGTCTAACCGCTCCACTCTTACCATGGCTACGCCTTGTGAGAGCATGCCTAACGCTTGTGCGGCGCCCCAGCTCAGGTCGATGATGCGCCCGTGTCTTAACGGTCCACGATCGGTGACGCGTACCACCACCTCTTTGTTGTTGGAGAGATTTGTCACCTTGAGCATCGTGCCAAAAGGATAGGAACGATGGGCGCACGTCAAACTGTCGTGGTGCAACCTTTCGCCGCTGGCCGTCCTTGATCCAGTGGCTTTTTTAGAATAATAAGAGGCTTTACCCCTGTGCGTTTGTGCCGCTACGGGAGTAAAGCCTGTAAAGATGATAATTATAAATAATAAGGTTGTTCTATAATTCACGCGCTAAGGTTTTACACAATGCCTTGCGCCATCATGGCGTTAGCTACCTTCATGAATCCGGCAACGTTGGCACCCTTGACATAGTTGATGTAATTGCCATCTTGCTTGCCGTACTTCACGCACTGCTCGTGGATAGAGTGCATGATGAAGTGTAGTTTCTCGTCAACTTCCTCTGCGGTCCAGTGCAGGCGGATAGAGTTTTGTGTCATCTCCAATCCTGATGTGGCTACGCCACCTGCGTTAACGGCCTTACCCGGAGCAAAGAGCTGCTTAGCTTGAGCAAACTTGTCGATGGCCTCGTTGGTGCAACCCATGTTGCTAACTTCTGCAACACATAATGGTTTGGCAGCCAATATTTTGTCAGCGTCGTCGCCGTTAAGCTCATTTTGTGTAGCGCATGTGAGATAGATCTCAGCTTTCTCTTCCCAAGGTTTTTTACCAGCAACAAACTTAGAGCCCTTGAACTTCTTGGCGTATGGTGCGCAGATGTCCTCGCCGCTTGAGCGGAGCTGCAACATGTAGTCGATTTTCTCGTCATCGAGGCCTGCTGGGTCGTAGATGTATCCGTCAGGACCACTGATGGTGATGACCTTAGCACCGAGCTGTGTAGCCTTTTTGGCAGCACCCCAAGCCACATTGCCAAATCCGGAGATGGCAACGGTCTTGCCCTTGATGTCGATACCCTTGGTTTGCATCATCTCGTTTACGAAGTAGAGTGCGCCATAGCCTGTGGCTTCTGGACGAAGGATAGAACCACCCCACTCGATGCCCTTGCCTGTAAGCATGCCTTGGAACTGGTGTGTGAGTTTGCGATATTCGCCGAAAAGGAAGCCTATCTCACGTCCTCCAACGCCGATATCACCTGCTGGGATATCCTCGTCAGGACCAATGTGATGATAAAGTTCTTGCATGAAAGCTTGGCAGAAACGCATTACCTCAGCATCGGAACGGCCACGGATAGAGAAGTCAGAACCACCCTTGCCGCCACCCATAGGCAACGTGGTGAGCGCATTCTTGAATGTCTGCTCGAAGCCAAGGAATTTCATGATGCTCAGGTTCACCGAGTCGTGGAAGCGAAGTCCGCCTTTGTATGGGCCGATAGCTCCGTTGAACTGTACGCGGTAACCTGTGTTAACGTGTACCTCACCATTGTCGTCTGTCCATGGCACGCGGAACATATATACTCGTTCCGGCTCGACGAGACGCTCAATGAGATGAGCTTTTTCAAACTCAGGATGCTGGTTGTATACATCTTTAATAGATACCAGTACCTCTTTTACTGCCTGAAGAAATTCAGGTTCGCCAGAGTGTTTCCACATCAGGCCTTTTAATACTTGTTCAACTTCCATAGTACAAAGTAGTTATTACAATTTAATACTTTAAAGGTTAGTAAGGTTGGAACAGTCTCCCAATCAGTGTTGTTTCATAATGTCATTAAGACGACGCAAATATAATGGTTTCTGTGATAGACACCAAATAAAATACAAAGAATTTTGCAGATTTAACTTACATTTTGTTTGTGTGCGTTACCATTCTTAAAATATTTGTTTGGTGATTATGCCATGTTGCACAAGGTAAAAAAAAGGACGCTTGACGCACCTTATTTATAGAGGTGGTTTGTGGTTGGAAGTCTTAGGTGTCACGATTGAACTTTGGGAGGTGAGCGAGGAGAATGCGTGGTGCCAGGCGGTTGCTTGCCTCCACCTTGCGAGATAGGGCACTACTCCCATGCACCCTAATTAAATCCGGGTGGCCACGCTTGCCCTAAGAGGATGCTATGATAAGGGGGCGAATGTATGTTAAAGATGAGGTGGCGAAACCGTGGAACATACCTATAATAGATGATGATGATTTACTGATATTTGGGTATTTTGCGCGATTTGTCTTTTTAGTATCTTTGCAAAATCTAATTTAAATCAATTTTCCGCATGAAAAAACTCTACTTCTTTTTAATGTTATCTTTGTTGATTAGCGGTGTCGCGAGCGCTCAGTCGGGCAAGGGCGTCATCAAGTTCAAGACCGGCAAGTTCGATCCCGAGAGTGGTAAGATAAAAGGTTTCAGGTGCGACATCCTCGTGAGGATGGACAACCCCATGGACCCTGACCTAAACACCAAGGCTCCCATCATAGGCAAGGACATCACCATAGAGGGTGGGGAGTTGGAGAACGCCTTGCCCAAAGGTGTGGCCGACCAGAAATTCAACCTTTGGGTTACCGCCCCCGAGGTGACGTTGCGCGGCGACTTCGTGGACGTGAGCTTGGCCAACTGCGACATGCAAGAGATAGACATAAGCGGTTGCCCCGACCTGTACTGCATACGCGTGAACGAAAACCCCATACACAAACTCGTCATAGGGACCAATCCCAAGTTGCAGCAGGTGTGGGCCAGCTATTGTAAAAACCTAAAGGAACTTGACATCTCCAAGAATCCTCTTCTCAACTCCGTGTCGGTCCAAGGGTGTGACGTGGAGCAGCTTGACCTGAGTACATGCCCGCTTATCACCAACCTGAACGCCGGCGAGAATCCGCGCCTGCACACTATAGACGTGACCTGCCTGCCGTTATTGCAAGAGCTGTGGGTGAACAAGAACAACATGACATCGCTCGACGTGTCGAAGAACCCCGAACTCGAATGGCTGGAATGCAGCGGTAACAAATTGCGAGGTCTCACTGTGGAGCACAACCCCAAACTGACATTTTTATCTGTGTGGGACAATGGTATCAAGGGGAAAGAGATGGACAACCTTATCAACTCGCTGGCACAAGAAGACGGCGAGAAGGAGCGCGAATTCTGTGTCTACAACGAGCGATCCGGCAACAAGAACCTCTGCACCGAGGACCAAGTGGACGCTGTGGTTGAAAAAGGCTGGACAGCCAAGCAAGCCGTTTGGCAAAAGCTTGGCGACAAAGAGTATTTTCAATGGGAAGCGTTCGCGGGAACAAAAGTCCCGGCCGGAATGTCTCGCGCCATGGTCTCGCGTGGTGGCAAAGGCTCTTGGTACGACCTGCAGGGTAGGCGCGTGCGCAAGCCTGTAGCGAAAGGCGTTTATATTTATAATGGTAAAAAAATAGTAATCAGCAAATAGAATGACCTCATGTCGGGCAGGCAAGGAAAAACTTGCCTATGCCCGGCTTTAATAGCACCATGACAACAGACATTTTTCCCCTTGCGTGGCAGCGTGTGGCGTGGCAGCTCGTGGCAGCTTGCGCGCTGTCGCTCGCGTCGTGTGGCGACGAGTACGCCAACGACCGCTCTGTCTCGTCGGCCTACGTGCTGGATGTGAGCAGTCCTTCGCCCACGTCTTTCGACAAGACAGAGAGTGGCAGCTACACTGTCAAGAGCTACCGTCAGAGCGCGGACAAGAAACAAGAGTTTCCGGTGGCGTGGGCCGTGACGGGCTACGACGCCAACGACGACAACGTGTTTAGCATGGACGAGAAGCCCGATTGGCTCATCTCGCTGAGCAAGACGCGCGGCGAGGGTGGGCTGGAGGTGGAAAAAGGTAACGCCAAACTTGCGCCCACCCGTCTCGTGGACCATCTCGCCCCACGCAACGAGGCGCTGCGGCAGGCTGCGGAGCGTGGCTCCGCTGCGGAGCGCTATGACCTGTCGACGCACAAACCTGATGGCAGCCCCGCGCCGCGAAACACGGCTAATTGCTACCTCGTCAGCGCTCCGGGGTATTACAAGCTGCCTCTTGTGTACGGCAACTCCATAGCCGATGACAAGACTAACGAGCGAGCTTATGTCACCAAGAATACGGGCAAGGGCATACTGGTGCACTTCGTGGACCACGAGGGTAAGCCCATAGAGACACCATACATCAACGCGCAAAACGCGGCTCAACCGGCAGTGGCCGTCAAGGTGATATGGGCTGATGAGCCGTCATTGGTGACTAACGCCTCCATACAAGGGCAGGGCCTCGACAGCTACTTGTGCTTCGACGTGGCGCGTGAGCGCATCAAGAACGGCAATGTGGTGGTGGCGGCGGTAAACAGCAAGGGTGTGTGCCTATGGTCGTGGCACTTGTGGTTCGCGCCCACCGACGCACTTGACGTGGTGACATGTCTAAACCAAGACAATGTGCCCTATAAGTTCTCGAAAGAGACGTTGGGATGGAAATACACCGAGTGGAAAGATCCCGTGGACGACCACGCGCGAACGGTGAGGGTGAGGATAGAGCAAGTGACTGACAGTCCGGACCGCCAAACCGATGTATTCACCATCACGCAGAAAAGTGGAAGCAAGCGCGATGGCTACTCTACGTTTTATCAGTTTGGCCGCAAAGACGCGTTCCCCGGCATTGACAAAGATCTGGCCGTGAGGGGGAAATACCGCAAGAACGCCGGCGATGTCATTTCCATCGCGGAAAGTATACAGAACCCCGCCTACTTTTACATAGACGGCGAGAGTTGGGGCAAGGATTTCGGATGGCTCAACCTGTGGTCGATGGATAACACGGGCACTGACATCAATGACAATCTGGTGGTCAAGACCGTTTACGACCCATGCCCGCCAGGCTTCCACCTGCCGTCGGCCGGCGCTTTCACGGGATTTAATTTTACCGGACTGTTTACCGGGCGCGAGGAAATCAACGCCTCTGGTTCATGGAAAAGGGGATGGCAATTCAATGGCAGGGCAAACGGTCATGCCGCCACAGTGTATTTCCCAGCATCAGGCTGCCGGAAGCATAACGACGGCTGGCGAAAAGACATAGGCCGCAGAGGATACGACAGGGAAACCAAAGATGTGTACAACGAGCAGTGGGTGGGCTATTACTGGACGGCCATGCCGTCAAGCCCAACTATTGGACGGGCCATGTACCACACGCCACACGCCGTGGCGCCGATATTTGCCCATTACAGGGCCTCGGGCTTCTCCATACACCCCGTGGCCGAATGAGCCCAAGCATTTTTAACCATCCAGATCACCAAGACAAGCATGACTACAACAAGACCATTAGCCAGCGTGATGAGAAATGTCGCGCTAACTTGCGCTCTCTTCATGGCCCCCACCGTCCTCTTTGCCCAAATAGACGGCAGGGTGGTGGCCAAGGGAACTAACGCGCCCATTATGGGGGCGAGTGTTAGCGTGACAGGCAAAAAGAAGGCGGGCACTGTGACGGACAAGACTGGACGTTTCAGCCTAAGCGTGCCACCCGGAACCACCATCAAAATATCGCACATAAGTTACAGGGCCATCAAGGCGCGAGCCAGGGCCTCGGGCACCTATTACCTCGCGCCCAGGGTGAACACGCTGAACGATGTGGTGGTGACGGCGCAAGAGGATCACGGGCTGTCGAGCGCCTCGACCATCAGGAGGCACGCCATGGACCACTTGCAGCCGTCAAGCTTCGGCGACTTGCTCGAACTGCTGCCAGGAGGGCGGGCCAAAGACCCCCGACTGAACGTGCCCAACATCATCAAGCTGAGGGAGGTGCCTGTCAGGGACAAGAGATACAACACCACATCGCAAGGAGTGCGGTTTATCATAGACGGCGCGCCCATCAGCACCAACGGCAACATGCAATACCTGGACGGAGCCGACGACCGCACGTCCACGAAGCGCAACTTTGCCAACGCTGGCGTGGACATGCGCACATTGGGAACGGACGACATTCAGGAGGTGACCATCGTGCGAGGCATACCTTCTGTCAAATATGGAGATCTCACCAGTGGTCTCGTCAAGGTGAAACGGCGCAAGGGAGGCAACGACATATCAGCGAGGTTCAAGGCTGACATGAACTCCAAGCTCTTCTACATAGCCAAGGGCTTAGAGTGGAAGCCGGCCAAGTTCTCAATTAATTTCAGCGCGGACTACCTCAACAACAAGTTTGAGCCGCGCAACCCGTTGGAGAACTACCAACGGCTCACGTTCTCCGTAAGATTTAACAAGGCATGGAGCACCAACTCGCACGACATCAGCTCCGCGCTTAACCTCGACTATGGCGGATCGTTTGACAATGAGAAAGTGGATCCGGAGTTTAACCACGGCGGCGAGGACAAATACGTGTCGGAATACAATCGGTACGCGGCAAGCTGGACATTCAATCTCAATAGTAAGAAGGAGCGTTCCTATTTCAGGGACTTGGAACTGACGGCCTCTTACTCTTACCAAAAAGACTGGCTGGCGCGCACTCGAAGGGTCAACGTGACCAGTGGCACGCCTTCTGCCATGACCATGACGGAGGGAGAGAGCGACGCCGTGTTCATCACCCCATACCGGTATACCGCTACGCACACCGTGGACGGCAGGCCCACGAACCTCTTTCTCAAGGCCAACGCCACATTCGCCGTGCCAAAAACAAAACATCCCAACAGTCTCATCGTGGGGGTGGATTACGACATGGATCGAAACTTGGGGGCCGGCCAAGTGTATGACCGGTTGCATCCTGTGTATACGGGCGCCTCGTTCAGGCCGCGCAAGTACTCTGACATTCCTGCCACGCAGATGCTGTCCGTATACGCCGAGGAGCAGGCCACTTTCGCCATAGGCGGCAACCGTCTCGAAATAGAAGCAGGAGTACGCGGCGAGACCATGCTGGGACTTGGCAAGAGATTTGACATCAGAAACAAAATATACGTGGACCCACGCGTGAACATGGGCTGGACGTTCCCACAGATAGACTTGGGGCAAGACCCACTTGTCATCACTCTGACGGGTGGCGTGGGCAGGCACACCATGTTCCCGACCATAGACCAGCTCTACCCGGAGCCAGTGTACATGGACTTGGTGGAGATGAACTATTTCCATACCAACGCGAGTTACAGGCGCATGTACCTTATGACTTACGTCATAGACCCCACCAATAACCACTTGGCCCCCGCGCGAAACCTTAAATGGGAGATAAGGGGCGACATGGATTGGGGCGGAAACCGCCTCACGCTGACATATTTCAGAGAGGACATGAAGTCTGGCTTCAGGTTTATGGACGTGTTCTCGCCATTCGTTTACAGGGAGTTTGACACGGATGTCATAGACCATGAGACGGTAAAGGCGCGCCCCGACGTAAACAATTTGCCGTACAAGACCGTGGCCGACCTGCGCTATTACAGCGACACTTCCAACGGAAGTCGCACGTTTAAGCAGGGAATAGAGTACACCTTGTCCACCATACGCTTCCCCATCGTGAACACGCGACTAACCATCACGGGGGCGTGGTTCAGGACAGAATATCACAACTCCCTTCCCATACAGTACAAGCCATCGTTGCGTCTGAATGGCTCCGCGCTCAACTTGGTGGGCATATACAAGGATGACGACGGTTATATACGAGAGATGACAAACACCAATTTCACTTTCGACACCGACATACCGCGACTGAAATTGGGCTTCAGCCTTTCCGCACAGTGCGTGTGGGTAACTGGCGAACAATCTATGAAAAAAGAGAACGTACCCCTGCAATACATGGATGAGTCGGGGAAAGTGAGGCCTTTCGTCGAGGCCGACAAGCATGATGAGTACAAACAGTTTTTGGTGAGGCACCAATACAGCATGGCGGCGTTTGAATGGCAGACCATACCTTTTGAGATGAACCTCAACCTCAAGGCCACCAAGAAATTATTCGGCAACAAGATGCGCATCGCCCTATTCGTGAACAAACTGTGGGATGCGCACCCAGATTACGTGCGTAAGGGCATGACGCTGCGCCGATATGTCACCCCCTATTTTGGACTGGAAACTAACATAAAATTATGAAAAGATTTTTTATTGCCATCGCAATCGCGGTCATGGCCATGACAACGCAAAGTTGCTTGCACGGCTACGAGGACTACAAAACCACAGCCGTGGTGGAGGTGGTCATTCCGGACAGCATAGAGCTGGTGCAAATGCAGGGTACGATAACCCTGCGAAACCTTAGCAATGGATATAAATACTCCTCGTCGACTTTCAACCTCTCGAGCGTGCAAATGGATCTCATGCGAGGTGCTTACTCGCTGGAGGCGGAGGGAACGCTTAAGTTTGTCAACAAAAAAGACAAAGAAAAAAATAAAGAGGTGAAATATTTCCGTTCCTCATCCGACTATGTGGAAATAACAGACCATCCCACCATGATCAAGGCTAAACTTATCTTCATGTAATTTATGGACATACGCAAGCACATACTATTGGCGGCATTTATCGGCATATCCTGTGAGACTTGGTGCTCTCCCAAAGACACCACCGCCATAGCCGAGCACAACGACAGGTGGATAAACTTGCTCGCGGCATACAGGGACAACCCCTCTTTCATGGACGGCGCTTTCCGGACATCGTACTCCGAGTTGGGGCTTAAGGTTGACTTTGGCCATGAGAGCAAAGCCCTCATCCAACAAATGGGCGATCGGCACCTATTGGGAAAGGCCTACGTGGACTCTTACCTCAAACTGGGCAAGAAAGGAACGGTGTGGGGCGGGGCTTCCTACCAAATGGGAGAAAAGCGAAACTTACGTTTTTGCTCCACTTCTGACTATGAGTTGCTTTACCCCTACGTGATGGCTGATACCGTGGGCGGAAACATGCGAAACGAGCAATATGCCTTTTTCGGCGGGTACTCGCTGACGATGGGCAGGTGGGCGATAGGCGCGAACCTCAAGTTCAGGGCTGAGCACGAATACCGCATGATAGACCCGCGCCCGCGCGGCATAGTGACAGATCTGCGCGTGGCCGTGGGAGCCAACGTGTCTTTGTGGAGATACAAGGTGGGTTTGGGCGCCGGCGCGAATATATACAAGCAAACGAACGATGTGGAATTTTACAATGAGCTGGGCGTGAAGCCCGAGTACCACATGACGGGGCTGGGCACCGACTACCTGCGCTTTGCGGGAGCCAACCGCACGTGCTATTACAAAGGGTTGGGATTCGCGACAGACTTGCGCCTACGCCCAAGGAGCGGTTCTGGAGTCTTTTTATCGGCTGAATACCACCACACGCCCTACAAGAAGATACTCACAGACCTCAACGCGTTACCCATATCCACGTTGTACGTTGACCAATCGCGTGTGCTTTTGGGCTGGAAGCAAGAAGGAAGAATAGGATGGAGCGTGTTTGGCGCGATGGATGCGCGACGGCGCCAGGGCGACGAGCATATAGCCGGAAGCGCTTCGGGGTCCGAGTACAAGTCGCTCATCACACTGACTATGTACAGACATTATCTATATGATTATTATGTGGGAGCCGCCATGCACATAGGGGGCAAGCACAGGTGGACCCTTGAGGCCAAGGCCGGACAACAAGAACAAAGCTCGCGCTATATCATGCTGGAGCGCCTGATGGAGGTGAGAAAGGCCTACGTCCAAGCGAATTTACAATATGTCACGAGAATAGCGGGATGCGTGTTTTGCGAATGGGACTCGGCCATCACGAGAATGGTCAACAAATCAAGCAGGCGCGTTATGCCATACGCCACGATGGACAAACTCACCACGGCGTTGACAGACGACACTTTTGCCGTGATGGCGGGTAACTACACAAGCGTGTCCTCACGAATAAAAATAATGTACCAGCCCAAAATGTGGAAAGGAGCGGGGCCATTTGTCGAGGTGGGGGGTAGCCACGCCAAACTGTCAGACCGAGTGCATGCCGAGTTAAAGGCCACTGTAGGTGTGGCTTTCTAAGAAATATTGTTTTACCAAATTAATAACCAAAGGAAAATAAAATGTATATGAATCGATTAAAAACATCTATGGCTGTCGTAGCCTTCATGGGCTTGCTCTCCGCGTGCAGCGACAACGCGGACGAATTTTTGAACACAGATTCGAGGATGGCCAAAAATTTATCATCCAACGTGTCAAGGGAGATTGTAAGCCATACTTTCACCTTTGACGTGCCGGCGGAGACCAAGAATGCGGACTTCGTGGACTGTAAGGCCATCTTGACCAACGTGGAAACGCAAAAGAAGGATACCATCAGCGTCTTCACAAAAAAAGGCAATCAATATACGGGCGAGCTGTCCATACAGGAGGGCACGTACAACATCGAGATGCAAGGCAAGGTGAAATATATCATCGATGTGAACAACTACAAGAAGAAATTGCCAAAAGCCATGATTAAAAAAAATATCAGGGAGGTGGAGGCCATGGTGAAGACAGACATGCCACCCATCAACATACAAAAGGGAGGTGACAAGAACACCAATGTGAGGCTGAAAGTGCGCAACCGTCACGAGGGGCTTCTCATCTCGGAGATTTTCTACGCTCACACCACAGACCCCGAAGGACGCATATACGTTGACGACACATACATGAAAATAGCCAACAACAGTGACACGGTCATTTACGCCGACGGACTGGCGTTCGTGGAGACGTTTTTCACCAGCGACGACAAGAACGACTACCAGCCAGACATCATGAGCCAGGCCATGACCTTCAATACCATATACGTGATACCCGGAAGTGGCAAGGAACATCCCATACAGCCCGGCAAGGAAATCACCATCGCGCTGACGGCAGAGGACCATACCAAGCATAACCCCAACTCCATAGACTTGAGCAAAGCCGACTTCGAGATTTGCGACCAAAGTTCAGTCCAGGTCGGAGGCGACAAAGACATGCCCAACGTGCCCAACATGTTGAACTGGTATCCCGGTTTCGAAGGTACTTTCGCTTTTCACGATAGGGGAGTGAAATCTTATGCCATTGTCAGTCCGGTGTCAATGAATCAACACAATATGAAAAATTTCCGCTATCAGTTCCAGTACCGTTTCAGTTTTAACGGATTTGAGATGGACATGAAGGAGAGTGAGTTTTTCATGCCAAACGCTTGGGTCGTGGATTGCGTGAACCTCTCCGTTGCCGGAGGAAACCAGCAGTGGTTGTGCGCCTCGGAAACACTTGACAAAGGATATGCCCACTGTGGAGTGACTGACTTCGATGACGGACGATACAACCACTCCGTGGTGCGCAAGCGCGAGGGCCACAATTACGTGGAAGAAGACGCCAAAATCAAAGGAGCTCCCGTGGAGTCGACATGGTGGATAGACCCAAACTTGTCCCTTGGCGGCAAGTGGATAGACACCAACAACTCATCAGAAGATTTCGTGAGCAACTCATGCCCCACATTCATGCAGATGAAATTGAAAAAGACGGGCATCAGGAGAATACACATGTAAACATCTTATTATATACAGTCAGAGAGGAGGAGGGCAGCCGTCCTCTTCTTCTCATCAACCAATCCACATGAAAAAAACTATTCATCTCGCATTAATGATTGTCGTCGTTCTTCTTTGCTCGTGCGTTAATGACGAAATTCCAGAGCAAGAGGCAAGAATGGTCAAACACACCATCTCGCTCACGATACCATATGACGTGCAAGACCCCAAACCGTCGAACGTCAGGGCTGAGCTAACAAACATACAAACCAAAAAGACCTACGAGGCCACCCACTTCAAGATGTCAGGGGAGATGCTCACTGACGAAATATCGTTGCCCGAGGGGCTCTACAACGTAAAGGTGGACGGCAATCTGACGTACAAGATGGAAATCGTGGACCCGACCAGAAAGGCCAACAAAAAGAATGCTGTTAAAACCCGCACGCTCAAGGCCACGCTCAAGGCCACGCGGGAGAACGTGAGAATAAAAGCCAGTGACAGCGTCGAGGACACGCGCTTGGCCCTCAACGTGTACAGCGCAAACGAGGGATTTCTCATCACGGAGATATATTTTACGGGTAGCACCACGCCAGACGGATACATGTACACCGACGACCAATACATCAAGTTTGGCAATAACAGCGACACGGTGATGTACGCCGACGGCTTGGCATTTATAGAGACCTTCTTCACCAGCGACGACTTGCACGACTACCAGCCCAACATTATGGACAAGGCCATGACCATTGTGACCATCTATGTCATACCCGGCTCTGGCAAGGATGTCCCCGTGAAGCCTGGGGAGGAGATCACCATCGCCATTACCGCCGAGGACCACACGCTCATAAACCCCAACTCCATAGACTTGAGCAAAGCTGACTTTGAGATTTACGACAGCTGCACGCACCCCGAAGGCGACCACGACGTGCCTGGCGTGCCCAACCTTGACAACTGGTACGGGGGCTTCGAGGGATGCTTCGTGTTCCACACGCGAGGTGTCAAGTCGTATGGCATAGCTCGCCCCATGGTGGACAAAAAAACGTACATGACCCAATTCCGCTATCATTTCGGCTACATATTCAGGCAGGGAGACTTTGTTGTCCCGATGAACGAATATGAGTATTATATGCCCAACGAGTGGGTGCTCGACGCGGTCAACCTGTCTGTGCCGGCGGCGCACGAGTGGCTGCTCACGTCACCGCGCTTGGACAAGGGCTACTCTTATTGTGGACACGTGGACTTCGACGAGACGCGCTACACCCACGCGGTGATACGCAAACGGGTTGGACACAAGTACGTGGAAGAGTCGGCCATCATCAACAACGTACCCGGCACTTGGATGGTGGACCAAAATTTCGGAGAGAAAGGCAAATGGATAGACACAAACAACTCCACCGAGGATTTCGTGCCAAACGCCCAACCTTCCTATTTCGCCAAGAAACTCAGAAACCTTTAACCTGTCAAGCGGCGCGACCGCAAGACCAGAACCTTTTTTAAAACAAAAATGACAAAAACACTGTTTATACAAACCCTTGTCGCACTGTCTGCCGTGTGCTTTCAGGCCCAAGCCACACCCGTCAAGATAGACAAGACCATCCGTTATGGAAAGCTTGCCAACGGCATGAGCTATTATATCCGCCACAACGCCCAAACCAAGGGTATCGCCGATTTTTACTTCGCCCAGCGCGTTGGCTCCATTCTTGAGGAGCCGCGCCAGCGAGGCTTGGCCCACTTCTTGGAGCACATGGCGTTTAACGGCACCGTGCACTTCCCTGGCACTGACAGCCGCCCAGGCATCGTCAAATGGTGCGAGAGCGTGGGCATCAAGTTTGGCACTAACCTCAACGCATACACCAGCGTGGACCGAACGGTGTACAACATCTCGGCCGCCCCCGTCAAACGCGAGGGCATCATCGACTCGTGTCTGCTCATCATGCACGATTGGAGCCACAGCCTGCTGCTCGAGGACAAGGAGATAGACAAGGAAAGGGGAGTGGTGCAAGAGGAATGGCGCTCGAGACGGGCGGGGATGGCCATGCAACGATTGGCCGAGGAGGCCATGCCCATCATATACCAAGGCAGCAAATATGCGGACAGCATGCCCATTGGCGATATGGGCATCGTGATGAATTTTCCCTACCAAGACCTCAGGGACTACTACCACAAATGGTACAGGCCAGACCTGCAAGCCGTCATCGTGGTGGGAGATATCGACGTGGACCGCATGGAGAAAAAAATACGTGAGCTTTTTGGAGGCATACCAATGCCCCGAAACGCGGCCCCGCGGCCAATCTTCCCAGTCCCTGACAACGAGAGGATGATCGTGCACACGGCCGTGGACAAAGAACAGCCCACCGTCAACTTCTCGCTTTACATGAAGCGAGACGTCACGCCAATGGACAAGCGCGCGAGCGTGGAGAATTACAAGGACGGATACCTCACCAGCCTTGTGCGCATGATGCTCAACGACCGTCTTGACGAGCTTACGCAAGACAGCGGCACGCCTCTTATCTCCGCGTCAGTGGGCGACGGACATTTCTTCTTGGCCAACACAAAAGACGCGTTCGAAATATCAGGCGTTTTCAAGGAGGGACGCGTCGAGGAGGGCATCCAAGCTGTGGTGGGAGCCGTGCAACAAGCCAGGCAAACAGGATTTACCGCGGCCGAGCTGGAACGTGGCAAGGCCGTGTTGATGAACTACGCCAAGGTGGATTACGAGGACCGGAACGACAGGCGCAACGCCGACTTTGTGGAGCAATGTGTGGAGAACTTCCTTGAGGCTGAGCCTATTATAGCTCCCGAGGACGAGCTGGAGCTTGTGCAGGCACTTGACAAGACCGTCACCATCGCCGACGCGAACCGCATGGCACAAGAAATAATCACCAACAAAAACGAGGTTGCCACGCTGTACGCCCCAGACAAGGCGGGAGTGACTCTGCCATCCCACGACCGCATACGCCAAATTGTGGCCCAAGCCCAAAAGTCAAGCTATGCGCCATACGCCGAGAAAGCCATCGCCGAGAAGCTCGTGGCCCATCTGCCCACACCGGGAAGCATCGTGCGCGAGAAACCATACAAATATGGGTATACAGAGATTACGCTCTCAAACGGCATGCGCGTATACGCCAAAAAGACCGATTTCGAGACGGACGAGATTTTGATGAACGTTTTCAGCAAGGGAGGCAAGGACATGTACGCGAACCAAGACATGCCAAACCTTACATATCTCATATCGGGCGCGACAGCGGGAGGAATAGGCGATTTCACGGCGACGGGCTTGGAGAAGAAACTCGCCGGAAACACCGCCGACCTCATGCCCTTCATCAACGATGAGACAGAGGGCATGAAAGGCAGCGCGACCAAGAAAGACTTGGAGACGCTTTTTCAGTTGGCCTACCTTTATTTCACCGCCCCGAGACGAGACACGGCGGCTTTCAACAATCTCATGGACCAACAAAAGGAGTTTCTCGCCAACGCTTGTGTTAACCCTCTCATAGCGTACAACGACACGCTGCACGCCACGGCCTATGGCACCGACAGGCTCGAGTCGATGAGCCAAGACAAATTGAGACGCGTAAGCTATGACCGCGTCATGCAGATTTACAAGGAGAGATTCGGAAACGCCGCCGATTTCAGTCTCATCCTCACGGGCAATATAGACATGGACAGTCTCAGGCCTTTGCTGTGCCAATACATGGCGTCCTTGCCAGCCACGGGAGAGCGCGAGGATGTCGGGCGGCTCGGGGCGAGGTTGCGCGATGGCAAGATCACAAAGAAATTCATTAAAAGTCAAAAGACGCCGTCTACCATAACAACAATCGTCATCAAGGGAACCATGCCCTACTCGGACCGCAACGACTTGCTCATGGACGCCATCGGCCAGCTGTTGCGCATGGCCTATACCGACAAGGTGCGAGAAGACAAGGGAGGAGCTTACAACGTGGAGGTGAACGGCAGCCTGGAACGCCATCCAAGAAACGAGGCCCTGCTGCGCATCGCGTTCAGGACGGATCCAAAAAAATACGACAAGATCATTCCCATCATCTACCAACAACTCCATCTGCTTGCCAAACAAGGACCGTCACAAGCCGACTTGGACAAAGTGAAGGCTTATGAGCTGAAGGTGTACCATCAAGTGCTTCGGATGAACAATTATTGGGAATACGTGGTATACAACGACCTTTACAATGGTGTTGACCTTGACACAAATTTCTCCAACATTGTCAAAGAGACAACTCGCGACGACATCAAGAGCGTGTTGGCCAACCTTTTGGCGCAGGGTAACCAAATAGAGGTAACAATGACTTCAAACTGATAACAACACTTTAAACTTAAAATTATTATGAGACCATTTCTTTACACAGTTCTGATCTCTTGCGCGTTATTTTGCGCGCAAGAGTCTATGGCAAACGCCAACTCTCCCCAAAATGTCACCCGGGCAACCGCCAAACCCAAAAAAGAAGACATGGGGATCATGAAGTTTAAAAAGGTAGATCCCACGATAAGACGGCCTATCTACATGACATTCACGCCTGCGCCCAAACGCGAGCGCAACTTGTTTCTTGAGGGAGACCCAATCATCAAATGGGAACTTCCCGGATATGGCAACCAAGAAAACATGGAAATATGGGGAGAGGGCACCTTCATCATCAGGGGCAACGTGGAAAAACTTGATTTCAGGCAATGCTATTGCATCACCGACATAGATCTCACGGGCAACAAATACCTCAAGGAGGTCACTATCGGTATCGTGGGGTGTGACGAGCTGAGGATACCCGAGACGGTGGAAAAACTCAAGGTCGTAAAAACACACATGAAACAAATCGTGATACCGGAGAACAGCCAATTGCAAAAAGTGGAGTTTTACAACAATCAAGATTTTGAGGCCGTGAACATGGGCAAGTGCGACAACCTTACCTATTTTGACGTGTCATTCTGCCCCAAGCTCACCAAGGCCGTGTTCTCCGACTGCAAAAAACTCAAACTTGTCGACATGTCTGGCTGCAAGGGGCTTGGGACCGACATGAGGATAACGGACATGCCCGATTTGGAACAGGTCTACATGGAGAACTGCAACTTCAAAACCGTTGACATGTCCAACTGCCCCCAACTTAAGGTGGTCAGTGTCATCGGCAACCCTCTTGAAGGCGACGCCTTGGACAAACTCGTAGCCACGCTGCCCACAATCCCCGGGGAACTCGATGGCAAGCACGCTTTATTGTTAAAAAAAGAAGGCGACAACATGAAGTGCACAAGTGAGCAAATGAGAGCCATGAAAGACAAGGGCTGGATGCCCATAAAAATTGTAGGACGAGATTCCTTTCCCATGACCGACTCTGATTGCACTGGCGTTCGTGGTCTCAACATGGACAACCCCAAGGAGGACTTGTGGTTCAACATGCAAGGACAGCGCATACAGAAACCCACGGCCAAGGGGCTTTACATCCACAACGGCAAGAAAATATTGATTTCACAATAAACAAGGTATCGTGCTCGCGGTGTCTCCTGACGCGCTCGCGGGAGGCGCCGGCACGATAAAAAGTAGACAATGTCACGGCGGCGAGGAGAAAAGCGAGACGCGCACAAATAGAGTTCGCCCAACAAACACGGCCCACATATTATCCATTACGCATGAGAAGTACACTGTTCACCATGATGTTCCTGCTTATGGGCATCTGTCTTCGCGCCCAACAAGTGTCTCCCGGCGAGGCGCGGCGCGAGGCGGAGGCTTTCGCCATGGCGCGCCATACGCGGACGCGGGCCCAAGCCCATGAGAGCGTGTCGCTCGCTTTCAAGTCTGACGATGACGGTCGTCCCACCTCCTACTATGTCTTTAACGTTGACGGTGGGCGGGGCTTTGCCATCATATCTGGCGACAAACGAACGCCCAAAATTCTTGGGTACGCGGACAGCGGCCAAATAGACCGGCGCGATATGCCCGCCCCGATGGCCCTGTTGCTCAAGTCGTACCAACAAGATATACAAGCCATGCGTCGCGCGCCGTCTCCGCGTCGCGCCGTCCCCGCGTTGGCATCTACGGCCGCGCGCCACGCCGTGGAGCCCATCGTCAAGTCTAAATGGAACCAATTGTGGCCTTATTATCTGCAATGCCCAATGGCGGACGGCAAGCCCACCCCCACGGGATGCGTGGCGACGGCCATGGCGCAAGTGATGTTCGCCCAGCGATGTCCGTCCACGCGGACCACGAGGCCCATACCGTCGGACCGTTACGAAGCCCACGCCACGGGCAAGGATTTCATGCCACGCCACGCTTTTGAATGGGACAAGATGCTCGACGACTACAAAAAAGGCAGCTCCGACGAGCAAAACCAAGCCGTGGCCTATCTCATGCGGCAATGTGGCGCGGCGGTCATGATGGACTATTCGCCGTATGGGTCCACCGCCCCCGACAATCTCATAGTGCCTGCCCTTGTCAATTATTTTGGCTATGACGCTGACGCCACGCTCGTCATCAGAGACTTTTATACCACCGAGGAGTGGACGGACATGATTTACGACGAGGTGGCCGCCGGTCGGCCGGTCATATACGTGGCATCCTCGCCCACAGACGGCACGCACGCTTTTGTGTGCGACGGCTACCGCCAAGGAGATTATTTTCATGTCAACTGGGGATGGGGCGGCTCGCGCGACGGTTACTTTCGCCTGTCCGTGCTCAACGCCTACGCCCCCGACGGTATAGGCAACACCGAGGGATACACCATCTTTCACTCGGCGGCCATAGGCCTGCAACCCGAGGATCATGTCGTGACACGCCCATTGGTGCAGGTCACCGAGCTCGCGTTCAAACCGCGATTGGTCAAGCGCGACGATCCTGCCCAAGACTTCAAGCCCCTACGTTGCTCGTTCTCTTACAAAAACATCATGGCGGTACCCATCCGCGCGGAGGTTGGCTTGGGCTTGTTCGTAGGTGGCAAGCTGGAGCGCGCGCTCATCGAGCGGGCGCAAACGCTCGAGCCCGGCGAGGAGACCAAAATGGAGGGCGTGACCTTGGGATCTATCGGCGTTCGCCACGACGGAGCCGCCATAGCTCCGATATGCCGCACCCAAGGCGACGACAAATGGATGAAATGTACCAACACCGACGCGTTCTCGTATGTTTTGAGCGTTGGCGAGCGCAAGATGTTTGTCAGGCGCGGCGACATACCGCAGCCCAAGCCACGGCTCAGGGTGGACAATGTGACCCTTATCGGCGACATGACCGCTGGTGAGTACCAATTTATCCGCGCCACCATAACAAACGTGGGTGGCAGTTTCAGCGGACAACTCTTTCTGTACGTGGATGGGGAAAAGGCTGGGTACATGGGAGCCTATATCGGCGCCGCCGCCACGGACAGCGTCGCTTTCACTTTCATGTCCCAACGGCAAGGCCGGCACGTCTTCTCCATCGAGAACGCGGAGGGCGCGAAACTCTATGAGGGCCACATGGACATAGTGCCCACCGGCGTGGTTCCCATTCCGTCCACAGAAAGCCACTCGTCTGGCGCTTTCCGCCATCCTGACAGATGGTTCGACTTGCTCGGGCGGCAAACGCCACGGCCAAGGGCGCGAGGCGTTTACATCTTGGGGAGAAAAAAAATAGCCTTTTAGCGCAACTTGGCTAATCCCACTGGCCCGTTTTCCATCCTCGCATGTCAAAAAACGGCTCAGAGCTGATATTTAATGGGGGAGCAAATGGCTCAGTAGGTATTTACTTTTGGTGGAATACCGTAGGTCCCTACGATTGTGGTAACCATGTATAACCGCAAACAGGATTAAAAACAGGAAGGCATGATGTAGGCACAAAAGTTCGCACGCACAAATTTCTACCGCGCTCAGACGCTTCTTGAGTCCAGTGCAGCCATCTTCATTCATTCTTTGCTCCCCATTCTTCTCTCCTTGCTCCCCATTCTTCATCTTGTAAAATATAATTACTGTTTTTTGATCATTATTTTTGAGTCATCCAGAGCAAAAAGGGCTATCTTTTTTTGTCAAAACCAAGTAGAGCTTTATCAAAAATCATAAGAGAGCTGCGATTGGTGCTTTCTCATAGCATGATTAGGCCTCATTGGCAGCGCGGAAGAGTCTCAATCACGCTGCGATTGCAACCTTGTCATCATGCCATTTGATACTCAACAGCAGACCACAAACTAGGAGAATAAAGGCTGTTTTTTAAAAGATGCTGGATGTCAGTCATTTACAAACTATCGCATATTTCGCGTATTTCGGACGAAGGCAAACTTATTTTTAAATAAGCGAAATTGAGAGGGTTATTTGTTCAAATAATTGACTATTTCTAAATTTTCAAAAACTGCGCTCGGGACAAGCAGGTTTTTAAAGAGAAAAACCGAAAATGCGTAAATATTCTGTCGCCATCTCGAAACGTACACACTCCCCATTCGCCCCCTATGTTTGTAACATGGCGAGCGTCTCCTCAAAACACGCACGGCCATTTATTGTACCAAGGGGTTAATCTCAATAGCAAAATGAAACACCATACTTTTTCTACTGAGCCAAAAAACGCTAATCTCCGCGCGAGTGTTGCCGCCTTTTCTTATCGAAGAATAGGGTGGGCAGCGATAAATTTCTTCCAAGTATCTTCCAACCACTCCAAAGGCACCATACACAAGCCACGCCCATGAGGAAGATGTAAAAAAGAGACGCCATGCTCAAAAAGGTAAAAATGCGTCCTGTGTGCACTTCTATGCAAACGTTGCGTAATGACATGGGCAGCGTTGCCATGCTGTCAGGCATACGAAGGCGAGAATTACCCTTCTTGTAATCCACCGCCATGCCCTTGTCGTCCAAGTCTGATGAAAATCCTGCGATGGCATGACTTCCAAAAGGACTCCCACTAACGGAACGCGCCTTTTGGCGCGTGAAATAATCAATGACGGACTGATGCGCTCTATCCCATACATACATGCCGCTGAACGACCCTATCAGCCATGTGTTGCGATGAGTGTGTTGTTCGACATTGATGCCCATGACGCTCACAGGAGGTTGCACCTTCTCTCTTTGCGGCGTGTCGCCCAAATGGCGAAGAGTATAGAAACCGTCCGAAGTACACAACAGCCAGTCGGCTTTATCCTCATCATACCGCAGCGAGCGCAGACAGCCATTCCATGGGTTGTCGCTATCCATGGAAGAAAAAGGTATGGGCGGTATTTTGCCAGAGGCTATGGCGATGAGCGCAGGCGGACGTAGCATCCAGCCTGTAATGGTCAGCAACAGCAGAAAGAACATGGCACCTCGCCCCAACTTGTTGTGCCATGTTATCAGTCCTCGCTTCGTACGTTTTACTAACGATGAACGGGAACGAGGCGCAAAGGAATAATATACGCCTGAGATGGAGAGAAACAAGAGGATTAGTCCCACCGCATCGACAAAGAGCTTGCCTGCCATACCAAACAGTCCGCCTCCATGAAGAAGCCATATCGTTCGGAAGAGCGAAACCTTCCCTTTGTCGTTGTCTGTTTTCGTCAAGGTGATTTTTTGGAAGTCGTGATAAGGATAACGAGACAGATAAACGTAAGACCGCCCAGTGATGATGAGCGAGTCGCCCTTCCGCGTAATATCGCTCAACTTTTCATGCTTACCCTGAAGAATATCAACTTGTTCCCAAACGCTATGGGGATTCAAACGATACAAATGACGTTGGCTCAAGGCGTATAGACAGCCATTGGGCGTAACCGTCATTCCACGAATGTTTCGGAGGTCGGCACCCTTGGGCAGCCCATGATTAAAGTCGGTTATCGTGTCGGCATCCTTCTCTTTCGCCCAAATGCCAGCGTTGCCATATATCAACACCTTATTTCTCCATTTCTGCGTACCACGAAACAATCCTTGGTTCCACTGACTATATCGATATTCTGAGGGTAACAGTGTCCTGCTGATATCGATGCCTTGAAACAACTTGGCATGATTGAGTACTATTCCCGAGAGACAAAAGAGTATAACGAACGGAGCCAAGATAATTCCTAACCATTTATGTAGTCGTCTCCATGTTGTTTTCTTCATCCCAACTCCTTTCATCATTGCTCTGCTCTCTTTCGTTGTTTGCCTTTGAACCAAAGATAAACACCCAACAAAATAAAAGCCATGAGGATGACAAGCATTTGCCAAGCGTGTTTCTCTGGCTCTACCCAAAACTCTTGAAAGAAGTTCATCCTTCCCAATATTTCCACAGGTGTCCAAAAGATGATAACAGTGGCGATAGCCATTCGTATATTCGCACCCCATGCAGCGATGTGCAATTGGTGGCGAAACATGAAGATAGCCCCCACGAGACACCCTACTCCCACAAGGAACGTTACAGGGTGATGATCACCAAGGAAAGTCTTGTCGTAGCAGAACATGAGCAGCAAGTACATTGCCCAAAGAATCATATTCAGTTCCATGAACGTGACGATGCTTGTGTGGCGCGTCATGGGTTGCACCACCACAACCTTGCGCTTGCTTCGGAAACATACCTTTTGTATCCATGTAATCAGACCGCAGCCGTTCCTTGTGCTGAACACATACATGGTCATCACCATCATCCACAAGCCAAACGAGGCGGGCATGATAAGGTATTCGGGCTTCGTCACCACCACGCCGTTCTCTATCTCTGGTTGCACGCCATAGCGTCGGGCATAATACAGGAAGAGGAACTCCACCCAGCCCGTCCAGAAAAGCAGTCCACCGAAGAGTCCCCACAGCGTTTGTCGGGTATCGCCCTTCACAAACACACCAACGATAACCATGATGAGGCCTGCCAAGCCCATCATAAAACCAGCGACGTGCATGGCGCCCTCACTCATGAACTTCTCCATCAATATCATCAGCGCATGACCCAAGGGCATGGCGAAAAGCACCAATAGAAATGAGGCGATGGTGCGCCACCAGTAGTGTTCTCTTACTTTCTTATCCATGTTATTGATGCTTGTTATGATTGACTGATGCGATGTATGGCCTGCCGTATCATCGTGATGAGCTTTTGTGTTCCTAATCCGGACCGTTCTCCCGCCATCTTGATGGTAGCCTTTTTCAGAATCAATTTTCCCAATGCTGTTTGCAACATTTTAAAAGGTGCGTATTGCTGAGCCATGGCTTCCTTTAGACCAGGATATTGAGAGAAAAGATCTTTGAGCATCGTGTCTTCGGTAATCTCTGCTATCTGTTTGTCGTCATCTCTCTCTGCTTCCATAGAGTCTGTCATTGTAGAGGTGGGCGGTGTGGCATACTTCTCTTTTTCGTCTGCCCATGTGAGAAGCGTCTGCGACCCAGTGAGAGTACGAATGCGAG
>NZ_QENY01000005.1 GCF_003096815.1 Hallella colorans
GGGTCCCACCTCTTCCCATTCCGAACAGAGAAGTTAAGCCCGCTTGCGCCGATGGTACTGCAATGCAATGCGGGAGAGTAGGTAGCCGCCTTTTTCAACGAAGCCCTCAGGATATTATGTCTTGAGGGCTTTTTTCATTATGTTCAACATGTTTTGACGGACAGTTAACTTCTTTTTTCATTTTCTGCCAGATACGCCGTGAAATCGTCAAAAGAGTTAAAGCACGTTGAGACGATGTCCGTTTTTAGGCCGATTAAATTCGCTTGTTTGGCTGTATAGGGGCCTAAATAGCATAATGTAAGCTCGCCCAGGAGGTTGTGAGCATCTTTTCCATAAACCTCTTTCAGACCATCGCTGAACGCGACAACTTCGCTGCCACTTGTAAAAGCTATGCCGGTCAAATCTTTATTCTTAATCAATTCATATGCTTTTTTGCGCAGACGCAGTTCCGTCGGCATGTTAAGGTATGCGCCAAAGCGTTTGATTTTTGCGCCAAGACGCTCAAGTTCGTCCAAGAAATCCGGTACTGTCCGAGGTTCCTCCATTTCCTTGAATGCCGGCCCCACCACTGCCATGAGCTTGCCTCGCGCCATATCTCGCCGCTCCAACTCTTTGGCTATGCCCATAGGGCTGGGCTCCGTCGACACAAAAGGTGGCTCAACTCCCATCAACTCGCGCATGTAGTCATTGTCTTTGCCAATGGCAAGGAAACGCGCGCTTCCCAGTTCCTTGCGATTGTGCCAATGAAAGTGCATACTTTCGATGGCTTTCCTGCTGAGCAGAATGACAAAATCATATTTGTCAAGGTTGTCGCACAATTCACGCATTTGCTCACTGGTGTTGTCAAATGTAGACTCAACCATCGGTATATGCAATACGTCTACCCTGTCCTTGTACCTCTCAAAGGCCTTTAGAAGCCTCTGGCTGTAATGCATGGGAGCTGTGATTAATAACTTTCTGTTCATTTTGTCAAAGGATTACATTTTATATATTTTTTTTCGAATTTATGAAGAAGTAGATGACGTATAACAAGGAGATGGTGGCAATGCCCGCCTCCATGCAGAACAGGCCGCTATAACCAGCAAGGTCAGCTATCTTTCCGCTACCGATAGCCATGAGCAACCCACTGGTATGCGTGATGACAATCTGTATGGTGAAGTCGGTCCCTTCCGCGCCCTTGCGCACGATGTACATCGAAGAGGTGTACACCACCACCGTACCCATGCCATAGCAAATCCAGAGAAACACGATGCCAACCACCAACTCCGTCTTGGAGGGGATACCCATCGACATGAACGCGAAATAAATGGTTGCTAACAGTATGCACGCCGCAAAAGCTATTTTCGCCTTTTCCGTTCCCCATCGCCTTATCAGCATGCTGGCTGGGTAGCTCACGAGCATGGCCGCCGATATGCCAATGATGCCATTGAGCACGCCGATTTCTTTCATATCGTAACCAAGGTCTACCATGTAGGGCCTTGTCACGGATAGCAGGCCCATGATGCTGGCATAATAAAGCAGCAAGAAACCTATCTGTGGATATACCTCCTTGCGGCCGAAAAACCATATAAAATCATTCCATTTGGCTTTGTGCGACGGCTCTTTTTCTTGCACAAGCCTCATCTTCTTGTTCGTCAATAGTGGTATGAGCGCCAAGAGCACAAACACGCTCAAGCATTGTGTCACAACGTTCCAGCCGTAGTGGTGCATCACTATTAGCAGTATGCCACTTCCCAACAAGCTCCCGCCGAAGCTGCCCATCGACTGCATGCCGTTCACGAAGCTTTTCTGTTCTTTGCGTGTGGATAGTATGGCCAGCGCGTCTGTCGCTATATCCTGCGTGGCCGAGGCGACGAGCGACAGAAAAACCAAGATAATGATTAATTGGATATTGGTCTCCAAATTCAGCAGTCCCGCCCCGAGGATGAGCGCGGCGTAGACCACTTCGGACGATATTATCCAGCGTTTGTAGTCTTTCACTGTCATGCACTTGCGGTCGACGAGGGGCGACCACAGGAATTTCAGAATCCAAGGCACCTTGATTAATTGCAGCAAACTGATGGTGGTGAGTGAAAACGCCTGCTCGCGCATCAGTACTTGCAGTGCCGTTGAGAAGAAACTCATTGGCACGGCTTGCGCTATGTATAGGCTAAAAAAAGTTCCTAAGAGCAGTCGGTTTTTGTTGTTTTCTGATTTCATCTATTGTCAATGGTATTTGTTTTTGTCTCGTGCGTTTGGCCGTGGCTTTGCCGCGTGGCCTGTCCTACACGAACAGCTCCCGCAGTTCTTTGTTGCTCAACTTGCCAATCCAGCTTTCTCCCACCGCCACTGTCATGTCGGCGAGAGCTCGTTTCTCGTTTATCATGTCGTTAATGCGCTCTTCGAACGTGTCGCGCGTGATGAGCCGATGCACCATCACGTTCTGCTTTTGCCCTATGCGGTACGCCCTGTCAGTGGCTTGCGCCTCCACTGCCGGATTCCACCACAAGTCATAATGTATGACATGCGTGGCCGCCGTGAGGTTCAGGCCGGTGCCCGCCGCCTTGAGCGACAGAATTAATATGCGGTTCGATCGGTCGCCCTGAAACCTGTCCACCATTTCCTTGCGTTGCTTGATGGAGCATCCACCGTGCAGAAACATTGGCATGGCGCCTGTTGTCTCGGCTATAAAATGCCGCAACATGTCGCCCATTTCAGTGTATTGCGTGAAGATGAGAGCTTTCTCGCCGCTGTCATAAATAGACGAGACGATGTCTAACAGCATCTCTGTTTTGCCGGACAGCGATGGGTCCATCACTCTGTTTTTGAGGTATTGCGTAGGGTGGTTGCATATCTGTTTCAACGCCAGCACCATTTGCAGCACCAATCCTTGCCGCTTGAAGGGTGTTCTAATATGTCGTCTATAAGAGCCTCTTTTTCTTTGTCCGCGAAGGCTTTTACCTTGACCGCCACTCTGTATGGGGTGGGGCGGCTGCCGTCCACCTTGGCGCTTATCGCCCCATGATCAATGCTCACGCTCCGTACGTAGCCGTTGCGGGCGTATCTCGCGCCACGTGGTATGCGGTTTTCATAGTCTATATGCTGTAGCGATTGTAGCCATTCGCTTCCCCACCATGTTTTTCCAAAATTTTTTGCCATCGTTGCTATGGTAATAATTTTATATGGTTTCTCTGCTTGTCAGTGCCTTGCGTTGTTCCATGAGTGGAGGCGAGATCTTGGCGCGCGCTTGCCCCGTTCCTCCAGCGGGCCGCCACAAGCTCGCCAAGAAACGGTGGCCATGTATGCCTATGGATGACGACGGTTTTCTTGTCTTTTGTGACAGGTCCATGACAGCATGCGACAAAGGTACGATTTTTAACCCGCAAACCGCGACTGTAGACTTATAAAATATCTGCTTGCCACGTTCGTTTTTTATGGTTTAGTACAGGGTGTGTAAAATATTTTATCACAAAAACGACGTGGCTCGGGTCGTTGTTTTAGAAGTTAAAAAGGCTTTTGTCTGCCGATCTTTTTCGTAAGACAGTGCTTGTTTTTCGTTGTCGTTTGGCCATTGATACCTAAAGCTGTGGCGTTTAGGCCTTTTTTATGCCGTGATTGAGACTTAATCGTGGTGCCAATAGAACCTAAAGGCATCCCCTTTAAGGCCTAAAGGCAAGGCGAGTTTGAAAACTGATTTGAAGAAATGTTTCTTTTATCACTGTAAAGTG
The DNA here is from genome assembly GCF_003096815.1 of Hallella colorans. Taxonomy (GTDB): domain Bacteria; phylum Bacteroidota; class Bacteroidia; order Bacteroidales; family Bacteroidaceae; genus Prevotella; species Prevotella colorans. The sequence continues at coordinate 3,708 of NZ_QENY01000005.1, forward strand.
TTGTTTTTCTGTTATATGCGGAAAACTCAAATGCTTGGCGTATTTGCCATCAAGAAGTAAATTGCACGGAAATACGCGAAGCATGAAAGGGCTTTTGTCAATTTTTTTTAGTTTCTTCTATCTGACTGCTTGCTAAATATCAATTGTAATTCCGCGCTTGATGCTTGACCGCTAATCCTAATTAGCAGTGCAAAACAAAATAGGGTTAGAAGATGCGAAAAAAACAGAAATATCCAATATTATTCCTTAATTTTACACTGACTTTTTTTCTTTATATGTAAAAACGTGAAGCGTCTATCATAAATTTTGTTTTTTTATTATAAAAAAACATATCGCATGAAAAGACTATTTGTAGCATTCATTTGCATAGTTGCTTGTTGCATGTCAACAAACGCTAAGATCAAGACAGATTTTGGAACCTTTGCGTTCGGAGCCACGGCCAATTATGGAACAAGTGGCACTTACAACCATGGTGGCGCCGGTTTGAAATAGCAAAAGTTTTTTGGTGATGAATTTCGGGGCAGCATCTTCGTCGACTATTTCTTCAAACAAAACAACGCCAGCTTTATTGAGTTTGGCACAGACTTCAACTATGTGTTCGCATTGACGCCTAAGATGGGAGTTTATCCCATTTTGGGTTTGGGGTATTCCATCATGAAGTTGAACAATGTGATAGAGAAGCCCGCTGGTGTCGACATTCTACCTGATGACTATTCGGACGACTCTGAAGGCAATCTCAATTTTGATCTCGGCGTGGGATATGAATATTATTTCACTCCAACACTAAAGGGTTTTGCCGAGGCAAAATACCGATACGTTAAAAACTACGACCGGACGCTGTTACAAGTAGGAGTGGCCTACGTTTGGTAGTCAACAAATGGACCATTAACCAATCTAACATATAAGAGAAGATCACTATTCGCCATCATTGCCGCCGTATGCGCGACGATAACCACCGACCATGATCTCTGTAGGCAAGGTGGGGCGTTGGCGTTGTTGCTTCACAATAAACGGGTAGATGTTGCGTTGTATAGACAGTTATGCAATGGACCGATAAAATCAGGCGTGTCAATATTCTGCTCGTTATGGCGGCAATCACGATTGCCGTGGGGTCATTGTTGGTGTCTCATTATCTGACGCGCGACCTGCGAGAACAAGAGCAGCGCAAGATGGAGGTGTGGGCCGAGGCCATGCGTACGCTAAGCAATGCCGACGAGAATACCGACTTGAACTTGGTGCTCAAGGTGCTCAACGACAACAATTACATACCGGTGGTGGTGCTCGACGCCAATGGGCGCGCCACCGAGTTTCGCAACATTGAGCTGACGGCCGATAGCTATCAGGACAGCCTTAGGCAGGCTGAAAAAATAGGCAGGCAGCTGCTCATGCGCCATCAGAACATTCGCATCAAACTGTCAGGCGCCTCCAGCCGTCACGACGAGGTACGAGCGAACGATTTTATCGATGTGTGTTACGACGAGTCGCTCATTTTGAAACGGCTCTCTATCTATCCTTTCGCTCAAATGGGCGTGGTGCTTATCTTTGTCGCGGTGACTCTCTTCGCGCTCTTGTCGTCTAAGCGTGCTGAACAAAACAAGGTGTGGGTGGGTCTTTCCAAAGAGACGGCCCACCAGTTGGGGACGCCGATATCGAGCTTGATGGCATGGACGGACGTGCTGCGCGAGACCTATCCAGAGGACCCGCTTATACCTGAGATGAGTAAGGACGTGAAGCGCTTGGAGCTTATCGCTGACCGCTTCTCGAAGATAGGCGCCAAACCTGAACCGGTGCCCACCAGCCTGCAAGAGGTGGTGGAGCGCGTGGTGGACTATATGAACAGACGCACCTCGCATCGGGTCACTATATCAACAGTTTTTCCCCAGCATCGGGTCATGGTCAAATTGAACAGCTCTCTCTTTGAGTGGGTTATCGAAAATCTGTGCAAAAACGCCGTGGATGCCATGGGGGGTGAGAACGGCACCATCACGCTCCGCGTTTTTGAGCGTGGCGACAAGGCTGTCATAGAGGTGAGCGACACCGGTCGCGGCATCAAGAAAAAAGACGTGCGCAATGTGTTCAAACCTGGATTTACCACCAAACGCAGAGGATGGGGGTTGGGATTGTCGTTGGCCAAACGTATCGTGGAGGAGTATCACGATGGCCGTATATGGGTGAAAAACTCCGAGGTGGGGCGTGGCACTACTTTTCGCGTGGAGTTGCCGCTCATGGATAACAAGGGCCGCGATGGCGCAATGGCTCGTAAAAATTAGTTTGTCGCGGGCGTCATGGCTTACGCTGGTTGCTTTCTCAATATAATGAGGATGACCGCCGTGAGTATTAGCACGATGCCTGAGGCCAATCGCCATGTGAAAATTTCGCCAAAGACGAACGTGCTGATTACAACGGCCGTGACGGGTTCGAGCGCGCCAAGGATGGACGTGGGGGTGCTGCCAATGAGTTGGATGGACACATTGATAAAATATAGTGACAGCAATGTGGGCAACACGGCCAATTGTATCACGCAGAGCCATTGTTTAGGCGTATTGAGTGTTTGTAGTGGGTCGCCCGCGAAAATCATATATCCGATGATGGTCAGCCATCCAAACGCAATGATCCAAAAGGTGTATTTCACGACCGACATCTCTGTTTTGAACTGGTGAACATACACGATGTAGAGGGCGTAAAACAAAGAGGAGGCTAAAACTAATATCACGCCAGTGATGTTGAGTGGCTCGCCGCCATCGCCACGATATAACAATCCTATACCCGTGATGGCCAACACCAACGCAAAAGTGGTGATCCATGTGACGCGCTCGTGATAGAACACCACCATGAGCATGGCCGTGATGATGGGATAGGAAAACAAAATGGTAGACGCTACACCTGCGTTCATGAAGTGGAAGCTCATGAAAAGCGTTGCCGACGACAAGCCGAAGAGTACCCCTAAGATGGCAAACTTGATGGCATGCCCCCGCCTAATCTTGAAGTTTTCTTTTTTCAACAGCATCCATGCGGCAAAAAGTAGCATCGTGATGCCGTAACGATAAAATAACACATTGCCCGACGTGATATGGTCAGCATAGAGCGGTAGCGCGCCTAATGGGTTGGTACCATAAAAAACAGCAGCAAGAACACCTGCGATAAATCCTTTAACTCGTGAGCTCATTTTTATTGGCCCGCACTCTACACAATGTGCATAGTGTACAGGCATTTAATGTCATCATTTATTATTCGGGGTGCAAAGGTATAATTAAAAAGCATAATGACCAATGCTGTTGGCAATATTTTTGGGGCGCTAAGCCTATTTGATGATTTGGAACAATACGAGAAAGATACTATAATTATCTTTTGTTGTTTTTTTTCTTAATTATCCGATATGATACGATAACATTTTTTATATCTATTCTGAGAAGGCATATGTAAACTTGGCCATATAGCAAGTCAAGCTGCTTGGACAATTTGGTACTTGTTAGTTCAAGGTAAAATCTCGCAAAGTGACAACACTAATTGACAAACTCCATCATAATTCACATTAAGCGACGTAATGCTATGCTTTTTTGTTTTTTATCATTACATTTGCCAAATCATCTCAATGATGTTACACATTCGCTTTCTTGAGACACCATAATGTATTTGAGAGCGTAAAAGCAGGCAAGAAAGTTACGAATAAGGACGTAATAAAAATGTGGAGATACATAGAAACTATAATCGGAAAATCGCCTGTTATGGCAGCTATGGCAGCGTCTAAGAAAGGTAATCAAAGTAGTTCTCTGACAATCCAAACAGATGATATAATCGATATTCGTTCCATGACGGTTGAACAATTGCAGGGTGTTGTGCCAATCCTTATGCTTGCAAAAAGCGTCCAAGCTGTGGAACCTGTGCGTGAACTATCTTATTTTAGTCCTAAAGATATAGAACCTTTGCTATATGACAAACTCAAATCTGCAAAGAAATTGTTAGATAGAGCAAAGCGACTTACAGTAACAAAAAGAGATGTTGAGAAAATAAACTTTATCCTATTATCTGTAGATAGAATTTTAAAATAGCCTTTGGCATACTATTCTTAAAGGAGTATGAATAATATTTTATTATCATTATTTTTTGCGATTAGATAGTTATTTATCAGAAAAAAATCGTAACTTTGCAGCCCAAAGTGTGGAGATGTCTTATTTAGAGCAGTTTAAAATAGATCTGAAACGGTTGGCTGAGGGAGACAATGTTCTCGAGTACGACCTGGATGATACCTACTTTGAGGCCATAGGTGCTCCCGTGGTGCAAAGAGGAAAACTGCGCTGCACGCTTGACATTCATTGTGTCGGGTCATTATTTGACATTAATTTTCACACAAAAGGCTCGGTCGTAATACCGTGTGACATCTGCTTGGACGACATGGAACAAGTGGTTGACACTCGCGATCATCTCACGGCCAAGCTTGGCGAAGGCAGCTCTGACGATGACAACCTTGTCTTTATAGCCGAGAACGAAGGAATACTCGACGTGGCATGGTACATCTACGAGTTCATAGAGCTCAGCATCCCACTCAGGCACGTGCATGCACCTGGAAAATGCAACCCTGCCATGATGAAAGTTTTAGAAGAACATTCGGCTGCCCGAAGCGGCGTTGGTGATGGTGATAAGGCTGTGGACTCTCGATGGGAAGCATTAAGAAAAATAAAAATTACAGAATAAAAGTTTAAACATTAAAGTATTATGGCACATCCTAAAAGAAGACAGTCAAAGACACGTACTCTTAAGAGAAGAACTCACGATAAGGCGGTCGCCCCAACACTGGCCATCTGCCCCAACTGCGGCGCATACTATGTTTATCACACAGTCTGCCCCACTTGCGGATATTATCGTGGTAAAGTCGCTATCGTCAAGGAAGCTGCGGAGTAATGGGCAAGATTAACGCTGTAATCACAGGTGTGGGTGGCTACGTGCCCGACTATGTTCTCACTAACGAGGAACTGTCTCGCATGGTAGATACCAATGATGAGTGGATCACCACACGTGTGGGTATCAAAGAGCGCCGCATCCTCAAGGAAGAAGGGCTCGGAAGCAGTTACATGGGGCGTAAAGCCGCCAAGCAACTCATGCAAAAGACAGGCGTTGATCCAGACACTATAGATGCACTCATCCTTTCCACTACCACTCCTGACTATGCGTTTCCTTCCACGGCAAGCATTGTGTTGGGAAAGTTGGGCTTGAAAAATGCGCACGCATTTGATATGTCGTGCGCTTGTTGCGGATTTCTTTACGCTATGGACACCGCATCAGCGATGATTCAGAGTGGTCGCTATAAGAAGATTATCGTGATTTCGGCCGAAAAGATGTCGTCTGTTGTTGACTACACCGATCGCCAAACTTGCGTTCTTTTTGGCGATGGTGCTGGAGCGGTATTGGTAGAGGCGACCGAAGAAGAAGGGGTCGGTTTTCAAGACTCTTTCCTTCGCACAGATGGCAAAGGCCTTCCTTTCTTACACATGAAAGCAGGTGGTAGCGTTTGCCCTCCCTCTCATTTCACGGTGGATCATCATTTGCACTATATATATCAAGAAGGGCGCAATGTTTTTCGCCATGCTGTTACCGATATGGGCAATGACGTTGGCGAGATTTTCAAGCGCAATGGCTTGAGTGCTGATGATGTGAATTGGGTGGTGCCCCACGAGGCCAACTTAAGGATTATCGAGGCCGTTGTCAAGCGTGCGGAGATACCTATAGAGAAGGTGATGATTAATATTGATCGTTACGGCAACACCAGTTCCGCCACCATACCTTTGGCGTTGTGGGATTATGAGTCTAAGTTGAAAAAAGGTGACAATGTCATCATGACGGCTTTTGGAGCCGGTTTCGTTCATGGAGCCTCTTATTATAAATGGGGATATGACGGAGCGGCTGTTTCTGGTGTAAAATAAGTAAATTAAACTATAAGAAAACGCATCCTTCAGTCTCATGAATCATGCGTTTTTTTATTGTTTCTCCAATTTTTCTATACCATAAAAGATATGCACAAAGCAGGCTTCGTAAATATTGTGGGCAATCCCAATGTGGGCAAGTCGACGCTGATGAACCAGCTTGTTGGCGAGAAAATAAGTATAGCCACTTTTAAGGCACAGACCACGCGCCATCGCATCATGGGCATTGTGAACACACCAGAGACACAGATAGTATTCTCTGACACGCCTGGGGTGTTGAAACCAAACTACAAGATGCAAGAGATGATGCTGGCTTTCTCGGAGTCGGCGCTTGCGGATGCGGATATTCTGCTCTATGTCACCGATGTAGTGGAGAACCCGGAAAAGAACATTGAGTTCTTGAACAAGGTCAAGACCATGACTATCCCGGTGATTTTACTTATCAACAAAATAGACGAAAGCGACCAACAGCATCTTGGTGATATTGTGGAGAAGTGGCACGCTCTACTCCCTAACGCAGAAATCTTGCCGATCTCGGCTCAAAACAAGTTTGGTATTGATATTCTGATGAAGCGTATTGTTGAGCTGTTGCCCGAAAGCCCAGCTTATTTTGACAAAGACCAGCTCACGGATAAACCTTCCAAATTCTTTGTCTCGGAGATCATTCGCGAGAAAATTTTGCGTTATTACGACAAGGAGATACCTTACTCGGTAGAGGTGTTGGTTGAACAATTTCGAGAGAGCGAAAACCTCATACGTATCAATGCGGTGATATATGTGGAGCGCGATTCGCAGAAAGGCATTATCATTGGGCATCAAGGCACTGCGCTAAAACGTGTGTCTTCAGAGGCGCGAAAAAGTTTGGAGACCTTTTTTGGCAAGAAAATTTTTCTCGAGATGTTTGTCAAAGTTGACAAGGATTGGCGAAACTCTCAAAAAGAGTTGGACCATTTCGGATACAATCCGCGATAAATCTTTTTCTTGGAATGAGGTAAGGTAAGTGTAGAGAAAGAAGTGGAAGACATTGTTCATCCTTGTAATTATACTTATCATACTTTTAAACTTACCCAACTTCTCTCTCTTCTCTGGAGTGCTTTCTCCTGTTTTAAGAACAACCCCTTTAATATTGATATAGATATGGCAAATTTAGTAGCAATCGTAGGACGTCCCAATGTGGGCAAGTCTACACTTTTCAACCGTCTCACCCAGTCGCGTCAAGCCATCGTTAGCAATGTGGCTGGCACCACTCGCGACCGCCAATATGGCAAATGCAATTGGAATGATCGGGAGTTCTCGGTCGTAGACACGGGTGGATGGGTTGTGAAATCTGATGATATTTTCGAGGGTGCCATACGCCAGCAAGTGAAGATAGCGGCTGATGAGGCCGACTTGGTGCTGTTCTTGGTGGATGTGGAGACAGGACTCACCGATTGGGACGAGGATGTAGCGGCAATCTTGCGCCGCGCCAAGCTGCCTGTGATACTCGTGGCTAACAAGGTGGATAATAGTGGTGAGGCATACGTGGCTGCCGAGTTTTACAAGCTTGGCTTGGGCGACCCTGTTTGCGTGAGCGCTGCCACGGGCGGTGGTACGGGCGACTTGCTCGACCTTGTCATACAGAAACTGCCTTCTGAGGCCAACGAGGAGCCGCTGGATGATATACCGCGCTTCGCTGTCGTGGGCAGGCCCAACGCTGGCAAGTCGAGCTTGATAAACGCCTTTGTAGGCGAGGAACGCAATATCGTGACCGAGATAGCGGGCACCACGCGCGACAGTATTTATACCCGTTACGACAAGTTTGGCTTTGATTTTTATCTTGTTGATACAGCTGGCATACGTCGCAAGAACAAGGTGACCGAGGACTTGGAGTTTTACAGTGTGATGCGCAGCATCCGCGCCATAGAGAACAGCGATGTATGTATATTGATGATCGATGCCACGCGTGGCATAGAGGCGCAAGACATGAACATCTTCCAGCTCATACAGCGTAACAGAAAGAGCTTGGTCGTAGTGGTAAACAAGTGGGACTTGGTGGAGAATAAAGACCAAAAAGTAATCAAGACGTTTGAGAGTGCCATCCGGGAGCGCATGGCCCCATTCACCGACTTCCCCATTATCTTCGCCTCTGCTCTCACCAAGCAGCGCATATTCAAGGTGCTTGAGACGGCCAAACAGGTCTATCTCAACCGTACATCCCGCGTGGGAACTACCAAGCTCAACGAGGTGATGCTTCCCATTATCGAGCAAACGCCACCTCCATCTATCAAGGGCAAATATATCAAGATAAAATATTGCTCGCAGTTGCCCAACACGCAGATACCCTCTTTCGTGTTTTATGCTAATCTGCCGCAATATGTCAAGGAGAACTATCGTCGTTTTCTCGAAAACAAGATACGTGAGCATTGGCCCATGCACGGATGTCCCATCCATGTGTTTGTCAGAAAAAAATAGGGTTGGCACGGCGACCTGCACGTTGCTCGAGCATCCCAAACGAAAGTCTGCCCCCATAAAATCTGTTTTAGAGTGAGGAAAATACTATTTTTGATACTTGCCACATGTGCGGCTTGTTGGAGCTGTAGCGATGGTCCCGTCCCTGAGGAGCGAGCCGCACGAGCCGCAAAAGTGTACTACGACTGGTTGATACAAGGCAAATACGAAGATTTTGTCGATGGCAGGTATCAACCCGAAGCCATACCTCCGGCCTATCGCCAGCAACTCATTGCGAACGCCAAAATGTTTGTGGGCGAGCAGCAAGCCGCCCACAAAGGATTGAAAGAGGTACGCGTGGCTACTGCTACTGTCGATACCGCTCGCCATGTGGCCAACGTGTTTCTTATCTTTGTTTATGGAGACAGCACCACCGAGGAAGTGTTAGTGCCTATGATTGAAAACAAAGATGTCTGGTATATGCGTTGAGCGTGATATGCCTTTGCTATTCGTTTGGATGCGTGTTGACGTTCGTGGCTTGATATTCCAGTTCTTTATTGTTGAGTTGTTGACGATTTTTCTTTAGTCTGTTTGCTCGTATGGCAACACTTGGCGGATTTGAGAAAAATACGTTGAAAAATCACGACAAAACCCTTCTGCTCCTTGCGCTATTTGCAAAATCTAAGTTGATGGCTCGAAAATAATCTAAAATTGCGAGTTTTTTGTAACGCCCTAATCATAACCTTGTTATGTTTTTCTTGCGTTGTTGTCGCCATCATAGTTTTCAAAATGTTTTGCGTTTAAGGCTTATTGACGTGTCGTTGGATACCTAATTGCAGTGCGATAAAGGTTTAAACGTTGAGCGTATAGGCCCTAAAGGGAGCGCGTTTAATACTTATTCGTGACAGCTCGAAGTTTCTGCACGTTGAAATATCATAATTTTTGCGATTTATTTTCATGCGAATGGGCCAAAACAAGTTTATTCCTTCTCTATAATGATGAATAAACAAGATTGTTTTTTACGACTGTTTTTTTTACATTTTGGTTGCTTGTGCGTGTGCTTCTCAAAACTTGCTATAGGTTCGATCGCTAAACTTTCCTTGCGTCTGCTTTTCTTGTTTGTGGCGTGTGTCGTATTGCTATGCGAAGTGCGCTCACTACGTGGGCGCGGCAAAATGTGTCAATGGGTGTGTTGTGGCGTTGTGGCTATAACCCTTTCGGTTCATTGGTCGTACCCCAATCGTTGGCTATGCCACCTTTCTTTTAGTCGTCATTCTCCACTTGTTTCACCTTTTGGAAAAGGTCGCTGGCAAAGACAAAATCGTTCAGCCGCTTGTTGGTGGCTTCCATTACCTCGTCCTTGTTGCCCTGCCATTCACTTCGCCCCTTGTAAATGAATAGAATGTTTTCGCCGATACCCATCACTGAGTTCATGTCGTGGGTGTTAATAATGGTTGTCATGTTAAATTCTTTGGTGATTTCTGACAGCAGATTATCAATGACGAGCGATGTTTTGGGGTCGAGCCCAGAGTTGGGCTCGTCACAAAAAAGATATTTGGGATTAAGTACAATAGCTCTCGCAATGGCTACGCGCTTTTGCATGCCACCTGAAATCTCACCCGGAAACTTGTTTTCCGCATCTATGAGATTAACCCGGTCAAGACATTCTTGTGCTCTTTTTACACGGTCGCGGTAAGTGTTGGAGGAGAACATGTCGAGCGGAAATTGCACGTTCTCAAGCACCGACAGAGAGTCGAACAGCGCGGAGTTCTGAAAGATCATGCCCATCTCTCGGCGCATTAGCACACGTTCTTTCTTGGTCATTGTCACAAAATCTCGCCCATCGTATATCACCTCACCTTGGGTGGGCTCAAGCAGTCCGACAATGTTTTTCACCAATACGGTTTTCCCCGACCCGCTTTGGCCGATGATCAAGTTGGTCTTTCCTGTGAGGAACGTGGCGTTGATGTCTCGCAGAACGGTTTTATCCTCAAAAGACTTGGTAAGGTTTTTAACTTCAATCATGTTTGCAAGATGACTTTTAAGCAGGCTTTCTATGAGAGTAATTGTGTGAGAAATACGTCTGAAAACAGGATGAGCACACTGCTGCTCACCACAGCTTTGGTAGATGCCTCGCCCACTTCTACGGACCCTCCCTGGACGGTATAGCCGTAATGGGACGAAACGCTGGCGATGATAAAAGCAAAAAACAAGCTCTTGATGATGCTCATCCACACATACCACTGGTTGAAATAATGGGTCATACCTGCGGTGAGGTCCTCTGGTGGCATCATGTGTCCAATGTATGCGGTGGCGTATGCACCTACAGTGCTCATGGCCATAGAGATGATTACGAGAAAAGGCATGATGGCCAACAATCCCAATATTTTGGGCAAGATGAGATAACAGGCAGAGTTTATTCCCATGATATCGAGTGCGTCTATCTGCTGGGTAACACGCATCGTGCCTAATTCGGAGGCGATGTTAGAGCCCACCTTGCCAGAAAGTATGAGGCACATGATGGAGCTGGAAAACTCGAGCAAGGTTATCTCTCGCGTGACATAGCCCGTTACCCATCTCGGCATCCATGGACTCTGGATGTTTACTTTCATCTGAATGCAGATGACGGCACCAATGAAGAAGCTGATAAGTAATACGATGCCAATAGAGTCGACACCGAGTTGGGACATGTCTTTGATAAATCTTTTGTAAAACATCCTGAGTCGTTCAGGGCGTGAGAACACTCGCCCCATAAGGATGAGGTAACTACCTACGGTGCTGAGATACTTGTGTAGTATGTGAATGACAAACATCTGTACTTGCTTAGTAGATGCAAAAGTAACCAAATTCCTCTTAAAAACTACAACTATTCTAATAGTTTTTATTAATAACAACGTAGATTAGATGTTTTTTTAGTATTTTTGCATCTCAAACCTTTGTGTTCCCGAACATTGCGGGCGGTGGCATGCTTGTGCGTTTGGCGGCGGTATGGTGTCGATGAACACGTGATGTTCATACGTTTCCATGTGCCACACACTTATTTAAAAGGGTTTGTGCTATATGGCGTATGAGACAGTTTGATAGGCAATACGCTAAAACTGAAAGTGTAAAAATCTATGTCTGAAACAATAAAAACATTAGAAGACGACATGCAGGCAGCTTCGCAGGATCTGATGTCAGAATCGGAACAAGACCGTGACGCGCGTCTTGATATTGATAATATGACGCCCGAGGAGGTTGACGAGCTGCTGCGTGAGAAATTGAAACACAAAGAGCTGCGTGCCGAGGGATTGGTGAAGCGATATGGTCGGCGTACAGTGGCTGATCAAGTGACGTTCAATGTTAGGCAGGGAGAGATTGTTGGATTGCTTGGACCTAATGGCGCCGGCAAGACCACGTCGTTCTATATGACCACAGGGCTCATCATTCCCAATGCTGGCAAAGTGTTTATCGATGACAAGGATATAACAGGATATCCAGTCTATAAGCGTGCGCGGGCTGGCATAGGCTATTTGCCACAAGAGGCCAGCGTGTTTCGCAAGATGAGCGTAGAGGACAACATTATGTCTGTATTGGAAATGACAGACATGAGCCGTGAACAGCAGTTGGCCAAGCTGGAAAGCCTAATCGACGAGTTTCGCCTCAATAAAGTGCGAAAAAACAAGGGTGACAGGCTCTCGGGAGGTGAACGGCGACGCACGGAGATAGCTCGCTGTTTGGCCATAGATCCAAAATTCATCATGCTCGACGAGCCTTTTGCTGGCGTCGATCCTATCGCTGTGGAGGATATCCAGCACATTGTGTGGCGACTGAAATATCGCAATATTGGAATCTTGATAACCGACCACAATGTGCAGGAGACACTCTCCATCGTGGATCGCGGATATCTGCTCTTTGAGGGGCGCATCCTTTTTCAAGGTAGCCCAGAGGTGTTGTCGGCTAACGAGGTGGTGCGCAAGAACTATCTGAGCGATAATTTTGTTTATCGAAAGTTCCAGTCGAACGAGGAAGATCGAGCCGTCGCCGAAGAGTCAAGAAAATCTCTGCTGAATGAATTGTATAGTAAAAAATAATAATTTTTAGTTATATATATTAGGCATATTCATCAAATATGGCTAACTTTGCGCTTTAAAATCGCAATAATCCCCTTTAAGAAATACAAATATTAAAATAATAAAAATTAGAAATGAAAGTATCATTTGAAGCCCCTGACAAAATCAACGGTTTGCTGACGATCACCGTAGAAGAAGACGATTACAAGGAAGATGTCGAGAAGACACTAAAGGAATATCGCAAGAAGGCCAATGTGCCAGGCTTCCGTCCGGGACAGGTTCCTATGGGCATGATTAAACGCCAATTTGGCTCAGCGATCAAGATGGATGCCGTCAACAAGCTGCTTGGAAACGAGATCGAGAAATATATCTCCGAAAACAATATACAGATGCTTGGTGAGCCCTTAGGATCTGAGAAGCAAGAAGCGCAAGATTTAGAGGCGGCACCACCTTACACATTCATGTTTGATATTGCCATTGCGCCAGAGTTTAAGGTTGAGCTTACGAACAAGGATAAAATAGATTACTATGACATACAGGTGGACGATGAGCTTGTGGACAAACAAGTGAAAATGTTTGCCGCGCGTATGGGTAAGAATGTGAGCGTGGAAGAGTATCAAGATGGAGATTTGCTCAAAGGCGACATGCGTGAACTTGACGACAAGGGTAACACCAAGGAGGAAGGTCTCACCGTAGAGGATGCCGTGATAATGCCTAAATATATCAAGGTGGATGAGCAAAAGAAAATCTTTGACGGTGCCAAAAAGGGTGATATCATCACATTTAATCCTAAAAAAGCGTATCCAGACAGCATCACGGAGGTGGCCGCTCTCTTGAAAGTGAAAAAAGAAGAGGCTGAGCAATATGCTGGCGACTTCAGTTATCAAATCACAAATATAGACCGTATGCAGGATCATGCAGTTGATCAGGAGCTGTTTGACCAAGTGTATGGAGCTGGAAATGTCAAAGATGAGAAAGACTTTCGCGCGAAAATCGCGGATGGGTTGAAGAAGCAATTGGAGCATGAGTCTAACTATAAATTCTTGCTTGACTTGCGTAAATACGTTGAGAACAAGGTGGGTGCCCTAACCTATCCCGATGCTCTGCTCAAGCGTATATTAAAACAAAGAAACACTGACAAGGATGAGGCAGCCATAGAAAAGAACTATGAGTTGAGTCTAAAGGAGCTTTCTTGGGATTTGATGCGTAGCCAATTGGCAGAGCAATTGAAGGTAAAGGTGACCGATGACGATGTGAAGAACGCCGCGATAGAGACCGCTCGCATGCAATTCGCACAGTATGGCATGAACGATGTGCCAGAGATGTACGTGGAACAATACGCCGAGAATCTGCTAAAAAAAGAAGACACCAGACACAACTTTGTTAACCGGGCTGCCGATGTCAAAGTTGTGGAGGCTGTCAAACCAGTGGTGAAACTTAATAAGAAAAAAATATCTTTGGATGATTTTCAGAAGATGACCGAGGAGTAACACGGCGACAATACCCTTTCGATATTTGGATAAACTCTGCCTAAAGGCGAGTATGCTGAGGAGCCATAGTATCAAGACCAGTTGCATGTGCCAGGTGAGGCGTTGGTGGTCAAGGTGCTATGGCTTCTTGGGCTATGTGAGCATTCGTGTAGAGAGTTTATCGTTAGAAAAGATTTTTTAAGAATTTTAATAAGGCTAATCAGGTCAATATCGACTTTTTTTGTTATCTTTGTGTTATAAATCATAGTAAGAAGAAACATTTATCGTGATTTCTTAGTACAAACAAGAAATAAAATATGAACAACGATTTTAGAAAATTCGCAACCAAACATTTAGGTATGAGCGGTATGGTCGTGGATGATGTGATAAAAGCGCAAAACCGCTACCTCAACCCATATATTCTTGAGGAACGCCAGCTGAACGTGACACAGATGGACGTGTTCTCCCGATTGATGATGGATCGCATCATCTTTCTCGGCACCGAGATAGACGACTACACTGCCAACACGTTGCAAGCGCAGTTGCTTTTTCTCGATTCTACAGACGCGGGCAAAGATATTTCCATATATATCAACTCGCCTGGAGGTAGTGTCACGGCAGGTTTGGGTATTTACGACACCATGCAGTTTATCTTGAGCGATGTGACAACGATCTGTACAGGCATGGCCGCGTCGATGGCCGCGGTGCTGTTAGTGGCCGGCGCCGAGGGCAAACGCTCATCGCTACCGCATGGCCGCGTGATGATACACCAACCGCTTGGTGGAGTGCAAGGACAGGCTTCGGATATAGAGATAGAGGCGCGAGAGATTTTGAAGTTCAAGAAAGAGCTGTTCACGATCATCTCCGAGCATTCGCATCAGCCTTATGACAAAGTTTGGAAAGACAGCGATCGCAATTACTGGATGAACGCAGAAGAAGCTAAAGCGTATGGCATGATAGACTCTGTGATGAATCGTAAGAAAGTGAAAAAAGAACAAGAAGACATAAAGGACGAATAATATGCCAAAGAAAGCTTGTAGCTTTTGCGGGAGAACTGAAAATGACGTGAAGCTACTTATAACCGGACTTAGTGGATACATATGCGAAGATTGTGCCGCACAGGCGTATGAGATTGTCCAGCAAAGTGGAGTATGGGGCGAAGACGTGACGAACCCTGATGCTCCACACACCTATAAACCCACAAAAAAAATACCTAAGCCTAAAGAAATAAAGGCTTATCTTGATGAGTATATCATAGGACAAGACGAGGCAAAACGCTATCTGTCCGTGTCTGTTTATAACCATTACAAGCGTTTGCAACAGAGCAAGGACGATAATGGAGTGGAGATAGAAAAGAGCAATATCATCATGGTGGGCTCTACGGGTACTGGCAAAACTTTGCTGGCTCGCACGATAGCTCGGCTACTCGACGTGCCATTCACCATTGTCGACGCCACGGTATTTACAGAGGCTGGCTATGTGGGTGAGGACGTGGAAAGCATTTTGAGCAGATTGTTGCAAGTGGCCGACTATGACGTGGCGGCTGCTGAGCGTGGCATCGTCTTCATAGACGAGATTGATAAAATAGCGCGCAAAAGCGATAATCCCAGCATTACCCGTGACGTGAGTGGGGAGGGTGTGCAGCAAGGTCTACTCAAACTCTTGGAGGGCACCATGGTTAATGTGCCACCCAAAGGTGGACGCAAGCATCCTGACCAAGATTACATACACGTGAACACCAAAAATATACTATTCATCTGTGGCGGAGCCTTTGATGGAATAGAGCGTAAGATAGCGCAACGGCTCAACACGCACGTAGTGGGTTACAACTCCGTAATGAACGCTCGCAATATCGACAAGGGCGATCTTATGAAGTATATCTTGCCCCAAGACCTTAAATCGTTTGGGCTTATACCCGAGCTTATTGGTCGTGTGCCTGTGCTTACTTATTTGGAGCCACTCGATCGTAAGGCTTTGAGACGTATATTGGTAGAACCAAAAAATTCCATTATCAAACAGTTTGTCAAACTTTTCAGCATGGATGGTATCGCGCTGACATTCACTGACGATACGCTGGATTTTATAGTGGACAAGGCTGTGGAATATAAACTTGGCGCTCGTGGGCTGCGTTCTATTGTTGAGGCCGTGGTCATGGATGCCATGTTTGATGTGCCATCAAGGCGCATCAAGAAATTTGAGGTGACACTTGATTACGCAAAGAGCCAGATTGACAAGGCGCATATGCATAAATTGGAGTCTGCGTGACGTTTCTTATGGGTATCCTTGGTGGCTTGTGGTATGACGCATCTATCTGATATGATGAACAAAGACTATTTAATAGAGAAGTTAAAACTGTTTTTTGGCTTTGATAATTTCAAAGGCGATCAAAAATCCATCATAAAAAATTTGATGGATGGCGACGACTTGTTTGTGCTGATGCCTACGGGTGGTGGCAAGAGTTTGTGCTATCAGTTGCCCTCTCTGCTCATGGAAGGCACAGCTATAGTGATATCGCCCTTGATCGCACTGATGAAAAATCAGGTAGACGTTGTCAATGGTTTGACCGAGCAAGATGGTGTGGCGCATTTCATGAACTCTTCGCTTAACAAGGCCGCCGTGGCACAAGTGGTGAAAGATGTGCATAGTGGGAAAACCAAATTGCTATACGTGGCCCCAGAATCGCTTAACAAGTTGGACAACTTGGATTTCTTCGTGTCGTTCAAAATTTCTTTCTATGCTATAGACGAGGCACATTGTATTTCAGAGTGGGGACATGATTTCAGGCCTGAATACCGCAATATACGCCCTACAATAGAAAAAATTGCCACACTTAGAAATGAAAGGCGAGCGCCCATTATCGCACTTACTGCCACGGCTACCGATAAGGTGCGCATGGACATTAAGAAAAGCTTGGGTATTTTGAATGCCAAGGATTTTAAAAGCTCGTTCAACCGACCAAACCTATATTATGAGGTAAGGCAGAAGAATAGCGAGGAAGACGCGGATAGCCAGATAATCCGTTTCCTAAAGCAATGTGAGGGCAAGAGTGGCATTATCTATTGCTTGTCGCGCAAAAAGGTGGAGGAGCTATCTAAGAAATTACAGATAAATGGGTTTAGAGCGGCTCCATATCATGCAGGACTCGATACCGAGGTTCGCACGCAGACGCAGGACGATTTCTTGCGCGAGGATATAGATGTGATAGTCGCAACTATCGCTTTTGGCATGGGAATTGACAAACCGGATGTGCGATTTGTCATCCATTATGACATCCCCAAAAGTCTTGAGGGTTATTACCAAGAGACGGGTAGGGCTGGCAGAGATGGCGGAGAGGGGCGTTGTATAGCGTTCTACTCGCCCAAAGACTTGAAAAAATTGGAGAAATTCACTGATAATAAAGGTGAGGCAGAAAAAGAGATAGGGCGCCAGTTGCTTGAGGAAACTAAGGCTTACGCTGAAACTTCGGTATGTCGACGCAAATTCTTGCTGCACTATTTTGGAGAGGAATATACCAAGGATAATTGTGCAAACTGCGATAATTGTACGCACCCACAAAAGTCTATCGATGCCCAAGATGCCTTGCTGGTGGTGTTACGTGCCATTAAAGCGGTGAAACAACACTTTGACCAAGCGTATATTATCGATTTCGTTAGAGGTCGTGCCACAGATAATATCGTGCGCCATGAGCATGACGAATTGGCTGAATTTGGGTCGGGAATGGAGATCAATGAGCGTGAGCCATCTATTTGGAACCCAGTGATCAGACAGGCCATGATAGCGCATTATATTTACAAAGATGTGGAAAATTATGGCTTTTTGACATTGACACCAGAAGGACTTGGATACATCAAAAAACCGAAACCGTTTCATGTAGTGCTTGATAGACAGTTTGATGAAACGGAAGATGCCTCAGGTGGTAACTCCAGCGCACTTGATGACAAACTCTACAAGCTGTTGAGAGGGTTGCGAAAAGCTGTTGCCCGTAAGCACAATCTTCCACCATATGTCATATTCCAAGATATATCGATAACGCTCATGGCCACTACTTATCCCGTGACCATGGACGAACTGCTTCAAATTCAAGGCGTAGGGCAAGGTAAAGCCAAAAAGTTTGGAAAAGAATTTATAGACTTGATCAAACGCTATTGTGAAGAGAACGATATTCAGCGCACGGACATGATGCGTGTGATTAGTCTGCCAAATAAATCGCAAAAGAAACTAAAAATAATAGAACTGATAGACAAGCGTATTCCATTGGATGAAATAGCCGCCGATCAAGGCTACGAGTTTGACGAATTGTTGGACGAGATTGAGTCTATCGTAAACAGTGGGATGAAAGTTAATATCAGTTATTACGTAGACGATGACGGGGTGGTTGACCCTGACGAGATAGCCGATATCTACGAGTATTTTCGTAAAAGCGAGACGGACGATATTGATGAAGCCATCGACGAGGCTGATATATATGACGACGAAGATGGCTTGACGGCTGAACAAAAGGCACGTTTGGTGCTCATCAAATTTTTGTCGGAAGAAGGAAATTAAGGCTGTTTTTTCTCAGAGTGAGACTTGACAAACTGTCTTAATAATTGTTTATCTTGTGACAGACGCATGTCGCAGTCATCGTTTTGGATAATCGGGCTATGAAATTTTGTTATTCTTTGCTTAAAATATTTATTTCATGTGAATTTCTATTTGATAACTCGCGGAAATATAATTGGCGTTAAATAGCTTTAAAGCAGTAAGAAAAAAACGAAATGGAACCTGAATATGCGAAAATATTGCTATATTTGCACGCAATAAATTTATAAAATCACATTTATGTCATCATTTGTTGCAGATAAGATCGTCATGGACGGCTTGACTTTCGACGATGTCTTGCTCATTCCTGCTTACTCTGAAATTTTACCCAAGGAGGTACAATTAAAAACCAAGTTTTCTCGGCATATCGAGTTGAACGTGCCATTCGTTACCGCCGCAATGGATACTGTGACCGAATCGGCAATGGCCATTGCCATTGCGCGAGAAGGTGGCATTGGTGTTATCCATAAAAATATGCCAATAGACGAACAGGCCCGACAGGTAGCTATCGTCAAGCGTGCCGAAAATGGTATGATATACGATCCCGTGACCATACGTAGGGGAAGCACAGTGAGGGACGCCATGAAAATGATGGCAGAGTACCATATTGGCGGCATTCCGGTGGTAGACGAGGAAAACCATTTGGTGGGTATTGTTACCAATCGCGACTTGCGTTTTGAGGGCAGATTGGACAAGAAGGTGGACGAAGTGATGACTAAAGAAAACTTAGTGACAACGCATCAGCAAACCGATCTTGGCTCGGCGGCGCATATTTTGCAGGAGCATAAGATAGAAAAACTGCCTGTAGTGGATGCTAACAATCGCTTGGTTGGCTTGATCACGTATAAGGATATCACCAAGGCGAAAGACAAACCCATGGCGTGCAAAGATGACAAGGGACGTCTGCGTGTCGCTGCTGGCGTGGGTGTTACGGTTGACACGCTCGACCGTGCAAGTGCGTTGGTAGGGGCTGGAGCTGATGCGATTGTCATCGATACGGCTCATGGTCATTCCAAGGGAGTGGTCGACAAGCTGCATGAGGTAAAGGCTGCGTTCCCTAACGTGGATGTAGTGGTAGGGAATATCGCTACCGGCGAGGCTGCAAAATATTTGGTTGACAATGGGGCTGATGCCGTTAAAGTGGGAATTGGCCCTGGGTCCATCTGTACCACGCGTATTGTTGCGGGTGTGGGCATGCCACAATTAAGCGCTGTCTATGATGTTTTTTCGGCATTGAAAAATACAGATGTGCCATTGATTGCTGATGGTGGATTACGTTATTCGGGTGATATCGTGAAAGCCTTGGCCGCTGGTGGAAGCAGCGTGATGATAGGATCGCTTGTCGCTGGCACGGAAGAGTCGCCTGGAGACACCATTATTTATAATGGCCGCAAGTTTAAGAGCTATCGTGGCATGGGCTCTCTCGAGGCAATGGGACAAAAGAATGGCTCCAAGGATCGATATTTCCAAAGTGACACTAACGACCTGAAGAAACTCGTTCCGGAGGGTATTGCTGGACGTGTGCCATACAAAGGAACTGTCCAGGAGGTCATCTACCAGTTGGTAGGAGGGCTTCGTTCGGGAATGGGCTACTGCGGAGCAGCTATAATAGACAAATTGCACGAAGCCAAATTTGCCCGTATCACCAATGCGGGGGTGCAAGAAAATCATCCTCACGACATAACCATCACCAGCGAGGCGCCTAACTATTCGCGCCATGAGTAAATAGTATTTGGGATAGGCGAGAGGGCTTGTTTGTGAGCCTCTCTTGCTTGTTTTCCTTCATGATGAACAATTTTAGAATGAAATCAAAGCTACTATTAGGCGCCATGCTGTTGTGTGGCACTTTGTCGTTTGCACAGAATGCTGATCCTGTTATTATGACCATCAATGGTACCGATGTACTTCGTTCCGAATTTGAATACTCTTATAACAAGAACAATACGGCTGACGTTATTGATAGGAAAACAGTCCAGGAATATGTTGGAATGTTCATTAACTACAAGTTGAAAGTTGAGGCTGCCAAGGAAGCTGGCCTCGACACCATGATTTCATTCCAAAAAGAATTTGCCAACTATCGTGATCAGCAAATAAAGCCCGCTTTGGTCACAGACCAAGACTTAGAGTCAGAGGCTCAAAAGATATACGAACAGACACGTCAACGAATTGATAACAATGGCGGAATGGTGCAAGTGGCTCACATTTTGATAGCCATGAGACAGCAGGCTACGCCAGAGGAGGAAAGGGCGGCCAAGGTTCGCGTGGATTCCATTTATCAGGCATTGAGGAACGGAGCTGATTTTGGCTCATTGGCCAAACAGCTATCCCAGGACCCCACTACGGCTCAAAAAGGCGGTGACTTACCCTATATAGTCAAGGGGCAAACATTAAAAGAATTTGAAGACCAGGCTTGGCGCTTACAAGACGGCGAGCTTAGCCAGCCTTTTTTGTCTCCTGCCGGATGGCATATTATGCTCAAAAAGTCGCATCGTAACTTTTATAGTTATGCCGACCAGCGCGAGCACATCATGAAATATCTTGATCAACAAAGAATACGCGACCGTATAGCCACGGTCAAATTAGACACATTGGCCAAACAGCTGAACTCTACGCCTGCGCAAATGCTTGCGAAAAAACAGGCAGAGATGGAGGCGAGGGACTCCAGTCTGAAATATCTCATCAAAGAATACCATGATGGTTTGCTGCTCTATGAGATTAGTAACCGCCATGTCTGGGCCAAAGCGCAGAAGGATGAGCATGGATTGATGCAGTATTTCAAGAAAAATAAGAAAAAATATAAATGGGAAGAACCTCGCTTTAAAGGCGTAGCCTATCGCGCTCGAGAAGAAAAAGATATCAAAGCTGTGCGTAAGCTATTGAAAAAAACACCTTTTGAGCGTTGGGAAGAACAGCTTCGTACTACATTCAACACGGACTCTGTCCTCCGCATTAGAGCAGAAAAGGGTATTTTCAAAAAAGGAGATAATGCCCTCGTAGATCACGAGGTGTTCAAGGTGCACACCCTGCCCAAGCAAATAGAAGGATATCCATACAGTGCGGTTTATGGCAAAAAACTCAAATCGCCAAAAGTAATGGATGACGTTCGTCCCTTGGTTGTTACTGACTATCAAGAATATCTCGAAAGCCAATGGGTAAACGATCTTCGACAGAAATATACGGTTACCGTTAACGAGGATATCGTAAAGACTGTCAACAATCATTAAAAAGAAAAACGTATGACAATCAGACATTTCGCAATCATATCAGCATTAGCGTTGTTTACGGGTATGATGGCAATCCCCAACAGCAATCGTCGTGGCATGGATCAACAATCTTTTTTTTCAGATACCACGATAACAACCGTCACGCCAAACACTAACGAAGTCACAATCCCCGATGGAAGCGTGGTTGACGAGGTGGTATGGGTAGTCGGAGACGAGCCTATTCTTCGATCGGATATAGAAATGATGCGCATGCAAGGCATGGCAGAGGGCGTGAACTGGGGCCGAAACCCAGATTGTGCCATACCAGAGCAAATTGCCGTTCAGAAACTTTTTCTACACCAAGCGTCTATAGACTCGATTGAAGTGACAGAGAATGAGATTTCAAGAGGTATTGAGCAGCAGATCAATAGATGGATAGATGTTGCTGGAGGAAGAGAAAAATTGGAGGAATATCGCAAGAAGACGATAAACGAAATGCGTGCCGAACTGCATGACGATTTCAAAAATCAGTTGCTCATTCAGCAGATGAAGAACAAGATCGTGGAACATGTCAAAGTGTCTCCAGCGGATGTTCGCACCTATTTCCGTTCCTTGCCACAAGACAGCATCCCTTTTGTTCCTATGGAAGTAGAGGTACAACTGCTTGTCAGGACACCACGTGTCAAGCAAGAAGAGATAAACCGGGTGAAAGACCTGCTGCGCAATTACACCGACAGGGTGACCAAAGGCGAGACCACGTTCTCCACGTTGGCGCGTTTATACTCCGAGGATCCTGTCTCGGCGCGGGCTGGTGGTGAGATGGACTACACCGGTCGCGGCTATCTTGATCCCGCTTTTGCTAACGTGGCTTTCAACCTCACCGACCCAAACAAGATTTCCAAGATTGTAGAAACAGAGTTTGGTTACCACATCATTCAACTTATTGACAAGCGTGGCGACAAGATAAAATGCCGGCATATATTGCTCAAACCAAAAGTATCTATGGAGGAAATAGACAAGGCTTCGCACCAAGTAGATTCGATCGCAAACGATATTCGTGCGGGTAAGTTTACTTTTGAGGAGGCCGCCTCATACTTGTCAGAAGACAAGGACACCAGAAACAATCAAGGTTTGATGACCAACAACACGGGCGAATCCATGACCTCGCGATTCCAAATGAGAGAATTGCCCACAGAGGTGGCGCGTGTAGTTGATACGATGAAAGTGGGCGAAATATCCCAACCTTTCCAAATGATCAACAGTAAAGGCAAAACTGTTGTTGCCATAGCCAAACTCAAAAGCAGGACTGACGGGCATCGCGCAACCATAACAGAGGATTTTCAAGTGATGAAAAATGTGGTTTTAAATAAGGAGCGCGAAAAAACCATCAATAATTGGGTATCCGACAAGATTAAGCATACATACGTGCGTATGAGCGACCGCTATAAAAATTGTGACTTTAAGTATAAGGGGTGGATTAAATGACGAGTCGATCCATCTGCCACTTGCGTGCTATTGGGCATAGGATTATCTTTTCGATGGTTCTATGCTTCTTTGTCCTTGGCTTGCTCAACGCAGCAATCCGGAAAGGGAAGCGAAAACCTACCGACGAGCGAGTGCATCTTGTTCATGCAGACGAGTTGAGGTATGACGCCTATGGTCCCAACCCGGATGTTCAAATAGTCAAGGGACATGTAGCCTTCACGCACAAAGGGGCGCGGCTCAATTGTGACAGCGCTTACTTCTACCAAGGCACTAATTCTATGCGCGCCTTTGGCCACGTGCGATTTCGCCAAGGGGATACGCTGTCGCTTACGTGTGACAGAGCGTGGTATAATGGTGAGGAGCAAATGTTGGAAGCGAGGCAAAACGTGGTGCTCAAACATCGAAAACAAACGCTCTATACAGACAGTTTGAATTATGACCGACTTTATGAGTATGCTTATTTTTTCAATGGCGGAAGATTGATAGATGGCAAGACAAAGCTTAGTTCAGACTGGGGCGAATACCATACAGCCACCAGAACGGCTCGGTTTAACCTCGATGTTCAGCTCAAAACGCCCAAAAATTGGATTTCCACGGATACGCTTTACTATGACACAAGAAAGTCGAGAGCGCATGTGGTGGGCATGTATACCACGGATAAAGGCCGAGGCAAGGAGATGCCTTCTATCATAAGGGGAAAAGACAATACCATCACCACAACAGACGGTTATTTTAACACTGCCAAGGACGAGGCCGAGCTGTATGGACGATCCACCGTGGTGAACAAAGAGAAGACTATCACGGCCGATACCCTATATTATAATAGCGAGACTGGCAAAAATCGTGGCAAGGGTAGGGTGATATTTGTTGATGATAAGAATCTCCAAAAGATCACCTGCGAGAAGATGGAATACAATGAGAAAATTGGCCGTGGATATGCCACAAAAAATCTTTTGGTCATGGACTATTCGCGCAAAGACACACTATATATGCACGCCGACACGATGCGGATAGAAACTTTTAATATCAACACAGACTCGGTCTTTCGTAAGGTACACTGCTACAACAAGGTGCGAACGTATAGGGTGGATATCCAGTCTGTGTGCGACTCGCTCGTCTTCAATAGCAAGGATTCGTGCCTCACAATGTATCGCGACCCGATAATTTGGAATGCTGGGCGCCAGCTCCTTGGTGAGGTCGTCAAAGTATTTATGAACGATAGTACGGTGCGTGAGGCACACGTGTTGGGGCAGGCTTTGTCGGTGGAACAACTCCCGGATAGCACCTATTACAACCAAGTGTCCTCAAAAGATATGTATGCCTATTTCGTCAATGGACAAATGCGACGTAGCGATGCCGTCAGAAACGTCAGATCCATCTATTTTCCTATAGACAGCAAAGACAGCACCCTCATAGGACTTAACTATGTGGAGACCGACACCATGAAAATGTACATGTCTCCCAATCGCCAATTGGAGCGTATATGGATGCCCAAGGCGCAAGGCACGCTTTACCCAATGTCGCAGATTCCCCCCACGCGATACAAGCTCGACGTATTTGCTTGGTTCGATTATATGCGACCCAAAGACAAGGACGACGTGTTTATTTGGCGTGCAAAAACACAAGGTAGCGAGCTCAAAAATATTGTTCGCCATGCGGCACCCATACAACAAATTAAGATAGATCAATCACCCACGCCTAAACAGCAAGTAAAACAAGGGGAGGATTAGATATGCCCATGCTCTTCAAAGTGCCTAAACCACGACGTTTTAAACATCCAATGATTTATAGTGACGAGCGTAAAGAACGATTAGCGCGAATAGAAGAGCGCGCGCGGCAAGAGTTGGGCATGTCTTCAAAAGGCACAACTACGAGCGCATCGCGACGCATAAGGTTTGCCACCCAATGGCAATTGCGCCATCAACAGCATGCCAAGTCATCGCATTCAAGTACAGTCTTGCTTCTTTTTTTAATAGCCTTATTCGTTTTATTACTGATAATATTGATAATATGAGTGATGTCATCCATCTTTTACCTGATTCCGTTGCCAATCAGATAGCGGCCGGCGAGGTGATACAACGACCGGCGTCTGTTATCAAGGAGCTGATGGAAAATGCCTTGGACGCTGACGCTAAGACGGTGGATGTGAGCGTGGTGGAGGCTGGTCGCACTTCCATCCAAGTGATAGATGATGGGAAAGGCATGTCCGAAACCGACGCTCGTTTGTCTTTTGAGCGCCACGCCACTTCCAAAATTCGCTTGGCCGACGATCTTTTCAACCTTCGAACAATGGGATTTAGGGGTGAGGCTTTGGCTTCTATCGCTGCCGTGGCACAGGTGCAACTAAAGACGCGCACGTGTAATGAGGAAATAGGAACGCAGCTGTCAATAGCCGGTTCGCGCTTTAAAGATCAGGAACCATGCGCTTGTCCCGTCGGTTCCAATTTCCTCATCGAAAACTTGTTTTACAA
Organism: Hallella colorans; assembly: GCF_003096815.1. Taxonomy (GTDB): domain Bacteria; phylum Bacteroidota; class Bacteroidia; order Bacteroidales; family Bacteroidaceae; genus Prevotella; species Prevotella colorans. The sequence continues at coordinate 29,314 of NZ_QENY01000005.1, forward strand.
CGTGCCCGCGCGTAGGAAATTTCTCAAATCGAACAATACCGAGCTCAATCACATCATAACGGCGTTTCAACGTATAGCCCTTGTATATCCAGAGGTGGCTTTCTCGTTAAGAAGCAACAACTCGGAGATGTTCAATCTCAGGGCTGGAGGTTTGCGCCAGCGCATTGTCGATATTTTTGGCAAACGTATCAACCAAGATCTTTTGCCAGTCAACGTTGAGACATCCATGTGTGGTCTCAATGGATTTGTGGGCAAACCCGAGTCTGCTCGCAAAAAAGGGGTACACCAATATTTTTTTGTCAATGGCCGATACATGCGACATCCCTATTTTCACAAGGCTGTCACAACGGCTTTTGACCGGCTCGTGCCTCAAGGTGACCAAGTGTCTTATTTCCTTTATTTTGACGTGGATCCAAAGGATATCGATGTCAACATACATCCCACCAAAACCGAAATAAAATTTGAAAACGAGCAAGCCATCTGGCAAATCGTTCTCGCTGCGGTCAAAGACGCTGTCGGTAGGTTTAACAATGTATCTACGATAGACTTTGATACCGAGGGTAAACCAGACATTCCGGTCTTTAATCCCAATAACCATGCGGAGGCGCCCAAGGTGGAATACAACCCCACTTACAACCCTTTTGACAGTATGCAGGCGCCTTGCTCCTATTCTTCAAAAGACCCCAAACCATCTAAAGGTGATGCCGACCAAATTATACGCTCGCATATTCCAAGCCAATGGGAGCAACTCTATGACGACCTTGACACTGAGGGCGAGCGCCAACATGACACACTGTTTCCCGAAACAGCGACCGAGACAGCTGATAGTCTCATAGCCGAGAAGTCGCCTGCACATTATCAATACAAGGGGCAATACATCATGACCGCTGTCAAATCTGGACTGATGGTCGTAGACCAACATCGTGCGCACATTCGTATCTTGTTCGATCACTATCAGAAACAACTTGCCACGCGAGCTGTGCACGCGCAGAAAATGCTTTTCCCCGATACCATCCAGTTGTCCGTGCAAGAAGACACGCTGTACCAAACCATAGCCGAGGAAGTTTCAGCCATGGGTTTTGAGCTTGCCAATCTTGGAGGCGGCACCTACGCTATCAATGCTATGCCCGAAGGGTTGGAGGGGGTAGATGTGCTATGTTTGCTACACAATATGCTCCAATCAGTGCAAGACAGAGGCGTCGCTGCTAATCAAGAGGTTTACGATACCATCGCGCTGAGCATGGCACGCGCCGCCGCAATACCTTACGGTCAAGTGCTAAGCAATGATGAGATGGAAAATATCATCAACAATTTGTTTGTCTGTTCCAATGTGAACTACACCCCTGATGGAAAAAGCGTGCTATATATCTTAAAACAGAACGATATAGAGCAAATGTTGCGTTAAATTTTAAGCAAAATGGACAATACTTGTATAGAATAAAAATATTTCTTGATTTTTTTATTAAATTTGTGTACAAAAATCGCTTAGATTTAAAAAATATTATTAACTTTGCCCGTGTAATAGTGTGCGATTCAATAAAAACGATATATATTTGATCATTAAAGAATAAAAGATTATGAAAAAACTGTTAATTGCACTGGCTTGCGCCGGTATGTTCACGGGTGCTAATGCTCAAGAGGCAACGCCTCAAAAGAAGTACAGTGTTGCTACCAATTCTTTTTGGAGCAATTGGTTTGTTCAATTAGGTGGTGACTACCATGCATGGTATCCAGACGAGGAGCATGGCCGTTTTGACAAACGCGCAGGTGTCTTCTCTGAAGATCGCCGTACATTTGGCGCTCATGTTGCCATAGGTAAGTGGTTCACTCCCGGTTTGGGACTCCGCACAAAGTTGCAGGCTTGGCAGGGCAAGAAGATTGCTCCTAAGAGCACTGGCGAGCGCGAAACATTCGACATGTGGATCCTGAACGAGCACATCATGTTCAACTTGAGCAACCTCCTCTGTGGCTACAATCCAAATCGTGTTTGGAATGTCATTGCTTTCGCTGGTGGTGGTGTGGCTCGTAACATGAGCGACAACCTCTATGCTATGCAGCTTAGCGCAGGTATCCAGTCTACATGGCGTCTTGGCAAACGTGCCAACTTCTATGTAGAAGCAGGCTGGAACCGTCTTGAGGAAGATTTCTCCTTGTATCAGGGCACTTCTTTGGCAGACACTCGTCTTAACCGCGGATGGGAAGACAAAGACAACGACGTGTATGCCGAGGTTGGTTTGACTTTCAATCTTGGTACCGCCACTTGGGACAAGGTGCCAGATGTTGATGCTATCAAGGCCCTCTCTCAGAGCCAGATAGACGCTCTCAACGCACAGCTCAATGACGCTAATGCAGAGAACGCTCGCCTGAAGAACTTGCTGGCCAACCAGCCTAAGCAGGAAGCACCTAAGGCTGTTAAGGAGTTTGTTACCACTCCGGTATCTGTATTCTTCAACATCAACCGTACCGATATCGCCTCTCAAAAGGATCTTGTAAATGTTGCCGCTATTGCAAAATATGCAAAAGAAAACGGTAATAAGTTGCTCGTAAACGGTTATGCTGATAGCGCTACTGGTACTCCAGAGATTAACCAAAGACTGTCTGAGGGTCGTGCCGCAACTGTTGCTGACGAGCTTGTTAAGATGGGCGTAGACCGTAGCAACATCACAACCGTAGGTCGTGGTGGTGTTGATGAGCTCTCTCCAATCTCATTCAACCGTCGTGCTACAGTTCAGGTTTCTGAGTAACATCATCATTTTCTCCTAATTTTTTGACATAAAGTAATTAGGAGTTCCTAAGAATTACAAATTGAGCGCACCGTTTATCGGTGCGCTCTTTTTTTATTGAGGTGTGCAAGCTATTCGGGCCAAGTATGATAATGATATGACAACTTTTCGTTTACATACTAATCCCATCGTGATTAGATACTAATCCTATCTCGTTTAGATACTAATCCCATCGTGATTAGATACTAATCGCATCTCGTTTAGATACTAATCGCATCTCGTTTAGATACTAATCCCATCGTGATTAGATATTAATCGCATGGCGTTTAGATACTAACCACGTCGTAATTAGATACTAATCCCAAAGACTAACAGACTTTGATATGCTGGTTTTCGGTTTTGACATGCTGCGTTTAACCCCGAAAGGCAAAATCTTTAGCAAGAAAGGCGTTTCTGCTGATTGTTTCCTACTTCTATCTTGACACTTGCTCTGTTACGTTTCTGCATGCCATATCTGTGCAAACTCATGCTAAACACTGATTTTGGCAGGACTGTTTTTCTTGAATTTATTTACAAATTTTTAAATAATGACAATTTAGTTTCAAGACGTTGGTAATCAGATAGAAATAAAATGTGTGGCTTGTACTCTTCCTAAAAATTTATAAGGGGATATAGTCGCTTTTGATAATGTTTTTTGTTAGCGCTAAATCGTGTGGTTCTTGGTGCTCGCATGAATGTATGAATGACAGATTTGTGGAGCGTAATAAGTAATGATTTTTCATGTGGAAATAAAAAAAAGTTGCAAATATTTGGTGGTGCAATATTTTAATTGTATCTTTGCACCCGCAATCCGAGTTACTCGGGCGTTTAGCTCAGCTGGTTTAGAGCATCTGCCTTACAAGCAGAGGGTCGGCGGTTCGAATCCGTCAACGCCCACTTAGGGGTGTTTCCCTGTGGTCTTTCGGGGCTGCGGGGATTTTTTTTTAGAGGGCGTTTAGCTCAGCTGGTTTAGAGCATCTGCCTTACAAGCAGAGGGTCGGCGGTTCGAATCCGTCAACGCCCACCAATTAAAAAGTCTTACGACCACAACGGTTGTGAGACTTTGTCATATAGATGTGAGAGACTTTATGTGAGATATGATGGCATTAACTTATATTTACCAAAGATTTTAAGCCGAACTGCACATCATCTCGAATTTAATTCGTAAATTTGCATACATACAATACTTGTTATAATATATGAATCTTGATGTGTTGACCGCCATCTCGCCTATCGATGGCCGTTATAGAGGAAAAACAGAACCTTTGGCAGACTATTTCTCAGAATTTGCACTTATAAAATATCGTGTGCGTGTAGAAATAGAATATTTCATTACACTTTGTGAGTTGCCGTTGCCACAGCTTGCCAATTTCGACCACCATCTTTTCGATAAATTGCGCGCTATTTACCAACGCTTTGATGAAGTTAATGCACAGCGCGTGAAAGACATTGAGAAAATTACCAACCACGATGTGAAAGCGGTGGAATATTTCATCAAGGAGCAGTTTGATCAAATAGGTGGGCTCGACGACTTTAAAGAATTTATTCATTTCGGACTCACTTCGCAGGATATCAACAACACCAGCGTGCCACTTTCAGTCAAGGAGGCACTTGCTCACGTGTACTATCCTTGTGTGGAAGAACTGATAAGCCAGCTCAAAACTTATGCGGATGAGTGGAAGAATGTCTCTATGTTGGCACGCACGCATGGCCAGCCTGCTTCGCCTACACGTTTGGGCAAAGAGATAATGGTCTATGTTTACAGGCTTACCGAGCAGCTCGACGACCTTAAAAAGGTGAAGTTGACGGCCAAGTTTGGTGGTGCCACAGGCAATTTCAACGCACACCATGTGGCTTATCCGAATATAGACTGGCGCAAATTTGGCAATGATTTTGTGGCCAACAAATTAGGTTTGCAGCGAGAGCAGTGGACAACCCAAATCAGCAACTACGATTTTATGGGTGCCGTGTTTGATGCCATGCGCCGCATCAATACCATCATCATCGATTTGGACCGCGATTTCTGGATGTATATTTCCATGGAGTATTTTAAGCAAAAGATCAAAGCTGGCGAGGTCGGGTCCAGTGCCATGCCACACAAGGTGAACCCAATAGATTACGAAAACAGCGAGGGCAATCTTGGAATGGCCAATGCCGTGTTGCAATTCTTGGCTGCCAAACTGCCAGTAAGCCGTTTGCAAAGAGACTTGACAGACTCTACGGTGCTGCGTAACGTTGGCGTACCATTCGGTCATGGTGTCATTGCTATCAAGAGCACGCTGAAAGGGTTGAGAAAACTCATTCTTAATGAAGACAAGATGGCGCAAGACCTTGAAAACTCATGGGCTGTCGTGGCGGAGGCCATACAGACAGTTTTGCGCCGGGAGGGCTATCCGCATCCGTATGAGGCGTTGAAAGCGTTGACCCGCACCAATGAGAAAATGACCAAGAGGACAATACACGATTTTATACAAACACTGAATGTCAGTGATGAGGTGAAAAAAGAATTGATGGCAATAACGCCAGAAAATTATACAGGTATTTAATTTTACAAAAATAGTATCATTTATTAACCATAGCCGAGAGGCTTAAAATGTTACAACTATGACAGAAGATTTAGAGAACAAGATTCAGGAGCAAAGATCAGAGCAGTATCAAGACAACGAGAGTGGCCGTGAAGGCTATGAGCGCAATTCAGATTATCAGAACGACTATCGTGAAGAAAACTCACGGTCGCAACGGCCGCGCATCCATACTCAGCGGGCCTATAGCAGTGACCGTAACAACAATATGCAAGATCGGGGTGGGTTCCGTCCCGAGGGCTTCGGCGCCAATCTACAATCGGGAAGTGGCGAGCAGGGCCGCCCATCTTACAACAATTATCAGCCGCGTGGTGGCTATCAACCTCGCCAAGGAGGTTATCAATCGCGTGGTTACCAGCAGCGTGAAGGCGGTTATCAGCAGCGTGATGGCGGCTATCAGCAGCGTCCCAATAATTATAACCGTCCGCGTTACAACAATAATGATGGCGGCTATCAACAGCGTGAGGGCTACCAACCACGCGAAGGCTACCAGCCACGCACCGGTGGTTACCGTCCGCGCCAAGGTGGGTACGACCGCCAACAAGGTGGTTATCAACCACGCCAAAGTGGCTACGGTCGTCAGCAAGGTGGCTATCAGCCTCGCCCGGGAGGCTATGGCCGTCAGCAGGGTGGCTACCAGCCACGCCAAGGTGGATACAATCGTTATCAGGGCGGTTATGATAGGCGTCCGGGTGGGTACGTGCCTCGTCAGGGTTATGACCCAGACGCAAAGTATAGCATGAAGAAACGCATAGAGTACAAGGAGGAACATATAGATCCAAACGAGCCGATTAGGCTAAACAGATACTTGGCTAACGCTGGCGTTTGCTCTCGGCGAGAAGCCGACGAGTTCATACAGGCTGGCGTGGTGGCGGTCAATGGTGAGATCGTTACAGAATTGGGCACGAAAGTGTTGCGTAGCGACGAGGTAAAATTCCGTGACCAACTGGTGACTTTGGAGAAAAAAGTGTATGTGTTGCTCAACAAACCCAAAGACTATGTCACCACGAGTGACGACCCTCAACAGCGCAAGACGGTGATGGACTTGGTGAAAGGGGCTTGCCCTGAGCGCATATACCCCGTGGGAAGATTGGACAGAAACACCACGGGAGTGCTTCTTTTGACGAACGATGGCGATTTGGCCAGCAAACTCACACACCCTAAATTCTTGAAGAAAAAAGTTTACCACGTGTTCCTCGATAAAAATGTGCCCGTAGAAGACCTGCAGAAAATAGCAGAGGGTGTCGAATTAGAAGACGGCGAGGTGCATGCTGACGCCATAGAATATGTTGACGAGTGCGAAAAGGCGCAGGTTGGCATTGAGATACACAGCGGTAAAAACCGTATTGTACGCCGTATCTTCGAGGCGTTGGGCTACCGTGTGATCAGACTTGATCGTGTACAGTTTGCCGGGCTGACCAAAAAGAATGTTCGTAGGGGCGACTGGCGGTTCTTGACCGAACAGGAAGTAGACATGTTGAGAAGTGGAATGTACGAATAAAATATTTATGTAAAAAATCGTGATATCGAGAATGTAATATGGCATACTACGTATGTTGGTTTACACTCGATATCCAAATATAATATGGAAAGGCGATTATAGTTTATGAAAAGAACAAAAGTGGTCGATGCGCTGTGCTGCACCGATTTTGGAAAAGATATAACGGTAAAAGGATGGGTTCGGTCACATCGTAGTAGCAAGGCTGTGGATTTTATTGCCGTCAACGATGGCTCTACCATCAAAAATGTACAAGTGGTCATTAATCCCGAAAAGTTTGATGCAGACATGCTGAGGGGCATAACCACCGGAGCTTGTATACGAGCTACCGGAAAATTGGTGGAGAGTCAGGGCAAAGGTCAAACTTCAGAGATCCAAGCAGAAGACATCGAGGTGTATGGATTGTGCCCGAGCGACTATCCCATGCAGAAAAAAGGGCAGAGCTTTGAGTATATGCGCCAATACGGACACATGCGGCTTCGCACCAACACTTTTGGAGCGGTGTTCCGCATTCGCCATAATATGGCTATTGCCATACACAAGTATTTCCATGATCATGGCTTCTATTATTTTCACACGCCAATCATCACGGCCAGCGACGCGGAGGGAGCCGGGGAGATGTTCCAAGTGACCACGCTCGACCTTGACCGTGTGGCTAAAAGTGGTCAAGTGGACTATGACCGGGATTTCTTTGGTAAGAAAACAAGTCTTACGGTAAGTGGACAGCTTGAGGGAGAGCTCGGTGCCACGGCGCTTGGGGCCATCTATACGTTTGGTCCCACCTTTCGTGCCGAGAATAGCAACACGCCCCGGCACTTGGCTGAATTTTGGATGATTGAGCCCGAGGTGGCGTTTATCGACCAAGAAGAGTTGATGGATCTTGAGGAAGATTTTATCAAGTACTGCGTGCGGTGGGCGCTGGACAATTGCAAGGACGACCTTGAGTTCTTGAACAAGATGATAGACAAGTCGCTTATCCAAACTTTGGAGTCGGTAGTTAAGGAAAGCTTCGTGCGCCTCACTTATACGGAGGGTCTCAATATCCTGCAAGAGGCGGTCAACAAAGGCCATAAGTTTGAGTTCCCGGTTACGGAATGGGGCATGGACCTTAGTAGCGAGCACGAGCGTTACCTTGTGGAGGAGCATTTTAAGCGTCCTGTCATTATGACCGACTATCCTGCGGAGATCAAGGCTTTCTACATGAAGAGAAATGCCGATGGCAAGACCATGCAGGGCACCGATGTGCTGTTCCCGCGTATAGGTGAGATTATTGGCGGCTCAGTGCGTGAGGAAAATCTTGATAAACTTGTTCGTGAGATTGAGGATCGTGGCATGGATAAAAACTGCTATAATTGGTACTTGGATACCCGTAAATATGGATCTTGCCCACATGGCGGCTTCGGGTTAGGCTTCGAGCGGCTCATTCTCTTTGTGACGGGAATGCAAAACATTCGTGATGTCATTCCATTCGCAAGAACACCAAGAAATGCAGAGTTTTAATCCCACCTTATTATATATAGCACCCAAAATTCATGGAGATGCGTTTAAAATAATAGATTTTGCGAAAAAAAATATAGAAATACTTGCAAGTTTATTAAAATATGTCTATTTTTGCAGAGTAGTCATAATCCTTTTTATGGGGGAACTATGTCTTATAGAGAATATAAAGCATGTAATATATTAAATAGGTTTAATTTTTTAATTTTAATTTCGTATGAGAAGAAAATTTTTTAGTACGTTGCTTATGGGTCTCCTTGTTTTTGGAGCCATGGGTACTGTTACTTCTTGTAAGGATTATGATGACGACATCAGTGCAAATACTGGGTCCATCAAAAACTTGCAGACTCAGATGACCACTCTTGAGAGTGCTTTGAAGCAGGTAAAAGAAGATGCTCAAAAAGCAGCTGCTACCTATGCTACAAAACAAGATCTCAAGTCTTTGCAGGATCAAATTAAGAATTTGGTGACTGCAGAGAAGTTACAAGAAGCTATCAATGACCTTCAAAAGGTTATCGATGGTAAGGCTGATAAGTCAGAAGTTGAGGCTCTGAAGACTAAAATCGATGGTATCGATGGTCGTTTGAATAAGCTGGGTACAACTTTGAATGAAGCTGAGACCGCTCAAAAGGCAGTGAATGAAAACCTCCAGAACCAAATTGACGCTTTGAAAGCGTTCGAGAATGAGCTTGGCGGTAAGAAAGGCGCAGAGGAACTAAAAGGTCAGGTTGCTAAATTGCAGGAAGACTTGAAAGCTTTGCAGGCTGCATCTGGCAATGCGCAAGCTATTAAGGAACTGAAGGAAACCATGGAGAAAGCTAACAAGGAAGTGGAGAAAACAGTTAAGAATATCAATATCTTGACAGTTTTCGTTAAGCGTAACTTGTCAAGCCTTGTGTTGAAACCAGATACTTACTACGGTGGTATAGAGGCTATCAAGGTGCTTTCTGACTCTGCTGTTATTTATAAAGAAGGCGATGCTTCTCTCACATTCTTTGAGCTTACGGGTGAGGCAAAGATATTGTCTGGCATTGGTACTGCTATGTATCATGTGAATCCTTCGACTGTTGATTTGAGCAATTCGACCATCGGCTTCTATGGCAATGTTGCTGAATTGCTGAAGCCTATGACTGGTCTTGAGACTCGTGCTGGTGCTGATATCGCTACCCCGGAATATGGCAAAACAGACGATTTGTTCAAGGCAGATAAGGACGCTTACAAGGATGGCATTCTCTCCATACCTTTCAGAGCCAACTTTAAGGCTATCGAAGCCAACCTGAAGGCTGGTAACGGTTCTTTCGTAGCTGCTCAGATTTCTAAGGGTGACACTACTGTTACTTCTGACTATGCTTTGATTGCACCGGTGAAGATTTACAACTTGCTTGTTGCAGACAAGTCTTTCAAACAAGCTCCGTTTGTTGACAATATAGGTGCGGCAGTTTCGGGACACCTTCACAAGAAGTTCAAAGAGTATGCAAAAGAGGATACCCGTGCTACACACAGTGTTAAGTACAATGAAAGTATTAATATTTCAGCTCTTCTTGAGACTCACTACACAACCGAAAAAGATCTTGGAACAGATAGTGCTAACGCAACTATTGACGCTGCCAAGGTTCGCAAAATGGAGCCTTCTACATTCAAGGCTTTGGGGTTGAAGTATGTTGTTAAGACTGTTGATTACACACTTGGCTCTAATAAGACCAGTGAAACACATCACATTCAGTTGTCTACAGACGAGAATGGCGATGTGATCGCTACTCCAAGAAACGTATCAAATACTGGTGAAACTATAAAGAATGAGGTTGCTAACGCATCTGCAGTTGGTCGTATGCCTATGTTGGTTATCGAAATTCAAGATGCAGAAGGCACAATTCTTGCCTATGGTTACATGAAGTTGTTAATTACAGATTTGGACGCGGTAGGTCCTCAGGATGTTACTTCTGATCCATTCGCCATGAACGATTACTTCTTCGATTGCAATGGAGCTAAGGATAAATTGACTTGGGCACAGGTTGAATTCCATATTTACAATGACTTGCTGAAGATTTCTAAGAAGAACTTCGACGAGACTTACAAGTTTGTTGCAGGCAAGCAGTTTGTTCCTAAAAAAGATGGTGGTTACAAAGAGGCTACCGCCGACGAAATGCTTGGTACTGTTACGGAACTCCATAACGCTGGTACAGTTGGTGCTCAGACGCATGTTCTTGAGTGGTCATTCGCTCTTGCAGATTATAAGAATGTAAAGACAGCAGCTGCTCCTAAGGAAGGTGTTAGCACCAAGGACGTTACTGTTTATGTTAAGTATGAGAATAAGAAGAATGGTGGTGATGTTTATGTGCCTATGACAATCAAGGCTGGTAAGTTGCACTTCGCAACAGCTAACCTCGACGCTCAAAAGACATTGGCTCAATGGTATAAGTACCAATCATCAGTTAATGCTCCTACAGCCACTGACGCATTCGAGGTTCGCGCCAATGTACCTGTACCAACAGAGGCTGACAATAAGCTCGAAAATACTGAGTTTGTTAAGGATCTCCATGATTATTTCTTGAATGGTAAACTTTCTGCATCTCTGAACAATGCTGAAAAGTTCCCTGAACTGAAAGCGGAGATGGCCGATCCAGCTAACCAGCCTAAGTTCAAGTTCACATTGCCAAAGAAGGGTGTTAATGCTGACTTTAGCGCTAATGCTGCAAACCAGTGGACTGTCAAGGGCTATTCTGGCAATGAATATACTTTGGCTTTGAGCGATGACAATCTGACTATTAAGATTGTTAAGGTCAAGAAAGTCGGTGCAAAAGACCCAGTTGATATTGACAAGAAGCTCGTAGGAATGGATGCTGCTGGTAAAGTTACTTATGTAGAAGGCGAAGAGTCTGATGATATCTTGAACTTCGCATCTCACTCTAAGTTGGGAAGCAAGCAGACTTTCACAGCTTACGTTCAGATTACATTGCCTGAATTGTGCTATGAGCCATACATGCCACAAACATTCTTCAACGTTCGCTTCTTGCGTCCATTGAATCTCTCTGGTGCAGAACCATACGAAATTAAGGATGCTCCTAACGATTGGCAGAAGATTTCATTTGGTAAACTTGTTAGCGTAACAGACTGGCGTGATTACACAGGTCTTGCTGACAACACAAACCTTGGTAAGAATGATGGTAAAAAACAGTTTGACTTCAAGTACTATGGCATCGAATTCATTGCTGATGTTGAAAATGCTTTGACCGACGCTAACCTTGGAACAGCTGCTCGCGACAGTTACAAGAATGATGTTGCTTATCGTAAACAGTGCGTGAATGCTAAAAAGAACATTACGAACTTGCAACTCGTGCAGGATGGTGATTTCGTTAAGTATATGAACAACGGTGGTAACACCGGTACCTATCATATCTTCTTGCCTATCAAGATGAAGTATGTATTTGGAAACTATGATGCTTCACAACAAAAGGCATGGGCTGTGATCACAGTTAAAAATACTGCAGGTAATGCTAAAAAAATTAATTTCTAATTAGAATTTAGAATTGATGTAATAATTGGGGTGTCAATTTCTGGCACCCCTTTTTTAACATGATATAGAATGAGAAAACGCTCTTTTTTATTTAGTCTGTTTGTTTGTTTGCTAAGCTTAACGCTGGTGTCAAGCTGTAAAAACAAGCCTAAGGAACGCAGTTTAAAGGAAATGCAAGATGATTTCATTCGTCCTGCTGAAATGACTTTGGCTAAATCAGACACAGACCAAGTAAAGTCATTAGTTCAACTTTATCTTTCTCATCTTAAACAGGGTGACGTGGATGGAGCTCTTTCAATGTTGTATTATTTGAATAAGGATAGTATTACTAATTTGCCAGCAGACTTGGCTAAGAAAGAAAGAATGACTTTAACAGCTTTCAAAGGTAAGAAAGCATCTGTGGAGGAAATACAATTCCTCAAGGAAACAGACAGCAAGGTTAGATATACTGTTACTCTTTTTGACAAGGCACCCGGTGACAAACGGCCTAATACGATTTCTTTTGTCATTCGTCCTGTTAGAAGAGATGGCAAATGGTATTTGACTTTGGCAGATAGTGCGACAGAAACTCAACAATCTCAACTTGACAATTAAATTTATTATGAAACGGATTAAATCATTATTGGTTGTTTCATTGCTTATGGCTGGAACAGCTGTTTTCGCTCAAAACACAGAGAATGAGTATGTCTTTAAAAAGCATGCGTTCATTAATCTGCAAGGTGGAGCGCAGTACACATTGGGTGAAGCTAAGTTTAAAGATTTGATTTCTCCTAATGTACAGTTTGGTATTGGTTACCAATTTTGTCCTTGGTTTGCCACGAGGTTACAAGCTAATGGATGGCAAAGCATGGGTGGTTATAATGGTATTGATGAAATGGGCAATTTGGCTGGCATCAATACGACATATAAGTTTAACTATGTAGCACCCGGTTTGGATTTCATGTTCAATCTGTCAAACCTTGTTGCAGGATGGAATCCCAAACGTGTTTTTAACCTCACTGCATTTGTAGGTGGCGGTGCTAATGTAGCTTGGAAGAATGACGAGGCCTTGGCGATGGCTAATGCTAACCACATGCGTTACATCTGGGATGGTACCAAGGTGCGTCCTTTTGGTCGTGGCGGTATTGAGATGGCATTTCGTTTAGGCGACGCTGTTCACTTTGTAGTAGAGGGTAACGCCAACATTTTGAACGATAAGTACAACTCTAAGAAGGCAGATAATCCTGATTGGTATTTCAATGCTTTGGCAGGTTTCCGCATTAATCTTGGCAAAACTTATACTAAAAAGGAGACAACACCTGAGCCCGAGCCTGTAGCCGAGCCTGTTCAGGAGAATATTGCTCCAACGCCCGCTCCTGCTCCTACTCCTGAGCCTAAGGTAGAAAAGATTGAGCCATTGCGTCGCGACGTATTCTTCTCTATTAATAAATATGCCATTACTGCAGAAGAGCAGGTTAAGGTAGACGAAATAGTGGCTTACCTTAATAACAATCCTAAGGCCAAGGTTTCTGTTACTGGTTATGCCGATGCTGGAACCGGTAACAATCGCATTAACGATCGTTTGTCAGCTCAGCGTGCCGCGTCTGTTGTCAAAGCTCTTCAAAATAAGGGCATATCGGCAGATCGTATCACCTCTGATTCTAAAGGCTCTCGTGTACAGCCATTTGCCCAGAACGATAAGAACCGTGTGTCAATCATGATAGCCGAGTAATATGCGTGGCATTTTTATCTGACAGTTTGAGGTAGAGCAAATAGATCAATACAAATCGACAAGCTGTCAAAAGCACATTATAAATAAGCTCACGAGTAATTCGTGAGCTTATTTTTGCTAATAACATTTTATATTATTCATCAAAATGTTTCTTTTTTCGTAAAAACGATTGTTAGAACGCGCCTGCTTGCCAGTTCATTTTATGGCTCTACCAATCTTATACCTTGCTCTGCGATGACAATTAGCCTGCGTTTGTACAAGTCTCCTATAGCCTTTTTGTAGGTTTTCTTGCTCACGTGAAATTGTCGTTTGATATCTTCCGCATCGCTTTTGTCACCCAACGCGCAGCTACCGCCGTTGTCTTTAAGCCATCGTAGTAGCGTTTCCGCGAAATCCACGGTGTTTTTTCTGCCTGCGGGTTGCAGTGCGATGTCTATTTTTCCATCAGGCCTCACGCATTGCACATACCCTTGCAAGCGGTCTCCGGTATGCACATATTGGAATATTTGGTTTTCGTAGATAAGTCCAGCGTACTTGTTTTCCACAATCACCTTGAAACCAAGGTCTGTCTTTTGCCACACCAAGAGGTCTACGGGCTTGCCCGTCTTCTCTTTGTTATACAAGGCTTCGCGCCGTTTGTCGTCCTCGTCGTTTAGGTCAATGATAAATCGGTCCACCTTGGCCGATGCCGCTATGCGATAGCTTTCCTTGTCAATATAGAGGTACACAATATAGCTTTCGCCAATCTCCATCCGCTTTTTCTGTTCGCCGAATGGGCAAAACACGTCTTTCATCACGCCCCAGTCAAGGAAAGCGCCATACTCGTTCACCCAGTTCACCTTCAGGTAAGCAAAGTCGCCAACCCTTGCCAATGGTGTTTCAAGCGTAGCGATGGGGCGCTCATCTTGGTCCAAATAGACCAAACAGCGTACATCGTCGCCCACTTTCACCCCTTGTGGCACATATTTTTGAGGCATGAGTATCTCTCCGTCGTTACCACCGTCAAGATATATGCCAAAAGTTTCCTTGCCTCCAAACGAGTGTGGGTTTGGTCGTTCGGCTACCTTAACCATTTTCAGCGTGTTATAATCACCAAGTTTTATAGTTGTCATTTCTTCTGCTTTTATCGGATTGAATATATGCGTTGCGTTACCGCGCGCCCATCTACACTGTGGGAGCGCTGACGTTTTCGGGCGCACTCTCATCTCTTGCCTTGATGTCATGGTCCACCAGCAGACCGTCTTTCATGTGTATTGTCCTGTCAGTCAGAGCGGCCAATCCCTCGTCATGGGTCACGATGACAAACGTTTGCCCAAACTTATCGCGCAAGTCGAAGAACAGTTGGTGCAACTCCTCCTTATTCTTGCTGTCGAGACTACCCGAAGGTTCGTCCGCCAATATCACCGATGGGTTGTTCATCAACGCTCTCGCTACCGCCACGCGCTGTTTCTCACCGCCCGACAACTCGTTGGGTTTGTGGCTTGCCCGCTCACCCAAGCCCATAAACTCTAACAGTTCTTTGGCTCGTTGCTTGGCTTCCTTGCTTTTTGCGCCACCAATAAACGCAGGTATCATCACGTTTTCCATTGCGGTGAACTCTGGCAAAAGCTGGTGAAATTGGAAAACGAAGCCCAATTTCTCATTGCGAAATCTTGATATTTTCTTGCTCGACAGTTTGCCCACGTCTATGCCGTCCACCACCACGGTGCCACTGTCTGGTTTGTCCAATGTGCCGATAATTTGTAACAATGTGGTTTTGCCGGCTCCCGATGGACCCACTATCGATACCACCTCTCCTTTGTCAATGTGCAGGTCTATGCCTTTCAGCACTTGCAGTTTACCAAACGATTTGGTAATGCCTTGAATGTCTATCATGATTGTTTACGTATTTTTTAATCTTTGTTGCTTTCCGCGTCGCCGACACTGGCGATAGGTTAGGCGTTGAGCTTGTCTTTTATCCAGTCGTGCAATTCCATGTATGCCGAGCGTTCCTCAGTGTGCTGTGGTGCCGCGAACGTCATTGATGTGGTGTCGTCGTATGCGTATTGGTCGGGGAAAATAATCATCAAGTTTTTGCCCGAGAAATATTTTGTCAGTTCCTCTGGCAGTCGCTCCTGAGCGTTTTTATACGACATCGTGCCTTTTCTTGCCGTTACCACCACGAAGAGATGGTCTTGCGCGATGGTTGCCGCCAGCTTGGGTAGCTCGTTCCAGTGTTCCATCACTATGTATTCCGCCCTCAGTTCGGGGTGTATGTTCTTCACAAACTCATGAATCATCTGTAGCGTTTCTTTCCTGCCGTGAAACTGAATGCGACATTCCAAGTTTTTCGTCATCCTTGCCAACCGTTCCAGCCATCGGTAAAATCCCGGTTCATATTCCGCTCTCGATGGCACTGCCACCTGTATGCGCCTCAGTGTTTCCAGCGGGTGCATGATGCGCGCCATGATTATTTGGTTGCTCAACCCATTGAAAAGACTTTGGTGAAATTGTCCCCAAAACCTTGGCGACTCATCCGAGCGGGTATGCATGCCTATGACAATCTCCGATGCCTGAAACTCCTTGAAGGCGTGCTTGATGCCGTTGGCTATGTTTGCCGCCACGCGCACCTGCGTTTGCAGCAGCACGTCTGAGCCGGTTGCGTAGCGCGACACCTGTTCCAGCAGTTGCCGTCCTCGCTCTTGGTTGCGGCGCATGTGCTCGTCATCGTACACCACGTTCAGCGCCACCAAGCCACGGTTCAGCTTGGCGTTGCGCATCATGATGCCCAGTTGCACGAGCCTGTTCGCATCTTCCGCATATTTCACGGGCACCAATATGCGCTCGTCATCGCCCTTGCGCTCCTCTTGTGGCATTTCCTTGTCGCGCAGCACTATCTTTTGCGCCGCCCGTTCAGTGACGAGCGATGAAATCACGCAGGTGAGCAGCACCGTTATCATCACGCCGTTGAGCATTCCCTCGTCCACGAGTGGCATGCCCATGGCGTCTTTCAGCCTCATGCCCACCATCACGATGGCGATGGCACCGGCCGCATGTGCCGATGTCAAGCCAAACATCATGTGTCCCGACGACAGTGGCATCCTAAACGCGTGGCATGCTATATACGCCGCTATGGCTTTCCCCAACGTGCCAAAGAGCACGATGCAAAACACCACGTAGATAATGGCACCACCCTCAAACAGCAACCTCACGTTTATCACCATGCCCACTCCTATGAGAAAATATGGTATGAAAAGCGCATTGCCGATAAACTCGATGCGGTTCATTAACGGTGATACATGTGGCACATATCTGTTGAGAATCAAACCGGAGAAGAAAGCGCCGAAGATGCCTTCCAATCCCACCAGTTCGGCCAGCGCCGCTCCTAAGAACATTTCCGCCAACACAAAGATGAACTGCATCACCGCGTCACTGTAGCGGCGCAGGAACCATCGGGTGAGCCGTGGCAAGAAAAACAGCAGCCCACCACAATATAAAGCAAATTTTACGACAAACCATATCCAATACGCCACTCCGCTGTTGCCATGGTGGGCAGACACGATCGTGGCCAGAATAATCAGCGAGGCGAGCAGGGCTATCATCGTGCCACCCACGCTAAGGGATACACTTGGTTTGCGTTGCAGGCCGTACCGGCCCACTATCGGATATGCCACCAACGTGTTTGACGACATGATGCATGCCAGCAACAGGGCTGCCGTGCCCGTGTAGCCCAATGCCTTGACACCTATAATATAGGTCGTTACGAAAGGGATGGAAAAGGTTAGACAACCGTAAACGAGTGTCTTGTATTTGTTTTTCTTGAGCCCTCCCGTGTCCATTTCGAGCGCGGCCAAGAACATAATGTAGTAAAGTCCCACGCGACCAAACAGCTCGAACGACGCGTCTCGGTCCAAAATGTTCAGTCCGTATTGGCCTATCAGTACGCCAGCGAGCACCATGCCTATGATGTGGGGTATGCGCAGCTTGCCCATGATGATAGGTGCCATCAAGATGATGAGCAGCACCACAAAAAAAATAAGGGTGGGGTCGGTGATGGGGAAGTATGATGCGAGGTGCGACATGAAGGCTCGTTACTTTCTTGCAAAGTTAGCAATTATTTTCCAATAGCGTGGCAAGTTGTCGTCGATAGTAAATGTTCTTGGCAAAAAACTTTCATATTGTGCCCCTTATTCGTTGAAAAATCGTAATTTTGCCCATCGTAGTTTTAATATTTAAAAGTATTATAAGATGAGAGTAGCAATTGTTGGGGCCAGTGGCGCCGTGGGTCAGGAACTCATGCGAATACTCGCAGAGCGCAATTTTCCGATAGACGATTTGGTGCTGTTTGGCTCAGAGCGTAGCGCTGGCAGAAAGTATAGCTTTAAGGGCAGGGACTATGAGGTTAAGTTCTTGCGACACAACGATGATTTCAAGGATGTGGACATCGCTTTCACGTCGGCTGGAGCTGGCACGAGCAAAGAGTTTTTGGGCGACATCACCAAGTATGGCGCGGTGATGATAGACAATTCCAGCGCCTTCCGCATGGACAATGACGTGCCTTTGGTGGTGCCAGAGATTAATGCAGAGGACGCCCTCGATCGCCCACGCGGGGTCATTGCCAACCCTAATTGCACCACCATTATGATGGTCGTGGTGCTCTATCCCATAGAGCGTTTGTCGCATATCAAGAAGGTACACGTGGCCAGTTACCAGAGCGCAAGTGGCGCCGGCGCGGCGGCCATGGCAGAGCTTGAGCAGCAGTATAAGGAGATGGTGGAGCATGGCAAGGTCACCACGATTAGCAAATTCCCCCACCAGTTGGCTTACAATGTTATCCCACAGATAGACAAGATGACCGAGACCGACTACACAAAAGAGGAGATGAAGATGTTCAACGAGACCCAAAAAATCATGCACTCAGACGTGCGCACCAGTGCCACCTGCGTGCGTGTCAGCTCGTTGCGCTCACACTCTGAGAGCGTATGGTTTGAGACAGAGCGGCCGCTCAGTGTTGAGGAGATACGCCGCGCGTTGCAGTCGGCACCCGGCGTGACACTTGTGGACGACCCACAAAACTATGTTTATCCCATGCCCCTTGAGAGTGCGGGCAAGGATGATGTCTATGTGGGCCGTGTTCGCAAGGATTTGGCCGATGATAATGGTTGCACATTGTGGCTCACCGGCGACCAGATACGCAAGGGAGCCGCCCTCAACGCCATCCAGATAGGCGAGTATCTCGTCAAGTCGGGCAGTCTGAAATAGACCTTGTCCTCCCATTTACCAATCTTGTCCCCATACCCGCCTGTTGATGGCGCGTGTGGGGACAAGATTTTTTGACACTTGAGCGAAACCGTGCGCGTTTACCTTTGAACATGGCAAGTTGGGGTTTTGCTCGCAAGCATGCTTTCGCATGATGGTTGCGTCGGTGCTATTTAGGAGGCACGATTCTTACAGCGGGGTAACCAATAGGTATGTGCGGAGAAGCCAATAGGACAATATTCCAGCCAAGTAACCCACCAAAGCAATCCAGCTGACGTGCTTCATGTACCAGCCAAACGTTATTTTCTCCAGTCCCATCACAACCACGCCGGCGGCCGATCCGATGATGAGTATCGATCCTCCCACGCCCGCGCAGTAGGCCAACAGTTGCCAAAAGATACCATCAACGGCCATGTCTCCAGTGGGTGCCACGGGGTACATACCCATGCATCCTGCCACCAAAGGCACATTGTCGACTATGCTTGAGAGTAGGCCAATAACGCCAGTAACGGCATAGTGATTGCCGTTGAAGGCCACGTTCAAGCCCTCGCCCACGGTGGTGAGCACGCCCACCTCTTCCAAACAAGCCACGGCCATCAGTATGCCGAGGAAAAACAGAATGGTGGACATGTCGATATTATGTAGCAGATTGGTTACGCGCTTCAGGCTTCCTTGCTGTTCTTCGGTCTGTGTCGCACCTCTATAGAATATCTCGGTGACAGCCCATAGTATACCGAGGACCAGTAATATACCTACGAATGGTGGCAGGTGGGTGATGCTTTTAAATACGGGCACGAGCATCAAACCACCCACGCCAATGAAAAAAACAGCTTTGCGCTGGCCACTGGTAAAATCCAACAACTCGTAATCGCTGTCCATGTGCATTTCGGTTTGGTTGTCAAGCTCGCCTTTTAAAGCGTATTGCATGATAAAAGCAGGTACCACCATGGATACCAACGAGGGCACTAATATCTCTGTGATGACACCCAAGGCTGTTATTACACCCTTGTTCCAAAGCATGATGGTGGTCACATCGCCAATTGGTGAGAACGCCCCTCCAGAGTTGGCAGCTATGATGACGAGTGACGCGAAGACGATGCGGTCTTTGTGCTCATGCACCAATTTGCGCAGTATCATAATCATCACGATGCTCGTGGTGAGGTTGTCGAGGATGGCCGAGAGGATGAACGTCATGAAGGCTATGCGCCAAAGCAGCGCCCGTTTAGACTTGGTCTTCATCACATCGCGCACCCAATTGAACCCGCCGTTTTGGTCAACGATCTCCACGATGGTCATGGCGCCCATCAGAAAGAACAGCGTGGTAGACGTGCTGCCTAAGTGGCGCTCTATCGCCGCGCTCACCTCGTTGACCAATTCTGGGCCGGAAAATCCCGGCATATAACTTCCCGGTGACACCATGAAAAGTGTCCAGCACAGCACAAACATCAACAAAGCTATGGCAGCCTTGTTCACCTTGGTCACGCCTTCGATAGCAATCAGAAAATAGCCCACGCAGAACGTGATGATAATCGCAATTGTTAAAGTCGACATGAAAATTTAAATTTATAATGATTGGAAATCCCTACCATAGCCAGTAGGCCCATAGAGAGGTATTGCAAAGATAAATAAATTATTAACACAAACGACTAAAATATTAAATAATTATTTGTGTGCCATTCTAAATTACCATCTAACGGTATTTTGCCCGATGAGTATTAATTGTGCCAAGCCTTTCAAGACGTCTTGGAAAATAGTATTTGAAAATACCTGACAAAAGCTCTCAAATGCTTGGCTTATTTGAAAAATAAAATGTATTTGTCCAAAATAAGCTGAAAATAGAGCACATTTTCTATGTGCTTGTAAATGAAGATGTTGTCGTGATAGCTGCAAAAAGAGATGAGAAACCGTTGTGAGAACTGTTGCGTTTAATGCTCTTTCGTGTCGCGATTAATACTTGATCGCATTGTAATTAGGTCTTTCTCGCACCATGTTTAGAGCCTAAAGGGGTTACGATTAAGCATTAATCGTCTCGCCAAGTTTTTTTTATAGTCTTGTTTTAATTTTTTTTTGCTCCGAAAAATGCGGTGTGTGGCTCGAATGCCTAAAAACTGTCGGCTATTTCGATAGAAAATCATGATGCTTTTTTTATGATTTTTTCTTAACATCGGCAGGCTGTTCTTGGTATATCTTGCTATTTGCTTTGTCAGGAACTTTGGTTTTAAGGCAAAAATCTATCATTTAAAATCGTTATCGATGAAAAAATCGCTCACTGTGCAATAAAAATATAGAATTTTTTCCACATTTTGAGAATTTTTTATTAACTTTGAATGCACGAAGCGTGGTGTCTGTATAAGGGTTTTTGGTATTTCTATGCCGGGGCAGCGTGACGGTGGTAGCAATGTTGCCATTTTTCCAATTATTCCTTGTATGGACAGTAATCTTGATGGCGAGTGCTGCGTGCCATGCCTGCGACAAGGTTAAATTGAACTAATCGACAAATAAATCTACAATACGATATATTTTGATGAAACGTTAAATCAAAGTGACCATTTGGTATCTATGCACGTATATAATATATGGATGTTACAATAACCAAAATTGACAAGAAATGAAACAAAAACATCATTTTTTATGGGCTGTCGTCATGGCGATGCTGTTTTTTCTTATGCCATGCCATGTCATGGCGCAAAACCATGAAATAACGCTTAGCTATCAAGACGAGAGCTTACCCACTGTTTTTAAGCGCTTGGAGAGTGTGTCAGGCTACAAAATCAGCTTCTCTTATGATGATGTAAGCCAATACCGCGCAAGCGGAAAACTTGAAAAGGCTTCGATAATAGAAGCCATGAACCATATCATCGGTGACAAGCCGTTGGGCTATACGGTGGACGGACTTACGGTAAAGGTGGTGCGCGCCCAACGTGACGACAAGATCTTGCCAACAGTAAAGGGTAGGGTGGTGATGGATGACGATGGGTCGGCCGTAATGGGGGCCACGGTTGTCATTGATGGAACTAACCAAGGCGTGGCTACCGATATAGATGGAAAATTTGTGCTGCAAGAGGTGCCTAAGAGCGCATATCTCAAAATATCCTATATTGGTGCCACCACAGTGAGGCTAAAAGTTGCCGCCATGATGAACGTGCGGCTAAAAAGTGATGAGCTGTCCTTAAAAAATGTGGTAGTGACAGGCTATTACACGCAGCGTAAACAGACGTTCACCGGAGCGGTAACAAGTTTCAGTGGATCTGAATTGCGGTCGGTCTCAGACCAAAACGTGCTGTCTACGGTAGCCGCTTTGGACCCCTCTTTCAATCTCACGGAGAATTTGTCTATGGGCTCTGACCCAAACAATATACCTGACATACAGGTGCGTGGTGTCAACTCGCTGCCCAATACGGATGCCAACCTTCTCAATGAGCAGTATAAAGGTAAAGCCAACCTGCCCACGTTTATCCTTGACGGGTTTGAGGTGAGTGTTGAAAAGATATACGATTTGGACCCCAACCGCGTGTCTAATATCTCCATTCTCAAAGACGCTTCGGCCACAGCAATATATGGTTCGAGAGCGTCTAACGGTGTGGTAATCATTGACACCAAAGCACCTACACCGGGACAACTTAAGCTAAACTACACCGGTAGTGTCGATTTTGAGATTGCCGATCTGTCCAACTATAGCCTTTTGAATGCTCGCGAAAAGCTTAAATATGAAGATATGGCCGGACTATACTATGGAAGCAAAGCCATATACGTTAAGGAGGACTATCTCGAAACTTACAACGAACGATTGAAACTGGTGACCAAGGGGTATGACACAGACTGGCTGTCAAAACCGTTGCGCTCTGTAGGCATCACTAACAGACACAGCGCACAGCTCGAGGGAGGCAGCGACAACTTCAGATATGGCGTGAACTTCACCTATAATAATACCGCAGGTGTGATGAAAGGCTCCGGAAGAACCCGCATCGGAACGGGTATCAAATTGCAATACAACTATAAGAACTTGCGTTTCAGAGACGAAATTACCTATGACAATGTTTCGTCAACACAATCGCCCTATGGCTCTTTCAGAACCTATACGAACCTGAATCCTTATTATTACCCTTATGACGAATTAGGAAAATTGAAGAAAATATTGTTTGTCAACAATACGGCCACGGGCTCTTCGCAAATTGTGAACCCCATGTACAACACCACACTCAATGCCTATGACAAGACGGTGTATGACGATTTTGTAAACAATTTCAGCGTGGAGTGGGATATTATGCGGGGACTGAAGCTCAAAGGCAACTTCTCTTTGGAACGAATCAACCGAAACATGGATGTGTTCAAGTCGGCCGACCATACCGACTTTATCAACGTAAAAGAAAATAAAGGCAGCTATACCAAAGGAAATCGGGTTACTAATAATTATGATGGCAATATCATATTGTCTTATTTCACAACTCTAAAAGAGAAGCATGCGGTGAGCTTTAACGGTGGATGGAACATCCAAGAGACCAACGACGACTATAACTCTTATACCGTTTATGGTTTCGCCAACCAAGCTTTGGACCATCCTTCGTTGGGCGCCAACTTTAAAGAAGGCGACCATGTTAGAGGGTATGCTACCAAAACGCGTCTTATGGGCTTCTTGTTGAACACCAACTACAGCTATGATGACAGATATTTTGTGGATGCTTCGATACGAGCGGATGGCTCGTCTATCTTTGGAAGTAACAAACGATGGGGCGCGTTTTGGAGCTCGGGCATAGGATGGAACCTGCACAAAGAGCGTTTCATGGAGGGCAACAAAATGATAAACCAATTGCGCTTCAAGCTGAGCACAGGTTTCACGGGCAACCAAAATTTCTACCCATATCAGTCCATGATGATGTACCAGTACATGAGTGCGCTGTCTTATCAAGATTATATTGGGGCGATAATTAAGGCATATGGCAATGATAACCTGAAATGGCAACGTACGCAAAAAAATAATTTCGGTATAGATTTTGAGCTCTTCAACCATTATGTGAGTGGATATTTCAACTATTTTGTCGAGAACTCAAAAGACTTGTTGGTGGATGTGACAATGGCCAACTATTTGGGATTTGAGGCTTACAAAGAAAATTTGGGTGAGACACAGAACCGCGGTTTTGAGTTTAATGTCAAGGCTTCTGTCATCAGAACGAAGGACTTTCGGCTCAATTTGTTTGCCAATGGTATGCATTATAAGAACAAGTTGCGCAAGATTTCGTCAGGGTTAAGCTCGTATAATGCCCACGCCGATGCCGATGCGTCGTCTAAACCGTACGTGAGGTATGTCGAGGGAGCGTCTATCAACTCGATATGGGTGGTGCCATCGGCTGGCATCGACCCAGCGACTGGCAACGAGATCTTCATCAAAAAAGATGGCTCTTACACCAACGCATGGAGCGAGAAAGACTACGTGCCTTACAAATCGACCGATCCTAAGTTGGTGGGTACGTTCGGATTGAACGCCTATTACAAAGGGTGGGAATTGAACTCGATATTCTATTATAGGTTCGGAGGATATGCTTATAACCAAACTTTGGTGGATAAGGTGGAGAATGTAAATCCGTATCTCAACGTCGACAGGAGGGCATTGTACAATCGTTGGTCCACGCCCGGCGTGTCTGCGAAATTCAAAAGAATTAACGATTTAACCACAACCAAGCCTACATCTCGTTTTGTGGAGAAAGACAACTTGCTTAGAGGTACGTCTCTCAGCATCGCGTACACATTTAACAGAAACTGGATTAAAATCTTTGGAGCGCAGTATCTCAAACTGATGTTTACCGCGAATGACTTCCTGTACACGTCATCCATACATAGAGAGATGGGTACTGCATACCCTTACGCGCATCATTACGCTCTGTCAGCACAACTTACTTTCTAAACCATGAGTATGAAAAAGATATTTATTATATGTGTTTCGGCACTTGCAATAACCCTTACTTCGTGTGAGGATTGGTTTGATATTTCTGCTAAATCAGAGTTGAAGGCAGACGATTTGCTCAATAATGAGCAGGGATATAGAGATGCTCTGATAGGCTGTTATGCTTCAATGAAAAGTAAAAACCTTTATGGAGCACAACTCACCATGACCTATTTAGACTGTCTTTCCCAATATTATTCTACGGCCAACAACGCCCAAAATAGCTTTTATTACGCCGCCAAATACGACTATGCCAACACTAAAGAAGAAAAAAGAAAGGACGAGATATGGAAAGATCAATATAATGTCATAGCCAATGTGAACAGTCTCGTCAATAGAATAGATAAGTCAAAAGACGTCTTTTCTACGGGAGTGTACGCGCTTTTAAAGGGCGAGGCATTAGGAATAAGGGCTTTTTTGCATTTTGATTTGCTACGTATGTTTGCCCCTTCACCATCCATGACAGATGGCTTGCAGGCAAAAGCGATACCTTATGTGGACCAATTCACCAACGCTCTGTACGCCCAACTTTCTACGGAACAGGTTTTAGACAGAGTGGTGAAAGATCTCGTCGAGGCTCGTGAAATGCTTAAGGATGTTGACCCATATGGTCCAAAGCACGCCAATTATGATTTAAAAGCGTTGGAGGGAGTGTGGAAAGGACGTGAGTTTCGTATGAACTACTATGCCGTCACCGCATTGATGGCAAGGGTGCTGCTATATAGAGGGCATCCCGAAGACAAGGAAAAGGCATTTCAATATGCCAAGGAGGTAATAGATTCGGGCCTTTTCCCTTTGATAACCAGTAGTGAAATTAAAAGCTCTGAAGATAATGGTTTTGTTAGGGAAAATATCTTTTCGTTGGAGCATACCGGCTTGAAAGATGATATCGTGGATAATTATTTTGTCGTGGATGAGCGCGCGTACAATTTTCTCGCGCTTAATAAACGCACACTTAAAAGAGTCTTCCCATCCACGTTGGACATGGATTACAGGCGTCAATGGTGGCTGGGCACCACTGGCAATAACTTTACAATTGTCAAATACAACAGCTCCAAGCGCGTACCTTTAATCAAGGTTTCCGAGATGTATCTTATCGCCACCGAAACCGCACCCAATATAACGACGGCCAATAAGTACTACAATGAGTTGTTGTATCATCGCGGATTGCCAAGCGAAGCGTTAACGCAAGCCAATATGAACAAGCATTTATTGGCAGAATATGCCAAAGAGTTCATAGGGGAAGGCCAGCTTTTTTATGCTTACAAAAGATTGAATAACAAGATAGTTCCAATACTGCAAAGAGGCATAGAGAAACCAGAAGCAGTCTACGTGATACCTTTGCCAAAGGAAAATACTTATTTCATACAACAATGATTATTCCATTATTATACCCTCTAAACTATCGCACTTTATGAAAAGAATAATCTTTAGCGGTTTATATATACTAACATTTTTGTTACTATTCGCCGCATGTCAGGAGAACGAGCAGATGGAATTCGGTCAAAAGGCAAGTGCTTATTTCAGCTCATTGACCGCGGCCGATAGTATGGCTTATTCTTTCGCGTCGGGAAAATTGAAGCAAGACACGGTGCTCATACCCGTCAAAATCATTGGTGAGTCTACCAGTTACGACCGAAAAATAGCTTTTAATGTAGATCCGTCGTCTACGGCGCAAGCGGGTCTTCAATACGAAGCTTTGCATGGTATGGTTACGCTGCCCGCGGGAAAAGTGGAAACTTATATCAAGATCGTAGTCTTTGACAAAGGCTTGGACAAGTCGGACGTGTCTTTGACACTGAACATTGTACCCAACGAAAGTTTCAATCTTGGCTACGGTGACAGACTTCGCGCCAAACTCATCATCACCAATCAGCTGGTCAAGCCAACCTATTGGGACATGCCTTTGTCTTTCTATTATGGCGAATACTCCAAAGCCAAGCACCGCATTTGCATCATGTTGCAAGGTGAGGATTTCCCACCCACATGGGATCGCACCAAGGTACAGACCTATATGTCATACGGCAGAATGGTGTACAACTATCTACTGAAGACCCCCGTGTGGGATGAAGATACAAAAACTTGGATTACGGCAGACTGGGCTCCACTCTAAAAAATGAACAGAAATGAAAAGAATTATTATATTATTTTCGATCTTTGCGCTCGTGTTGACCTCATGTGTACACGACGATACGAACGAGAACTTCATTCAACTCAATGAGGCAGCCATCACCGGCATAGCCGATGAGTACAACAATGTCTATGTGGACGATTACCTAAAGATATCGCCTGTTATCAGCACGACTAAGAATGACCTCTCCCAATTTAGCTACTTTTGGATTACGTACGACACGAACACCTTGTATAATGCGGACACACTGTCGCATCAAAAGGACCTCAATGTCAAGATTGGGATGATTCCCGGCAAACACACGGTGGTCTTCAAGGCCGTCGATAACAAAACCGGCATATTCTATAAAAAGCAATTTGTTATCAATGTGGTTAACGAGTTTACAAACGGTATCATGGTGCTCTATGAGAAAAACGGCAGTGCCGAACTTGGTTTTTGGAGTCAGGAGCGTGGCAAGCTCATCTCCGATATCTATGGCAAACTGAACGAAGGCGGTACCATTGGGCAGCGTCCACAAAGGGTTTACTTCAACAAATACAGTGACGAGAAAGCCAATGAAGTCTTGATTTTGTGCCAAGACCAAAAGGGTGGCGTGTTCTTGGATGCTACAACCATGCAAAAAACGCGCGACTATAAGGATTTCTTTTTTGCCGCGCCAGATGAGATTAAACCACAAGCCTATTACAAAGCTAACATGCGCGAATATCTCATTGACAACGGATTGGCTTACGATAGAGCCACCAACAGCATGATACCCAACCCCACTGTCAAGCCAAATCTCAGTGTCGCGGGCAAAACTTATGAGATAGCAGGCAACGCTGATTTCGGCGATCCGGAGGTTGGACACGATGATTACCCCGCGCGCATCATCCTATACGATAACAAAAACATGTGTTTTTACTCCGTTTATAACATCGCTTCGGCTTTTATGGAGTTGATACGTGGCTCTGAGGACGTGATTTACGAGCCAGGAGGCTTCTTCGATCCTAACAATGTTGGTATGACTTGCCTTTATGCCAACATCTCCGCGCGTAGTGCCACAGGCGCGAGAGAGTATATGGGGGTGTTCCAAACGCCACAAGGCAAGCGCCATTTATTGAGGATGGGCATAGGCTTTTGGGTTGAGAACGCCGAGCCCGACACCTACTTCAAAGATATGGGCAATGATGTCATCACTTCTGAAGGGATAGACGCAGCCACTACTTTTGCCTGTTCGCCCAAGGTTCCGGGTTATATGTTTTACGCCTCGGGCAATGCTTTGTACCTTTACAATGCGATCAACAACGCGGGGCAAAAGGTCTATGAGCTTCCAGTGGGGCAGAATATCAACCATATCGAGATAGACCGGAGTCATGGCTACTTGCTTGTGGCTTATCAAGACAAGGCCAAACAGACGGGCAAGGCCGGTTTTGTCATGTTGGAGATAAGCACTGACGGTGGTTTAAAACTTGCCGTGAAGCACCAATTTGATGCTGTTGGAGATAAAATATTGGATTTTGAAAACAGGTATTAAACAGATGAGGCACAGACTATTGACGCTCCTGATGTTTGCCGTGTGCGGCTATATGGCACACGCCCAGCAGGTCTTGTTCCAACGCCTGACATGGCAAGAGGCCAAGGATAAAGCTCGCGCCGAGGGTAAAGGTATTTTTGTTGACGTCTATACCACATGGTGCGCGCCCTGCAAAAAAATGGCTAAACAGGTGTTCACGCAGCCTAAAGTGGGCGATTATATCAACAATAACTTCGTCGCCCTGAGCTTAGACGCAGAGAAAGAGGCCGCGCATGGTTTTTTCAAATTGTACAAGGCGTCCGCTTACCCCACCTATTTTTGGTTGGATGCTGACGGTAATCTTTATGACACACAGTCAGGGTTTTACCCCGCCGACGAGTTCATCAGTGTGTCCGAACAGGCTTTGCGCTCTAAGTTTTCGCGTCAATATGTCGCCGACCGCGCTAAGTGGGAGCGTGGGGAACGGTCATTAGATTTTGTCAGGCATTTCCTGTTTGATGTCGTGGCCAAGGTTTATCCAGACTCTGTGCGTCCGTATCTTAACAAATATCTTGGCGGATTGACCGAGCAAGAGATAGCCACCAAGGGGGTAGGCGAGTTACTCCAATGGTTCACCTATACCATCAGGGACGATAGCGTGTGGCTGGCATTGGCCAAGCACAACGATATTTACCAAAAACTTTTGGGCAATGACTTCGGCAAGAAAATGTACATGAACCTCGTGCGCGTGCCCATGATCAACAGCACGGAGGATGTTGTCGAGTTCAACAGAGGTCAATCAATCGTCGAGGTGACCGACTTCCCGAACAAGAAAATGTATAGTGACATTCTCACTATGGAGCGAACGTTGCGGCAAAAGGCCTATGCCCCCGCGCTCAAGAGAGCGCTGGCGATAGGATTGGCGCACGAAGGCCATTTCCCCAACGTGTACTCGGAGATGATATACTCGTTTATCCTTGCCGATTTTTTTGTTGACACCCATAAGCGCACTGCCGAGGAGGTAGCCGACATGCGCCAATTGGCCGACCGTGCCTTTCGCATGGCGCCCTCACAGTGCACGTTGCTTTACAAGGCGGCGGCGCGGGCACTCGGCAACGATTACCAAGCGGCCTATCGCCTGCTCGCCAACCTGCCTTTCTATGGAGAGCCAGCGCTCAGCTCGGCGGTATATGCCAAACTGAATTTGCGACGCATACACATAGACGAAAAATAATTTTCAACGTGATTTAACGCCATGCCCTTATATCCCAATGGCACCCATCCAAACAATGTAAAGGGCGTGGCGCGTCTCGAGGGAAGCCCGAACCACACAATGGCTCATGTGTGGTTCGGGCTTTTAAATGTCCTTGAAATAAACCGACAAAGGCCCATCAATCTCACGTAAATGTCCCAAAACAAGGCAAATGTACCGAAAAACGGCAAAAAACAACGTTTTTGTAAGGCATGGATTGTCAGCGCATTATGAATGGCGGCCATGAGACCTTGGTGGCATAATGTTGAGATCGGTTTGCGATTAGGCCTTAATCGCAAGGCGATTAAGCCTTATACGCAGTGCGTTAAAGGCTCATTCGCCTTGCGTTTAGCACTTGAAGGCGACCCCATTAGATACCAATCGCAAAACGGTGGCTATTTTTGAGGAAGGAAATGGTAGAGAAGTCATGCCATTTTCAAGATTTTTAGGTATGATGGTGGATAACGGAAGAATTTATTATAGACCAATTATTTTTACATTGTGGACTTTTCTTGGTTGTTTTCGAGGTATGTTACAGTCTCGCCAGATGGCATGAAGTGTGTCATGGAGACGAGCTGTCGGTTGATTTTAGAGTGCGTATTTGTTTTTCGGTCAATCGCTTGTGACAATCAAAATAAAAAGTTATCTTTGCAATATGAATTTGCAAGAAACAAGCAATGTCAAGTTGAGCGAAAACATGATTATCGCCGACGCTGATTACATAGACTATGTGGCATTCCAGTTGACGGTACAGTTTGAGCGTATGATAGGCCGCGCTATTCCGCCTGCAGACCTTAGTCGTTGGGTCGTGAATATCGCCTTGGATGGCGGGCTGCGCCAAGACGGACTGTCGCACGAAACGCAGGTGGTGCTGATTCACGACGAGGGCAAACGCGCCTTGGACAATTTTCGTCCATCGGTGTACGACAGCGAGCTTAGCGCGCGGGCTTTCAAAGATGAGCAGTTGGGCGAGTTCTTGGTCAATTCGTACGCCGTGGGTAGTGTGGTTTCGAAAGACGACTATATGCTCGACATCGTGAAGATGGTGCGCGAGCACCCTGAGGTGAAACGCTTGATGGTGGTGCCCAACGCAGAGCGGGGCGACGTTTATGACGAGTTGCGTCATCAGTTGCGTGGCGCGCCCGATGGATTGCGTGCCACTCTCTTTGCCATGCAGCCCATGGAGGGCGGTAATTTCAGGCAGGAGATATTGGGCTATTCGCTCATGAACGCCATGGGTATCATGGCTGACGAACTGAAATGAGGCTTGCGCGGTGGGCGATAGCCTCTTGCGTGCGTTGTCATGGCCCGTGGGGCAAGTGTGGTTAACGTGTTGTCAGAAATAAAAAAGCTAAAATAATGAGTAGAGTATTAATGATTGGAGCCGGTGGCGTGGCCACGGTTTGCGCTTTCAAGATTGTCCAAAACAAGGACGTTTTCAGTGAGTTTATGATTGCCAGCCGCCGCAAGGCGAAGTGTGACAAATTGGTGGCTGACATCCACGCCAAAGGCTACGACATGGATATTAAGACCGCGGAGGTGGACGCTGACGACGTGGAACAGTTGAAAGTTCTCTTCGATAGTTACAAACCGCAGTTGGTAATCAATCTCGCGCTGCCCTACCAAGACCTCACCATCATGGAGGCTTGCTTGGCATGCGGGTGCAACTACCTTGACACGGCCAACTATGAGCCGCGAGATGAGGCTCATTTCGAGTACAGTTGGCAGTGGGCATACAAGGAGAAGTTTGAGAAGGCAGGCCTCACGGCTATCTTGGGTTGTGGTTTCGACCCCGGCGTGTCGCAGGCTTTCACGGCGTACGCGGCCAAGCATCATTTTGACGAAATTCATTATCTCGACATTGTGGACTGCAACGCCGGTGATCATCATAAGGCTTTCGCCACCAACTTCAACCCCGAAATCAATATCAGGGAGATTACGCAGAAAGGACTTTACTATGAGAATGGCGAGTGGATAGAGACAGAGCCTCTGGCCGTGCACCAAGACATCACCTATCCTAATATAGGTCCGCGCGACAGCTATCTCATGCACCACGAGGAGTTGGAAAGCCTTGTCAAAAACTATCCCACCATTAAGCGCGCGCGCTTCTGGATGACGTTCGGGCAGCAATACCTCACCTATCTTGACTGTATACAGAACCTTGGCATGAGCCGCATAGACGAGATAGAATACGAGGCGCCGCTCGCCGATGGCTCAGGAAAAATGGTCAAAGTGAAAATTGTGCCTTTGCAATTCTTGAAGGCGGTGTTGCCCAATCCGCAAGACCTCGGCCAAAACTATGAGGGCGAGACCAGCATAGGGTGTCGCATACGTGGCGTGAAGGATGGCAAGGAGCGCACCTATTATATATACAACAACTGCAAGCATCAAGACGCTTACAACGAGACGGGCATGCAGGGCGTGAGTTATACCACGGGCGTGCCTGCCATGGCTGGCGCGATGATGTTCGTGAAAGGCCTGTGGAAGAAACCCGGCGTGTGGAACGTGGAAGATTTTGACCCGGACCCATTCTTGAGGGTGATAGGAGAGCAGGGTTTGCCCTGGCACGAGGTGCACGACTCGGACCTTGAACTATAAGAAAACAATGATATTAACAGGTGGTTTGAAACCGTAGGCCATGCCTCGCCGATGCGACATGGCGCGAACATGAAATGACAGGCCGCCCTTGAACAAAAAATATTTATGGCAAAAACAGAAGAACAAACAGCCGCCGACAACACGGCTAAACAAAAGACTGAGAAAGAGGCTAAACTCAAAGCCCTGCAGGCTGCCATGTCCAAGATAGAGAAAGACTTTGGCAAAGGCTCTATCATGCGCATGGGTGACGAGAGCATAGAAGACGTGGATGTTGTCCCGACGGGTTCCATTGGTCTTGACGTGGCTTTGGGCGTGGGGGGCTATCCACGTGGCAGGATTATAGAAATATATGGCCCGGAATCGTCTGGTAAGACCACGCTGGCAATTCATGCCATAGCCGAGGCGCAAAAAAAAGGTGGCATAGCAGCTTTTATCGACGCGGAGCACGCCTTTGACAGGTTTTACGCCGAAAAACTTGGCGTAGACGTTGACAATCTGTGGATTTCTCAACCCGACAATGGCGAGCAGGCCTTGCAGATAGCCGACCAGCTCATTAGCAGCTCGGCCGTGGATATCTTGGTAATCGATTCAGTGGCCGCGCTCACGCCAAAAAAAGAAATAGACGGCGAGATGGGCGACTCGATGGTGGGCCTGCAAGCTCGGTTGATGAGCCAGGCGTTGCGCAAGCTTACCAGCACAATATCTAAAACCAACACTTGCTGCATCTTTATCAACCAGTTGCGCGAGAAAATAGGCGTCATGTTTGGCAGTCCGGAAACCACCACTGGAGGTAATGCGCTCAAGTTTTACGCTTCTGTTCGTTTGGACATTCGAAAGTCTAGCCCCATCAAGGACGGCGATAACGTATTGGGTAACCATGCCAAGGTTAAAGTGGTGAAGAACAAAGTGGCTCCTCCTTTCCGCAGAGCCGAGTTTGATATCATGTTTGGTATGGGTATCAACAAGATAGGAGAGATAGTGGATCTGGGTGTGGAATATGGCATAATCCAGAAAAGTGGCAGCTGGTATAGCTACGGCGACACCAAGCTCGCGCAAGGGCGCGATGCCACGCAGAGTATGCTTCGTGACAACCCCGAATTGTGTGATGAGTTGGAACAGCTCATCATGAACGCAATTAGAGAGAAAATGGAATGACGCAAAAGTCTGCGATGCGCTGAGCTGAGCGCGCGCTTGGTGATTTGAGCGCACGCATGCTCGATACGCAAAAGGCCTCAATGCGGTGATATTACCGTGTTGAGGCCTTTTGCGTGTCGGGGTGTCAATGTCGGCATGGCATGGCACTTGTGTCGGCAGTCTAATTCCTTGTCCAGAACGATGGGGTTAGGATGATCAGCACTGTAAATATTTCCAAGCGACCAATGAGCATCATGATGGAGCACATCCACTTGGCGAAGTCGGGCAAGACAGACCATGACATGGTTGGACCAATCTCCACGCCCAACGTGGGTCCTACGTTGCCCAAGCAACTCAGGCAGATGGTGATGGAGTTGGTGTTGTCTATACCCATCGCAATCATGATAAATGCCATCAGCAACAGCAACAGCAAGTAGGCAGTGAGAAAGGCCAATAGCGACACGCGCTGGGCGTTGGGAATGTTCTGACCGTTAATCTTGAGTGGCAATACGGCTTTGGGATGCAATCGCTGCGTGAACTCGTTACGCACAACTTTGGCTACCATTACTGCCCGAATGGCCTTGAAACCACCGCTCGTGCTGCCCGAGCATGCTCCTATGAACATGCAAATGGACAGGACAACCCACGTGACATGTGGCCACTGTCCGGCGTCGTCGTTGTAAAGGCCGGTAGTGGTGATGAATGAAACCACTTGGAAAATGCCACACCGAAAGGCACGCTCGATGCCATAACCGTTTTTGTAAATAAGCTCGAGCATGATGAAAAGCGTGAAGCCTAACACTATGTAGAGGTAAAATCGCAGTTCGGTGTTTTGCCAAAATTGCTTGAATTTGAATTTGGTCGCAATGGCATAGAGCAACGTAAAATTGACACCAGACAAGAAACAAAAGAATGTAGTGGTGTACTCTAACGCTGGCGAATTAAAAAATTCGGTACTATTGTTGTGAATGGAAAAGCCCCCAGTGGCCGCCGACGACATGGCGTAGTTTACGCCTTGGTACCAGTCCATGCCAAAAGTCATGTAGCATGCCATGCAGCCAAAGGTGATAAAGAGATACACTATCCATATCCACCGTGCACTCATGGATAGTTTTGGGTGCAGCTTTGTTTTGATAGGTCCGGTGGCTTCGGCTGCAAACACCTTGGTGCTACCGCCTACAAGCGATGGCAACAGGGCCACGGTGAAGAACACAATGCCTAAACCACCAATCCATTGAGTGAGCGAACGCCAAAACAATATGCCGTGAGGAAGCGCCTCCACGTTGTCAATAATAGTGGCTCCAGTGGTGGTGAACCCAGACATGGTCTCAAAAAAAGCGTCGGTGTAAGTGTGCAAATAGCCACCAATAAGGAAAGGAGCCGTGCCGAAAGCAGAAAAGACGATCCACGCTAACGTGACCACGAGAAACGAATCTCGACGTGAAAGCGTGTCGCCCGAGTTCTGTCCGAAATATCTGAACGTGAAAGCGCCAATCAATGTAATAAGGACGGACGACGTGAATGTAAAAATGTCGTCCTCGCCAAAGTACAAGGCCATGAACAAACAAAGCAGCATTAGCGCGGCTTCGATGAAGAGAAGGGTCCCTAAAATCTTGTATATGATTCGAAAATTAACCATTTAAATAAACAGCTTTTCGATGTTTTTTAAGTTTACATCGTGGCAGAATACCACTACAGAGTCACCTGCTTGGATTTGGGTGTTGCCCGACACGAGCATACCCTCGCCATTTCTCACGATGCCTCCGATGGTGATGCCTTTTGGCAATCCTAAATCTTTGACCGGCTTTCGGGTTACTCTCGAGTCTTCTTTTGGCACAAACTCGGCCACGTCGGCATTGGCAGACATGATAAAGGTGATGTTCAGCACGTCGGCATCAAGCATCAATTGGTATATGCGGCCAGCCGCGATGGCTTTCTTGTTGATAATGGTGCCTATGTCAAGGCTCTCGGCCATGCTCACGTAGTCTACGTTTTCTACCATCGCGACGGTCTTTCTCACACCGAGACGCTTGGCCGCGAGGCACGCCAGGATATTGGCTTCGGCATTGCCCGAAAGTGCGACGAAGGCCTCGGTGTTCCTGATACCCTCGTCGATGAGCAGTGATACGTCGCGAGCGTCTCCATGAATGACCAACACATTGCTGTCCAATAGGTCGTTCAAGTCTTCGCAACGGTCGGCGTTTACCTCAAATATTTTAGCCCCCATATATTTTGGAAGGTTTTGCAACGCTCTAACAGCGGTGGTGCCTCCACCCATGAACATTACGTTCTTGACATCTACGTATTTTTCCTTTCCTACTATTTTCCTGATGTAGGGAATGTATTGTGGGGTGGTCATAAAGTAGGCGAGGTCAAAACATTCCAGTTCATCCTTTCCGCCGGGGATGATTGTTTCGTTGCCGCGTTTGATGGCCACGATGTGGTATGGGTCTTCAGGTCCACAGAGCTTGTGCAGTGGTTGGTTGAGCACTTTGCATTCTTCGCGCAACTTAATGCCTAACATCACGAGCGCTCCGTCGTGCACATCCCATCTCTGTCGTACCCAAGACATCTTCAATCCGTTGATAATATCTCGGGCGGCAAGTATGTCTGGATAAATCAGCTGGTCCACGCCGAGGTCCCTGTACATGTCGCGCACGCTGTCAATCATAAATTCCTCGTCGTTCACTTGTGCCACGGTTTTCTTGGCATGGAGTGCGTGCGCAATGATACAGCTGTTTATGTTTTCCTCCTCGTTGGGTGTAAGGGCAATGAAAAGGTCAGTGTTTTCGATGCCAGCCTGTTTCAATATCTTGACGCTCGAAGGCGATCCTTGCAATGTCATCAGGTCATAGTCTGAACCGATACGTGCCAATCTATCTTCGTCAATGTCAATAACGACCAGTTCTTCTTTGCTGTGCGATAGCAGACGAGCCAAGTATCGCCCAATGGCGTATGCTCCAGAGATGATAATTTTCATATCAAACGTTAAGATTTCATGGTTTTTAAAATAGACGTTGCAATAGAGTCAACATCAAGTCCGCATAGCTGTTGCAGTTGAGGCACGGTGCCATGTTCCACAAAGTTGGTGTCTGGTAGGCCCAATCTGACAATTTTAGGTTGATAATTGTGGTCGTTCATCCACTCCAAAACAGCCGATCCAAGGCCACCATTGCGCACGCCATCCTCAATGGTGATGACGCGCTTAAACTTTCTTCCCACCTCGTCCATGATGTCTTCGTCCATGGGTTTGAGGAAGCGCATGTCATAAAGGGCGCACGACACGCCCGATTTCTCGATGGCTTCCTTGGCCCTGTTGCCTATCGGTCCAATCGAAAGTATCGCCACTTCGGTGCCATCGCATAGCTTTTGCCCCTTTCCTATGGGTATCTCTTCTAACGCGCAGCGCCAATTTTTAAGTTCCCCGCGCCCTCGAGGATAGCGTATCACGAACGTGCCTTGCCCGGGAAGTTGGGCCGTGTACATCATTTTTCGCAACTCGTGCTCATTTAATGGCGAGGCGATGGTGAGGTTGGGGATGGGTCGCAAGGCCGCCAAGTCAAAGGCTCCGTGGTGTGTCGTGCCATCCTCTCCCACCAATCCGGCTCGGTCCAAGCACATCACCACGGGCAGGTTAAGTATGGCCAAGTCATGGATTATATTGTCATAAGCCCGTTGTGAGAATGAGCTGTAGATATTACAAAATGGTATTAGCCCTTCCTTGGCCATTCCGCCGGAGAACGTCACGGCATGCCCCTCGGCAATACCCACGTCGAATACCCGGTCGGGCATGGCTTTCATCATGATGCTCATGGAGCATCCCGTGGGCATAGCAGGTGTAACCCCCATTATCTTTGGGTTTTTCTGGGCTAGTTCTAACAGCGTGTTGCCAAACACATCTTGGTATTTGGGCGGTTGGTTAGAGGTGTCGCAAACATAACGTTCGCCTGTTTTCGCATCAAATTTACCCGGTGCGTGCCATATGGTTGCGGCATTCTCGGCCGGCTTGTAACCTTTGCCCTTCACGGTATGAAGGTGCAATAGTTTTGGCCCTTTCATGTCTTTGATTTGCCTGAGCACGCGCACCATCTCCTGAACGTTATGTCCGTCGAAAGGCCCGAAGTAGCGCACGTTCATGCCTTCGAATATGTTTTGTTGGTGACTGATGGCGCTTTTGATGGCGTTGTTCAGCCTGATAATGCCTTTGCGACGCTTATCGTCCAAATAACCCTTGGCGCTCAGCCATTGGGATGCTTTGAAACGCAACTTGTTATAGGTGGCATTGGTGTCGAGATTGAGCAGGTATTTCTCCATGCCTCCTACCGCTCGGTCTATCGACATGTCATTGTCATTGAGTATGATGAGCAGGTCGTTTGGCGTTGAGCTTGCGTTGTTCAGTCCCTCGAAAGCCAGTCCGCCGCTCATCGCGCCATCTCCAATAACGGCCACCACGTGCCTATTGTCACTACCATTTTTCTTTGCGGCCACCGCCATTCCTAAGGCGGCGGAAATGCTGTTGGACGCATGCCCGCACGTGAAAGTGTCGTACTCGCTTTCCAATGGGGTGGGAAATGGCCTGATGCCGCCCATTTTTCTATTGGTGGCAAATCGCTCTCGTCGCCCGGTCAGTATCTTG
This sequence comes from Hallella colorans, assembly GCF_003096815.1. Taxonomy (GTDB): domain Bacteria; phylum Bacteroidota; class Bacteroidia; order Bacteroidales; family Bacteroidaceae; genus Prevotella; species Prevotella colorans. Next base: position 67,297 of record NZ_QENY01000005.1, read on the forward strand.
TGCCCATAGGCTTGGTGCCCGGTGTCCCATACAATGCGGTCCTCGGGGGTGTCGAACACATAGTGAAGCGCCACCGTCAATTCTACAACGCCGAGACTCGACGCCAAGTGGCCGGGGTTAACAGAGACCTCGTCAATGATGGTTTGGCGCAGCTCTTTGCACACTTCGGGTAGTTGACCAGCGTTTAGCTTTCTAAGATCGGAGGGGTAAACGATTTGGTTTAAAAGTGTGTTTTTGCCTTGTTCCATTGAAAATCTGTTGGAATAACCATGCAAAGATACTATATTTTATTGAGAATGGTGGCTAAACATCGATTATTTTACTACCTTTGCAACATAGCAAAATATATTTTTCACTTACCATTAAAACCTAATTTATGAGCACAAGAGTACTTTTTCTATCCTCCGCTATTGCTTTATGCGGATGCGTCTCGGCGCAAACCGTGGGTGGGGGTGTTTCCCAAGAGATGTTGCGCCAAATACAAATAGCACAACCTCGAGGCGTAGCTGACAAGGCGTTGGCAAACGCAATAGCCGCCAATAAGATTGACGATTTGGCCAGAAACCGCAGCAACCAAGGCAGCGTCGACTCTTATTTCAGCGTCGAAACGCCCAAACAGAGCATCCATGATCAGAAGAGTTCTGGTCGTTGCTGGATGTTTTCAGGATTTAATGTACTTCGTTCCAACTTTGCCAAACGCCATAACGACTCGATTAGGGTGGAGTTTTCGCAAGCCTACCTTTTCTTTTATGACCAGTTAGAAAAGGCCAACCTCATGCTTCAAGGTGTGATAGACTGTGCTCGCAAGCCCATTGACGACACTCGCGTGCAATTCTTTTTTCGCAATCCCATCAACGATGGCGGCACGTTTTGCGGTGTCTCCGACTTGGCAGAAAAGTACGGACTTGTGCCTATGGACGTCATGCCCGAGAGCTATTCGTCTGACAACACTTCGCGTATGCAGCGCATGGTCGCTTCCAAGTTGCGCGAGTTCGGGCTCGAATTGCGCCAAATGGTCAATGGCGGTAAAGGAAAAGCGGCCGTTAACAAGCGCAAAACAGAGATGCTTGGCACCATTTACCACATGCTGTCTTTGACCATAGGCCAACCTGTCAAAGAGTTTACCTACGCCATGCGCGACAAAAATGGCAAACCTGTGGGAGCCGCCCGAAAGTACACTCCCAAGGAGTTTTATGCCGAAACCGTTGGCGGTCCCATCAATGGCACGTTTATTATGGTGATGAACGACCCACGCCGGCCTTATCACAAGACGTTCGAGGTGGAATATGATCGCCATGTTTATGATGGGCACAATTGGAAATACCTCAATCTTCCGATGGAGGAGATAGCCCAATTGGCCATTGCCTCGCTCAAGGATGGACGCAAAATGTATTCCAGCTACGATGTAGGCAAGCAGTTTGACCGTAAGCGTGGCTATCTGGATACAGAGAATTATGATTATGCTTCGCTCTTCGGCACAACGTTTGGCATGAACAAGGCGGAGCGCATAGAGACTTTCGACAGTGGCTCCACCCATGCCATGACGCTTACGGCTGTAGATCTTGACGCCACCGGAAAGCCTTTGAGGTGGAAGGTTGAGAACAGTTGGGGCGCCAATAGCGGTGTGAACGGCTGTCTCATTATGACCAACCGATGGTTCAACGAGTACATGTTCCGCTTGGTGGTAAACAAGAAATATGTACCCGCTAGCTTGCTGAAGGAGTTTGAGCAGAAACCCATCATGGTGGTGCCCGAGGACCCATTGTTCATGCCTGACAACCGCTGATGTGCCTCGTCGCGCTCTTGGTGTCGTTTCTCACGGTCGTGGAGCTGAACTGTGAAAACCTTTTTGACACTGTTGATGATAGTTTGAAGCGAGACGAGAGCTTTCTTCCCGCCTCTAACTATCATTGGACTCCTAATCGCTATTGGCGCAAACTCAATCGCGTCGGGCAGGCCATCCTTTCTTGTGGCATGCTTGACTCGCTTCAGGTGGTGCCCGATTTGGTCGCGCTCACCGAGGTGGAAAACGACTCGGTGATGCGCGATCTCACCTGCCGCTCTCTGCTCAGGCAGGCTGGTTATAGCTATGTCATGACTGATAGCCCCGACGAGCGTGGCATAGATGTGGCTTTACTCTACTCCCCCTTCGCCTTTCGCCTGTTGCGTTACCATTCCATTCGCATTGCCCCGATGAGCCATTTTGGTGCCACGCGCGACATTCTTTACGTTTCGGGCGAGGTCATTTCGGGTGATACGCTGCACGTCTTTGTGGTGCATGCGCCCAGTCGTTCTGGCGGCGAGCGGTTTACACGCCCTTATCGGTTGCATGTGGCCCGGCACTTGTGCCATGCCATCGACTCGCTGCGCGCCACCACGCCTACGCCCCGTATTATAGTGATGGGCGATTTTAATGATTATACCGATGATGCCGCCATGCTCTTGTTGCGATCTAAAAACTTGACAGACATATCAGCCCGCGCCCATGGACGCCATGGCGCCAAGGGCACTTATCGCTACCATGGCGACTGGGGCAGCTTGGACCACGTGCTGTGTGACAGCTCTATGGCTGCCCGATTGGTGGAGTGTCATGTCAACGACGCGCCTTTTTTGCTCTGCGACGATGACAAATATGGGGGTGTCAAGCCCCGTCGCACCTATTTGGGACCGCGCTACCTCGGCGGCTTCAGTGATCACTTGCCATTGGTGTCCGTGTTTCGAATGGGGGAAGCGCAAGGAAGGTAAATTTGCAGTCGGGGCTTCCTCCCTATGTGGATGGTTGCGAAGGTCTGCGTGTTTTATTTGTTTCGCCTGTAATATTCCAGTCCTGCTTGTACGTTTTTCATTAACGCCTTGCTCGACATTGTGGCGCCGCTCACGGCGTCCACGCTCATCTTCTCAGCCTTGCGCGTGGTCTTCCCTTCGTAGTTTTTGAGCAATTTTTTGGCTTTCGCAAAATATTTTGGCGTTTCTTGGTTAGGCAATGCTTCCACTTTTACAACGCGATTTCTCTCTATGTATATTTTCACGGGCGTATTATGCTTGTAGCCTTTCACCCCTTTGGCTATTGTCGTGGTGTTCACAATTGTTGTGTTGCCTTTACTTGTCATCGTGCTATCGGCAGGCATGCCGCTGACTATAAATGCCGCTGATACCGCGACCATACACAGTTTGATATTTTTTTTCTTCATGATAATCTTATGAGTTGATTTAAAAAACTCTATAATCTTAATGTATATAGACAATCAAAAATAAAAAAAAGATCTGAAAAGTCATGTTTCTTTTAACGTTTTTAGCGAGTCTTTTAATGTTTTTTGCTCCCTAATATAATTTTTTCTGATATTTGTTTTTTTTACGATTTGATATGTGTTTCTCTTTTTTTACTTACTTTTGTGATCAAAGAAGTGTTTTATGAAAATCAAAATCAGACACAACAGCTTGATGCGCCTTGTCTTTGGCAGTTTGTTGTTCATAGTTTTGCCAGGTCTGCTGTTTCTTTTTTTATGCCCATTGGTGGGCTGGAAGATAGCGTTGGGGCTGCCAGTCATGGTGTGGGTCGTGGCGATTTATGGTTTCTTTTTTGGTTGGCGACATATCGTGGTACGTCAAACCGTTTGCTCTTCGCCGCTCTTGCCAGTCTCGTTTGATGGCTATAGGGTGTTACAAATATCGGATATTCATATAGGCACTTTTCTTCGCAACCGTCAGTTTGTTAACAAGATGGTAAATCTTGTCAATGCTCAGCGCGCCGATCTTATCGTTTTCACGGGCGACTTGGTCAACGTGAGCGCCGAAGAGCTGATACCTTTTCAGCACGTGCTTGGGCAGATAAGAGCTCGCGACGGTGTGTACTCCATCATGGGCAATCACGATTATTGCGAATATGGCGAGAACAAAAATGGGCGCGACGTTGAGCGTAATCAAACTGTGTTGAAATACATGGAGCGCAAGATGGGGTGGCGATTGTTGCTCAACGAGCATGCGTTTGTCAGCAATGATAGTGGCGATCAGATAGCTGTCATAGGTGTGGAGAACATCAGTAGGCCACCGTTTCAAGACTATGGTGACCTTCAAGCAGCCATGCGCGGTTTGCCTCGTGGCATGTTCAAAATTCTGCTCACCCACGACCCGAGCCATTGGCGTCGTGGCGTTCTTGGCCAAACCGACATCGCCCTCACTCTTTCGGGGCACACCCATGCCGCTCAAATGCGCTTGGGCAGGTTCTCTCCGGCCAAATGGGCGTATAACGAGTGGGGTGGAAAATACACCGAGAAAGGTGTCATGCTTCATGTGTCATTGGGCATAGGTGGCACTGTGCCGTTTCGGTTTGGCGCTTGGCCAGAAATCAATATTATCACGCTACGCCATGCCAAATGATAGTTTGGCGCTTGTCTTTTATTTTTCAAGAAGTGAAAGTAGGATTGGTGGCACAATCTGTGTTATCTGTTACAGCATGCCTTAAATGGGTGTCAAAAATGAAACGTAGGTTTTGCCCTTATGTGTTTTTTTCGATAGACTATCTATAAAAATGAGCATGAATATGATGATAGTAAATGGCAACCACTTGTTTACAATACTTTCTTTTCAAAATAATACATCTGAAAACTTTTGACAAAACATCTGTTGTATTTCGTGTATTTGAAAATTAGAAGCCAATGGTTGTAAATACGCTCAAAACAAGCGTGTTTTTATAACTGATTGTGGACCAGTCTTTTGCGTGTATATGCGTTCTTTTTCTTTAAACTAAGCCCCATGAAAGGGCTGCCTTTAATATCCAATTGGATGGCGATTAGACCTTAATGGTGGTTTGATAACGGCCTATTGGCGTCTCAATTAGGTGCTAATGGCAGTCTGAATAAGTAATAATCGCGAAAGATAGTCAGCTTGCACAAGTGTAAATGTCACTCATTTGTTTCTGTTATGCTGCCGCAATGCGAATATGGCCACTATTTTTTCGCTAAAAGGATAAGTTCTGGAGGTGCTGTTTTTGTGATTATTTATTTACACGCAGGGCAAGGGACGCATGTTTGTGTGATGGGCGAGGATAAAAAAAAGGCTGGCCATCGTGGATGCCAGCCTCTTATGTTGGGAAGATAAAGACATTACACCAATGTTCCGACGATTTCCTCGCGACTGCCAGGTAACATGTCTATCACCGGAATTTCGGGCATGGTATAGCAGCCCGGTTGCAGGCGCATCGAGGCTCTCGCCACGTTAACCAACACCTGTGCCGTGAGCGCCGGGTTGTTGATGCTCATGTTGAACTCCATGCGCTGGTTGGGCGTTTGCCCACTGACACCCTTGCGCACAAGGTTCACGCCATGCCCCATGTCTTGCACGTCCTTTACCGAGGCCACCGCGAACACATGGGTCTCGTCGTGCGCGAAGTAAGGGTCTGCCTTGATTTCGGCCGTCACGTCTTCCAATTTTGCGCCGTCTTCCAATTCCACGTAGACCATACGGCGATGTATGCCCTCGCCCAATGGAATGGTGACAGAGAGCGCGTCTTTCACGCCTTGCTTGCCGCGCACGCACACACTATGGCCCATTGACATGCCCGGGCCAAAGTTGGTGTAGGTTAAGCCCTTGGGAGCGAGGCTCTGCATGAGCACGCGCACGATAGAGTCTGACCCAGGGTCCCATCCGGCCGAAATGACACTGACACGACCGGCGCGTTTGCAATGCTCCATCTGGCTTGTGCGATAGTCTAAGATGGAGGTGTGTATATCAAAGCTATCCACTGTGTTGATACCCATGGCCACTATTTTTTCTGCGTATTCAGGGCACGAACGGGTGGGCGTGGCGAGTATGGCCACGTCAATGTCCTTGAGTTTGGCAATGTTGTCCACCACCTCGTAAGGGGTCAGCGCCAATGGTTTGTCTTTGTCACCCTGACGGCGCACGATGCCCGCAATTTCAAAATCTGAGGCCGCCTCCAACGCCTCCACGGCGTAGCGACCTATGTTGCCATAACCGACAACAGCTGCTCTAATCTTTTTCATAAGCTCTAACTATTTGATTGTTGATATCAATTCATGTCCGCAAAATTACATTTTTCTCACGATAAAATCGTAATCAAGGCCTATTTAAATCTTGAAAAAAGTGTAAAAGATAGCAAAAAGATACTTGATAAATAATTTTTGAGACAATATGGCAAATGCGTATTTCTTTACCCCAAGGATGTATTTGTCATTTGTTGGTGTCGCGTTTGGATGGGTGTGACATATCTATGAGACGGCAATGCTTTTTTTTCGCGTGCGCAATATGCGAGCGTTTAGGGCGTTATTACTTAAAAAGAACAATAGTATGATAGAATATATAAAAGGTGAATTGACCGAACTTACGCCAGCGTTGGCCGTCGTCGAAACCGCTGGCGTGGGTTACGCGCTGAGCATATCGCTCAACACTTATAGTGATATACAAGGAAAAAAGGTGGCAAAACTTTATGTGCACGAGGCCATACAGACGGGTGGCCGCGATGACAACTACACTCTTTATGGGTTTGCGACCAAGCGCGAGCGTGAGCTTTATCGCCTGCTCATCACCGTATCGGGCGTGGGAGCCAATACCGCGCGCACCATGCTGTCCTCGCTCTCGCCACAAGAGTTGTGCAATGCCATTGCAAATGGTGACGAAAAACTCATCAAGACCGTCAAAGGCATAGGCCTGAAGACGGCTCAGCGGGTCATCGTGGACCTGCGTGACAAGATAATGAGCACGGGTATTGCCGACGAGCTGCATGTGGGCAAAGGCACGTCGGCCTCGTCGGCCATCAACACGCCAGTGTACGAAGAGGCCGTTTCGGCCATGACCATGCTTGGTTTTTCTCCGGCTCCAACGGCCAAAGTGGTGACAGAAATTATCAAAGAGCACCCTGACTGGACTGTAGAGACGGTAGTGAAAGAGACCCTCAAACGCGTGAAATGATGTGTAAAGCATGGCCTGCGTTGAATGGCCGGTAGCCATATCAATATGACGGAAAAACGCCATGCGCCCTTGACGGCTGGCACTCGTCATGGATTGTGGCACGGATAATGGCAAAAGAAGAATGGTTTTGACATGAAATTAAGGAAACACTATTTCGTGGTTATGGCGTTGCTGGCCGTGACAATGGCTGCCTATGCGGTGGTGTCTCCTCTTTTTCAGGTAGACCCCAACCGCAAGAAACGTGTGCACGCCCAAACGGGTGCCAACGCCACGAAAAGTAACGCAAACGCCAACGACAGCACACCTGAACGCCACGGCGTGATGGGGCAACCGCTATTGACCGATGAAGACAGTATTCCCGACTCACTGCTCAACCCACGTTGGAAAATACAACGTATCACACCCATCACCTACGACGACTTGGACCAAAGTGCCATGGACTTGCAACGCCCTGCGAGCTTGAGGTATGAGGTGACCTACAACGACTCTATCGACCGCTATATCATTGGCACCAAGATTGGTTCCACATATCTCGCGGCCCCCATCATGATGACACCGGCCGAGTATATGAAATGGAGCGAGAAGCACAGTAGGTACGCTTACTACCGCAGCAAGAACGACGAGATATACAAAGCCAAGGGCAAAGAGAAATTCGATTTTGCCGATATGCACTTCGACCTTGGACCGGCCGAGAAAATTTTTGGGCCGGGTGGGGTGCGTATCAGAACGCAGGGAACGGCCGAGCTAAAATTTGGGGGCACCTATAAAAGTATACAAAACCCATCGCTGCCGATAAGAAACCGCAAGCGATTGTCAATGGATTTTGACGAGAAAATAAACCTGAACGTCAATGGGCGCGTGGGCGACAAGGTGAACATGAACCTCAACTATAACACCGATGCCACATTCGACTTTGACGCCCAGAATATGAAGTTGAAGTATGACGGCAAGGAAGACGAGATCATCAAGCTTGTGGAGGGTGGAAATGTGTCGTTCCCGTCCAACTCTTCTCTCATTCAAGGTGCCAGCAGTCTGTTTGGTCTACGCACTGACTTGCAGTTTGGCAAACTCAAATTGCAATTGGTGGCGTCGCAGAAGAAAAGCTCATCCAAGAGCGTGTCCACACGGGGTGGCAAACAACTCACGGCGTTTGAGATGGGAGCTGCCGACTACGAAGAGAACCGCCACTTCTTTCTTTCACAATATTTTCGCAAGCATTATGATGAGGGCATGCGTACATTGCCCAATCTCACCACTGGCGTGAGCGTCAACAGGGTGGAAATATGGGTTACTAACAAGAATGGTATCACCACCAACACCCGTAACATCGTGGCTCTAACAGACCTTGGAGAGAGCGACAATATCAGCAATACCAAATGGGTCTCGAGCGGCGTGAGTGTGCCGTCTAATGGTGCCAATAGTGAATACGCAGCCTTGGCAGGCTCGCTCAACGCCGCTCGAAACATAGACCAAACATCGATAGTGCTCAATGGCGCTGGCTTGGTGGGTGGAGTGGACTATGAAAAGTTGCAAAGCGCGCGCCTGTTAACCTCATCGGAATACACCTTGAACCAAGCCCTTGGCTACGTGTCTCTGCGCGGAGCGCTACAAACAGACCAAGTGTTGGCAGTGGCTTTTGAGTATACTTACGGTGGACGCACTTACCAAGTGGGCGAGTTTGCGAGCGACGTGAGCGACGTGACGCAGGCCCTTTTTGTCAAGTCGCTGAAAAACACAAGCAACAATCCGTCGCAAGGCAACTGGCGCTTGATGATGAAAAATGTGTATTACCTGGCCTCAAACGTAGAAAAAGACCAGTTCCGCTTGGACGTAAAGTTCCAGAGCGACACCGCGGGCGTATACCTCTCTTATATACCTGAGCCATTGGTGAAGAGCGAACCGCTAATCAAGGTGCTTGGCGCCGACCGCCTTGACAATAACAACAAGGCGCACTCCAATGGCTACTTCGACTTCGTGGAGGGCTACACGGTGAGTGATGGACGGGTGTTTTTCCCTGCTTCAGAACCATTTGGCTCATACCTGTACAATTATTTGCGGTCCAAAGGCGTGGATGCCGCCAAGGCAGAGAGGTACGCTTTCACCGAGCTTTACGATTCGACCAAGACAGTAGCCAAGCAGATAGCAGAGAAAGATAAGTTCTTGTTGCAAGGTCAATATCGTGGCACATCGGCCAACGTCATATCTCTCGGCGCCTTTAACGTGCCGCAAGGATCGGTGGTGGTGACAGCGGGTGGTGTGCGATTGACCGAGGGCGCGGACTATTCGGTAGACTATAGCGCAGGTGAGGTGACCATCCTCAACCAAAGTATCATAGACGCTGGCACGGCCGTGAACGTGTCGTTAGAGAGCCAGTCTGAATACATGCAAGAGCGTAAAACCATGCTTGGCATGAACTGGGAATACGATTTCTCCAAGAGTTTTCAACTGTCGGGCACGCTGCAACATCTCTCGGAGCAGCCCCTCACAACCAAAGTGTCGATGGGAATGGAGCCGCTCAACAACACTCTATGGGGCTTGAACGTTAATTGGAAGAAAGAAAGCCAGTGGCTCACCAACGTGCTTGACCTCATTCCGTTCCTAAGACTGACCCAACCCTCGTCCATCTCGTTCTCCGGGGAGTTTGCCCAGCTCATTGCAGGGCAGAACCACGGAGTGCAAGACAGGGCCTCGTATCTTGACGACTTTGAAAACGCCACCGACAAGATAGATGTCTCCACCCCGACCAACTGGATATTGTCAAGCGTGCCATCAATGTTCGTCGAAAGCAAAGATCATACGGGGTTGACAAGCGGCTTTAACCGGTCACAATTGGCTTGGTACACCATAGACCCACTTTTCACGCGGCGCAGCAGCAGCCTTACGCCCGCTCATATCAAGAGTGACATAGACCAGTTGAGCGATCCATACGTGCGGGAGATATATGTACGCGACCTTTATCCACAACGCAACCAAAGTAGCTACAACGGCGCGACCTCTACGTTGCCCATTTTGAACTTGGCTTATTATCCCAACGAGCGTGGACCCTACAACTTCAACCCCGATCTCTCGCCCACGGGCGCGCTTAACAACCCACGCCGACACTGGGGCGGCATGATGCGCAAACTCGACACTAACGACTTTGAGGCCGCCAACATAGAGTATATCGAGTTTTGGATGCTCGACCCTTTTATCAAATCCAACAGCTTGCCAAACGCGTCGGAGTATGGTGGCGACTTTTATATAAACCTCGGCGAAGTATCGGAGGACGTGCTGCAAGACGGAAAGAAATTTTATGAAAGTGGCATGCCAGTAGACGGTTCGGCCAATTTCGTGTACACGCAGTGGGGAAAGATACCCATGCAAAGCACTGTCACTTACGCCTTCGCTACATCCAAAGGCAGCAGAGCTCTGCAAGACGTGGGATACAATGGCATGAACGACACCGAGGAACAGCGATTTAAATCTTACCAAGACTTTCTCAAGCAGATACAAGGAAAGGTGAATGCCGCGGTGAGGGACTCGATATGGGCCGATCCTGCGCATGATGATTATCATTATTTCAGGGGCGCAGACCTTGACCGTATGGAGGCGTCGATACACCGTCGGTATAAGTATATCAACAATCCGCAGGGCAATTCGCCCGACAACGACAGCCGAACGGAGGGTTACGATACATCTTATAAGGCCACGCCAGACGTCGAGGATATCAACCAAGACTACACGCTCAACGAGTATGAGAAGTATTATCAGTACCACGTCTCTATCAGACCGGAAGACCTTGTGGTTGGTAAAAACTTCATAGTGGACAAGCGAGAGACCATGCGAGCGGCTCGAAACGGCAAGTCGCCCAAGCTCACATGGTATCAATTTCGTATCCCAGTGAGCGAGTTTGAAAGCAAGAATGGCGCCATTTCCGATTTTAGCAGCATACGATTTATGCGCATGTTTCTCACCAATTTTGAGCATCCTGTCATCCTTCGCTTTGGAAGCATGGATCTTGTGAGGGGCACTTGGCGCGTGTATGAGCAGAATTTGGACAACGTGCCTGGCTCGGGTAGCATGACAACGGCATCGGTAAGCGTTGAGGAAAACAACGACAAGACTCCCGTGAACTACGTGTTGCCGCCGGGCATTACGCGCGAACAAGATCCCACGCAGCCCCAATTGGTCGAGGCCAACGAGCAAGCCCTGTCCATAAACGTGTCGAACCTTGCGAATGGTGAGGCGAAGGCCGTGTACAAAAAGACCACTGTCGACATGCGACAGTATAAGCGCATGCAAATGTTCGTGCACGCAAATGCCGACGAAGAGAATGTGACCAATCTTAAAGACGACCAATTGGCGGTGTTCATACGGCTTGGCTCCGACTATAAGAGCAATTTTTATGAGTACGAAATACCATTGAAGCTCACGCCTCCCGGCACCTATAACCGAAGGTCCAGGGCTGATTGTATAGCCGTCTGGCCCGAGGAGAACATGCTTGACGTGCCGTTGTCAAGACTAACCAAGGTGAAAAAGGAACGCAACAAACAAAAAGGCATGGGGCTCGCGTCGTTTAATCGCCCCTATTCCGCGTACGATCCAGAACATCCCAAGAACAAGATTACGGTGATGGGAAACCCCACTTTAGGCGAGGTCAAGACCATGATTATCGGCGTGAGAAACCTTTCGGCCAATCCTAAAAGTGGCGAAATATGGGTTAACGAGCTGCGATTGAAAGAATATAACAATTCGGGAGGATGGGCCGCCAACAGCAATTTGAGCGTGCAATTGTCCGACTTGGGCAACATGAACGTGCAGGGAAGCTATGTGTCGGAGGGCTTTGGAGGACTCGAAGAGGGTGTCAACGCACGCTCTCGAGATGACCAAAGCAATGTGTCGATGATGGCAAACATAGAGCTTGGAAAGTTTTTCCCGGAAAAAGCGAATGTCACCGCACCCTTGTATTATAGTGTTACCAAGCAGGTCAAAAAGCCCAAATACAACCCACTTGATACGGATATGAAATTGAATGACGCCCTTGAGGGCGCCGCTTCAAAGTTTGAGCGCGACTCCATAGAAAGCATTGCCGTGACCAAAAGTATCAGCACCAATTTCTCCTTGTCCAACATAAAGGTGGGAATACAGAACAAACGCCATCCCATGCCATACGACCCCGCGAACTTTACTTTCTTTTACAGCCACAGCCACAATCATATTCAAGGCGAAACAACGGTCTACGAGAACGAGGACAACTGGCGAGGCGGCATGAATTACAACTGGACTCCGGTTTATAAAGCATGGGAACCGTTCAAGAAAACCAAAGGCAAGAACAAATGGTTAGACTTCCCTAAACGTTTCGGACTAAACTGGTTGCCACAAAACGTTGACTTTAACACAGAGCTGACACGTTCTTACTACGAATTGCAAAAACGCGACATGGAGGCCATGGGGAATGCCACGCTGCCCGTTGTGTTTGCCCAACAGTTTCTCTGGAATCGCGAGTTTCGCCTGCGCTGGGATTTAACGCGAAACATTCACATGAACTTCCAAAGCGCCACGCACGCTGAAGTGGAGGAGCCATACGCCCCCGTCAACAAGGATTTGTACCCCGACCACTACGAGGCTTGGAAAGATTCGGTGTGGAATAGTATCCGGAAATTCGGCCGTCCACTGGACTATCAACAAAACTTCGCGTTGTCTTATCAATTGCCTTTGAACCTATTGCCCATATTTGATTGGGTCAGTGGCGATGCCACGTACAACGCCACGTACAACTGGTTGCGCGGAGCCGAACAAGAAAATGGTGCCTCTTTGGGAAACACCATACACAATAATCGACAGTTCAACGTCAATGGCAGATTCGATTTAGTGCGTCTTTACAATCACAGCGCCTTTTTGAAGAAAGCCAACGAACGGTTTAACAGACAACCTTCGGAGACTGACAAGGACAAGAGACAACAGGCTCGGCAGGCTGCCAAGGCCGAAAAACTTAAACAACGCGAAGCCGAGGCCAAGGCCCGCAAGCAGGCCATCGCTGATGGAAAAGACCCCGACGAGGCTGTTCGTCTGTTGCGTGAGAGCCACAAGCAGGCCACGACACGGCAGGGAACGTTGCCATTGAACAAAAATGCGTTCGAGAAAGAGATTACCTTGTTGCCCGATTCCACCATCGAAGTGAACCATGGGCGCAAATCGAAGCGGCTCTTTGTGACGGCCAAAACAGCCGATGGCAAACGGATTAAAATAAGTTTTAAAAAACTTGACGATAACAGAATACGCATCAATAACAAGGTAGATTCGGCACTTAAGGTTAAAATAACGGTTCGCAAAAAACCTGATCTCGATAACGTCGAGTGGTACAAGATAGCTCAGTCGGCCGCGCGGGTGGCCATGATGATACGCAATGTCAGCGTCTCTTACCGCAATCAGTACTCTATGGCGCTACCCGGTTTCATGCCGAATATTGGCGATGCGTTTGGCCAAACCAATCGAACGGCAGCGCAAGGTCTGTCTCCAGGCCTCGATTTTGCGTTCGGCTTGACAGGTGACAACTATATCGAACGAGCGCGAGCCAACGGTTGGTTATTGGTGAATGACAGTGTCGCGACGCCAGCCACAACCAACTTTACCGAGGACTTTCAGTTTAGAACGACCATCGAGCCCATCCGAAATTTGAAGATAGACCTTACCGCAAGCAGGATGAGGACAGTCGCAAAGAGCGTTCAATACATGTACGATGGCAATCCCACCACACAAACCGGCACTTTCACCATGACCACTTTGGCTGTGAAATCGGCTTTCGAGGGTATTGGAGACGCCAACAATGGCTTCCGGAGTGCCACGTTTGAGCGATTTTGCAATGCCTTGGAGGGCTACCGAAGGCGCGTCGAGGCAAGGTATGCGGGCACCCGATACCCGGCTGGAACGCCACTCGCTGGCCGAGCGTTCGACCCTGCCAATGGTGCGACGAACCTTTATGGCGCAGACGTGATGGTGCCCGCCTTCTTGGCTTCGTATACCTCCATAGGTGGCAACAACCTCAGCATCTTTCCCGCTCTTACCCGATTGCTCCCCAACTGGACACTGCGTTACAGTGGCATGAGCAAGTTGCCTTGGTTCAGAGACGTGTTCAAGAGTGTCAATTTGAACCACAGTTACAAAAGCGTTTATGCCGTAGGCAGCTACCAGAGTTACTCCACCTTTATGCGACTTATGGGACCCGACATGGGGTTCATTATCGATGCCACTAACGGTCAAGCCCTGCCCAGTTCCATGTACAATGTCTCCACCGTGAGCATCAACGAGTCTTTCTCGCCACTTTTGGGCGTGGACATGACCTTTCAAAACGATCTTACTGCCAAAATAGAGTATCGCCAAACACGCATTCTCACACTGTCCATGACCAGCGTGCAACTCAATGAGGCCCTGAGCAGAGACTGGGTGGTGGGGCTTAGCTATCGTATTAACGACCTGAACCTGTTTGGCGGGCGTGCCTCGAGACTTGCCAAGAGCGACAAACGCAACCGAGGTGCAGCCGTGATCGATCCATCCGCGCGACCCACCACACGCGACGGTATAAATCATGGGCTTAATATCCGCCTTGACATATCCTATCGCAAACAGGCTTCCATCACCCGCGACATTGCCTCCATGACCTCGTCGGCCAGCAGTGGCAACACAGCTTTCAAGCTGTCGTTCATGGCCGACTATACCCTTTCTAAGCTCATGTCCGTCAGTTTTTATCTTGACAGACAGTCTAACGCACCCCTTCTTAGTAGCAACAGCTATCCCACCACCACCCAAGACTTTGGCTTGAGCCTGAAATTCTCACTCACACGCTGAGCCATTTTGTGACAGGTGTTTAGCATGTCAATAAGTGTTATTTGGTGTCAAAATTAGCAAGAATACATGCCCGTTAACCCATTATTCGCGATAATCTTTGTAATTTTGCACCTATCAATCATCTTTCAGCAGGCGCTCGCACGCTTGTTTGTATGTTATGAGTCGTACTTTTCACCATAAATTTACGATAGGCGCCAAATGTGGAGTTCTGTTTTTCGTGTTCCTTGCCTTTTATTTGTTTTGGGTCAAGGCTTTCCTCATAGGCTTGTTATTAGTGATCTTGGCGGTGTTTCTCATGGAACGGTCGCTCCACTCAGAATATATTTTCAGTGATGAAGAGTTAACTATTTATCGTGGTAGGTTTGGAGGGTCCAAGATTTTGCCTTTGTCGCAAATTCGTTCGTGTCGTCCACAGGTTGCCAATTTTGGCTTGAGCCGTTTCCTCATCCTTGAATACGGCGACAATCGCTATGCCACAGTCCAACCTGATCAAGAAGCGTCTTTCGTGAAATGTCTGCGCGAGCGCATAGCGGCACTTGCAAAAGCTCATGCTGATGAGCGCAAACCAGAGATGTGCGAAGATTAATATTCAGTTGTGATATGTTTTCCATTCGTAATCTAAAAATATTTTTTTGCGGTTTTTCCCTCCTTCTCTACGCGGTGTCCACACGGGCACAGGTCTATGAGGACGAGTTGTCGGCTGATAGCGACACTATCCAAAGTAGTTTGGTTTGGACCGATACCATTGTCATGCGCAATGACACGCTGCCGTGGCCCAAGAGCGTTCAGTCTAAAATAGACCAATTGTTGCGGCATGATATGTTCCAAACTTCCCAACTTGGACTAATGATTTGGGATTTGGATGCTGATTCGGCCATCTACCGTTTCAATGAGCGGCAGCTCATGCGCCCTGCTTCCACGATGAAAGTTGTCACAGCCATTGCCACCCTTGACAAGTTTGGAGAGAACTATCAGTTTAAGACAGAGTTGTGCTATACGGGCAAGGTGGACAGCTGCACACTCTCTGGCGACGTGTATTGCGTGGGCGGCTTTGACCCCCGTTTTAATTCTGACGACATGCGATCGTTTGTTGAGGCATTGCGAAAAATGGGCGTAGACACCATTCGTGGCAATATCTATTCGGACAAGTCGATGAAAAATTCAGACACCTTGGGCGAGGGGTGGTGCTGGGATGATGACAACCCTGTGCTCTCACCCCTGCTTATCTCGCGAAAAGATGAGTTCATGCAGCGGTTTTATACAGAGCTGCGCAAGGCCGGGATATATCTCACGGGTGCGATTGGTGAGCGTCAAAAACCACAGACCGCCAACTGTATCGTGAGTCGTTTCCACACTATAGATCAGATATTGATGCGTATGTTGAAACAGAGTGACAACCTCTACGCTGAGGCCATGTTTTATCAGTTGGCTGCCGCCACGGGCAATAGGCCCGCCACGGCCCAAGGAGCCAGGGATATGATCAAGCAACTTGTCAATAAGTTAGGTTACGATGGTTCGCGCTATCGCTTTGCTGACGGGTCTGGATTGTCACTTTATAATTATATCAGCGCTGAGCTTGAGGTGCGGCTTTTGCGCCATGCCTATAAAAATGAGAATATCTTCAACCATCTCTTGCCAGCCCTGCCCATCGCTGGCGTGGATGGCACGCTCAAGCGGCGCATGCAGTCACAGTTCACGCGTGGCAACGTTCACGCCAAGACCGGCACACTCACCGGAGTAAGTTCGCTGTGTGGTTATCTCACCGCGGCTAATGGGCACCGCATCTGTTTCGCCATCATCAACCAGGGAGTGATGCACGTCAAGAATGGGCGAGCATTTCAAGACAAGGTCTGCTCCATACTGTGCAGCCCCTAATCAATATTTGCATTATAGGTGGTTTTTATAAATTTCCACCGCAACTATATATCTCTTTCATGTGGGTTACGTCCTGTCATCATTTGGTTTCTGTTTGGTTCAATGCGTAAGTACGCTCGCTCGTGTAGTCCACTGCGTTTCTTCTCTTACTTACACTTTGTCCAAAAAAATAAGCTCAAAAACAGACAAGGCAATTTCATAGAATTCAAATAGCGTATAACAAACCGTTTATGGAACAAATCATCGTACTTGTAGAATATCTCATCAAGCAGTGTGGCCTCACTGGCAACGCTGTAATGTGGGTGCGTCACGGCATCCTAATAACCATTGTCGTAGCTTTGGCGTGGGGCGTTTACCGCCTTTGTCGAGGCATCGTGTTGCCTTTGGTTGCTCGTCTCACACGTCGCACGGCCAACGATTGGGATGACATTCTTTTGGGCAGACCGGTACTTTTGGCTGCCTGCGGCATCGTACCTGCTATCGTTGTGTGGCAACTTTTGCCTGTCGTCTTTTTCCAATTCCCCTTGCTTCAGGAATTGTTCAATAGGCTTACGGCTGTCTATATCACTATTGCCACGGTTCGGTTGTTCGTCGTTTTCATCAACAACCTCAAGCTCATAGAGAGTGGGCATCATGCCAATTTGCACCAATATGTCGCGTCTTTCTGCGGACTATTGCAGGTTGTCGTCATTTTTGTGGCTATCATCATCGTGGTGTCTATCATTATCAACCGCAATCCTGTCACGCTCTTCGCAGGTCTTGGTGCCATGTCGGCCGTGTTGATGTTGGTGTTCAAAGATACCATCGAGGGGTTGGTGGCTGGTATACGTCTCACCTCCGCGGACATGTTGCACGTGGGCGATTGGATAACGGTTCCCTCAACCACTGCCGATGGCACGGTCATCGAGATGAATCTCACCACCGTAAAGGTGCGCAATTTTGACAACACCATCGTCACGGTGTCTCCCATGACACTTGTGTCTGGTTCGTTTCAAAACTGGAAAGGCATGGAGGCCAGTGGCATGCGCCGTGTCAATCGCAAGGTCTTTTTTGACGTGCGCAGCATCAGGTTTGTGGATGAAAAGCGCGAGGAGACCAACATGTCGCGCTATCGCGAGGCTTTGGAAAAATATATTGCTGGGCGGTCGGAAGTAAACTCGAACGCACTCGTGTTGGTGAGCCAAGACGAAGCTACACCGAGTGGCTTGCCATTGAGCTTGCTTTTCTTCATCGACAACAAGGGATCCGTTCACTATCAGCACACTTTAGCCAGTGTCATGGAGTATGCCTATATCTTAGCTGGTGAGTATGGCCTGAGGCTTTACGAGCATTTCCCCGAGCAATAGCCGCTCCTTATCATCAAGAGACGCCGCACGATGTGCGGCGTTTTTTTATGTTTTGCGTCCCCGATCCTTGCCAATGCCAATGTCCCCGCGCCTGTTATCCATGATTATTGATGAACGGCCAAATTTTCAAGTAGCCTCTGCCTTCGCATGCGAATGGCGTATGCGATGGATGCCGTTATAGATATGATCACCACATAGACAAGCCACAGTTGTGCCGTACCCATCCGGATATGCTCTATACTCGCTCCCGGCCACTGGGCCATGTGTCCCAATATGCCATTGAGCGTGGCGGCCACGTGCGCCAGCGCCGTACCCAAGAAGTGTTGGATGATGGGAGCGGGCGTGGCCATCGCCATCAGTATGCCCATATATAGAATGATAGTGACGGCTGGGATGGCAATGATATTGGTGAGCAAGAAATAGCATGAGAACCGCCCAAAATAATAGGCTACCAAAGGTGCGGTGCCAATCTGGGCGGCTACGGACAATGCGCACAGACTCCACACCCACCGGGCCATTTTCCATCGTGGCTTGATCAAGCTGAGTATGGGTTGGTAATATACTATGATGGACAGCACTGCCATGAACGACATTTGAAATCCCACGTCCCAAAGAGCCAGTGGGTTGGCCACAAGCAGCGTCAATGCGGCGAAGGCCAACGTGTTGACGGATGCCCTTTGTCGACCCAACAACAGGCAAACGGCATACACCGTGAGCATGGTGGCCGACCGCATGGCGCTGATGGGCATGCCCACCATCACAACAAAGGCCCACACCGTGGCGAGTGTCAATCCCTGTGCCACCCATCGCCACCGCCAAAAGCGTCCTATCAGCAATGTGAACAGCGCATAGATGATGCCGAGATGAAGGCCCGAGAGGGCCAACACGTGCGAGGCTCCCGTGACCGAATAGTTATTTTTGAGCGCGTTTCCAATGTGGCTCTTGTCTCCCAAGGTCATTGCCGCTACCACGGCAAGCTGTTCGTGATCAATACCAAGCTGTTGCAAACACTCAAGCAATGCCTGCCTGAATTTCCGCGCGCGCAATGTGACGCGTTCCCATCGAGATAGCGTGGTGGTGGAGACAGCCGCTTTGCGCCAATATAGCCAGTGCACGAATGTTTGCGCTCGGTAACCATGCGCTCGTAGCCATCGAGGGTAATCAAAGTTTGTGGGCTTAAAAAATCCCTTGGGCGCCTCCAGTGTGGACATAGCCTCGATGCCATCGCCCACATGCAGATGCTGCCAGCGGCGGGTGGCGGCGTCTTTTAGCAAGGTGGCTCTCACCTTGATGGCACGACGTTGTGACAGCCCGTTTATCTTCAAGATGGCTATGTCGCAGCGTATGGTCTTACCCTTTTCTTGTGGCTCTGAGGTCACGATGGCCGAGTAGCTCACCTCGCATGCGGTCTCTATCGGAGTGGTGACGAACTTTTGTCGCATGGAGAGTGCCGCTCCTACCAATAGCGAGCATGCCATGATGCACGCCCCCTGCCAACCGTTGTGCTTGTGTCCTAACGCCGATGCCACCGCTATCAGCACGCCGCCACCCATTAAGAGCGCCCACCATGCCAAGTGTTGCCCCCATGCGTCGCCCACGACGATGCCCGCTATGAACATCAGCGCGATGCGTGTGAGAGAATGTAGGTTCATGCTTTCTGCAGCTTCCATGTTGCAAAAATAGTGTTTTTTGCGATAGGTGGCAACACTCTCCGTTGTTTTTTAGGCGTGGGTGTCAGCCGTTTCGACACTCGATGGCTGGTGTGTCGGCGCCATACCGTGGCATGTCGCTCACTTGCTCAATGGCTTGAAGATACCGTGGGTTAGCGTGGTGGGCGGATATTTGGAGCAAAATGATATGGCAAGGCGATATATGTTGACATGGCATGAATAGTTTGAAAATAGTTGACAAAAGGTCTCTTGTGGCTCGCGTATTTGCAAAAGGGAAGCCGTTCGACCACAAATACGCAATTCTGAGGACTGTTTTGTAAATACTTGTGCTTCAGTAGGCTATAAAATTTCTGACGCTTTTTACCCCCAAATGTTAGACAGTGGCTTCGTGTTTAGTACCTAATCGTGATGCGATGAGGCATTATTCACACTGCCATTAACGTCTTTTCGGATGGCGATTAGGCCTTTGTCATGCTGCCAATAAGTACCAATGGGATGACAGGCGCGCCATGAATCCTACCCGGCCGTATGTCAATGGGCTGTTGATACGTTTTTTGGCACGCTATAAGGTGGCAAGATGAGTATCCTTTTTTTGTGATGTTTATTTGACATTTCAGATACGATCCTCTTGCCATGGCGTGGAGGTAGGGACTTGTTAGAGCGGAGACGAGAAAACTTTGAAAAAATGATGGTGGTTCGTAAAAAATGGCGTAACTTTGGATAACGCTACTACTTTGTGCCATGCGATGCGTTTGACACTTTGTCAAATGATGACGTAGTGGTGCTGTCGTCCACGGTGGCGAGAGATAGCCGTGGTGGCGCGACGCTTGGATGCGTACGATATGATAGTGTGAATATAACCATACATGAACGATGGAACAAAACAATGAACTGGCAACGGCATGGGAATTTGTGGAACATACGGGTATCAGCATTTTTCTCACGGGCAAGGCTGGCACGGGCAAGACCACCTTTCTGAAGGCGGTGAGAGAGCACTCGGCCAAACGTATGATAGTGGTGGCGCCCACGGGCGTAGCTGCCATCAACGCTGGCGGTATGACCATCCATTCGTTTTTCCAGCTGCCCTTGTCGCCCTACGTTCCCGGTACCTCCATCAAGGACCGCTATGATTTCGGCAAAGAGAAACGTAGAATAATCCGCACGTTGGACATGGTGGTGATAGATGAGATATCAATGGTGAGAAGTGACCTGCTCGATGCTATTGACACTGTGCTGCGACGTTACCGCGATCATTCGAGGCCTTTTGGTGGGGTGCAATTGTTGATGATAGGCGATTTGCAACAGCTCACCCCTGTGGTGACACCACAAGACGAAGAAATACTGCGTGGACACTATGACACGCCCTATTTTTTCGGAAGTAAGGCATTGTCTCAAATCAGCTACGTGACTATACAGTTGACACAAGTTTTCAGGCAGCGAGACAAGGCCTTTGTTGACCTTTTGAACCATGTGCGCGATGGTAAGCTCACCGCCAGCGACATGGAAATGCTCAGGTCTCGCTATCAACCCACCTTTGCGCCCATGGCCGAGGATGGGTACATACGCCTGACCACGCACAATCGCATGGCTGATAGCTACAATGAGAACAAGTTGGCCAAACTCAAAGGCGAGAGCCATGTGTATACGGCGAAGATAGAGGGCAACTTCCCGGAGTACAGCTATCCTGCCGATGTGAGGTTGGAACTCAAACCGGGGGCGCAGGTTATGTTTGTCAAGAACGACGCGTCGGGCGCTCGCCGCTATTACAACGGCCGCATAGGGCATGTGGTGGGCATGGACGGTGGAAAAATAGTTGTGCGATGTACCGGCGACCCAAATCCCATCGAGGTGGAACCGCAGGAGTGGGAAAACGCGAAATACGTGATCAATGAGAAAACCAAGGTGATAGAGACTCAGGTGCAGGGGGTGTTCAGGCAATATCCATTGCGGTTGGCATGGGCCATCACCATACACAAAAGCCAAGGGTTGACGTTTGAGCGTGCCATCATCGATGCGGGAAGATCGTTCGCGTCAGGGCAGGTGTATGTGGCGCTGAGTCGCTGCAAGAGCCTTGAGGGTTTGGTGCTGGCGTCGCCCATTCACGAGAGCTGTATTATCAATGACCATAGGGTATCTGACTATATAGTGCACCAGCGAGAGGCTGCCGAGCGGAGCGTTGAGTCACTGTCTGACCTGAAAGATGAGTATTTCAGGTTTCAACTGTTGGATCTTTTTGATTTTGGAGAACTGTATCAGGCGGAGCAGTTGGTGTACCGCACATTGCTGGAGTATTTTAAAGGTTGCCAGTCTCTGACCACGCTGCATGGCGATGTGGTGCGAAACATCAAGACGAGCGTGATGGATGTGGCCTACAAGTGGCAGAGCAAGATGCGCGCCATGAAGGTTGATGAGTTGCGTGAAAACGATTTTTTGGAGCGGGTGAAGCGTGGGGCCGGTTATTTTCTTGATGCCATCGAGGCGCAGTTGAGCGATACTATTGAGAAAACCAAGCGGGCTGAGAGCCAAAACGCCAAGGGTAACGCATTGATGGAAGAGCGATTCAAGGAGCTGTGGATGAGCTATTTGGCCAAGAACAAAGTGCTGCGAAAGATGGAAGAGGAGACCTTTGACGTGCCTCGCTATATGATGGCCAAGCAAGAGGCCATGCTCGACGCCATGGACGTGGTAAGTCCTGGCGCCCGCTCGTCGCGCCCTCGCCGCCGGCGCAAAAATTCCGGCACGCCATTTGGGACTACTGACGATAATGGCCAGAACGGGGAAGCGGAGCGTAAAAGCAAGCGCAAGAAAGGTGAAACATACAGGTTGACTTATGAGATGTTTAAGCAGGGGCAAACGCCAGCGGACATTGCCAAGGAGCGTGGGTTGACCCTTGGCACCGTCTATGGGCATTTGGGACGATTTGTCAAGTCGGGGGATATATCCGCTGACAAGGTGATAGGGGCCTCAAAAGTGAAGGCTATCAGGCACGCCATCAGCCAGTTGCCTGAGGGAGCGACGATAAGAGACGTAAAAGATGCTTGCAGAGCGGACATCACGTGGGATGAGATCAGGTTGATGATGATAGGTTAGGCTAAAGGTATGCCACTATACACGCAAGGCCCGCGCCATAAACGGCGCGGGCCTTGCGTGTGGAGGAACATGTGCGTCTTGGCGTGACGAAAACGCCATCGGGCGGCACGCTTTAGGTGCAAAGGCCCTCTTTATGGGTTCGCGGCGGCTGGCTTCCACTCTTCCAGCAGTGTGACAAGGGTGTCGCCCTTGTCGGTTATGTAGAATTTTGCACGAACCACGTGCCCAAAGTCGGCGTTGCCTGTCACCTTGACGTGTTTGCCTTTGGTGTATATGGCGCTGTCTTGCCGATGCGGATAGCCCACGAGCTGCACGCGGCGGCGTGTGGAAGCGTTGCCGATATAGAAAATGTCAGAGCTGTCCACGGTTGTTGTATCAGTTGCTTTGGCGCGCATGGCTACAAGCGTGGCCGTGTCTGCTGGCTCGAAATATTTGGCCTCAACGGTATCGCCAAGGTTATGTGACGGTTGCATTCGGCAGGAAGTGGATGCCATGAACGATACTGTCAAACCGAAAAAAACAACAATAACTTTTCTCATGGATTGATGTTGTATGAAGGCTGGGTGCTGAAAAGTTTACTCAGGATAGGAGAAATAGTCGAGCGCTGTGGCCAGTCCGCCCTCTGATGTCTCTTTATAAAGTGACGGAATAGCGTGCCCAGTTTGTTTCATCACCTCCACCACGCGGTCAAAGTCCACACGATGTTTGCCGTCGCTGAACGACGCATAGAGGTTGCAATCAAGGGCGCGGGTGGCTGCGAAAGCGTTGCGCTCAATGCAAGGAATTTGCACGAGTCCGCATATAGGGTCGCATGTCATGCCCAAATGGTGTTCGAGCCCCATCTCTGCAGCGTATTCTATTTGTGCCGGACTGCCGCCAAATAGCTGGCAGGCGGCTGCCGAGGCCATGGCACAAGCCGTTCCCACTTCACCCTGACAACCCACGTCGGCACCCGATATGGAGGCGTTCTCTTTGACGATGTTGCCAATAAGACCAGCCGTGGCTAAGGCATGGATAATCTTGCGGTCATTGAAATTGTGCCCACTGGCAAGGTGATAGAGTACGGCGGGCAAGACACCGCAACTGCCACAGGTGGGCGCCGTGACAACAGTGCCTCCCGATGCGTTTTCCTCGCTTACGGCAAGGGCGTAGGCATAGACCAGTCCGCGAGTCTGTAAGCTCTGCTTATATCCTGTGGCTTTGATGTAATAGGACGATGCCTTGCGCTGTAAGTTGAGAGGTCCGGGTAGAACTCCGTCTTTGTTGATACCACGCTCAACGGCCTCTTTCATGGTTTCCCACACTTCCAATAGATAGTTCCAAATGGACGGTTCCTCGTATGCCTCTACGTATTCCCATAGGGTACGACCATTCTTGTCGCACCAATCCAAGATATCCAAGAGGTGTGTGAGCTTGTAGATATCCTTGCTTTCGGGAAACAATCCTGTGGGATGAGGGCCTTCAGAGATAGCGCCGCCGCCCACGCTGTATGCCTTCCATGGCTCTCCCTTTTCGGTTTCGAAGAGCATGGCGTTAGGATGGAACTTCATAAACACGCTCTTTTCCCATACGATCTCCACTGGCGCCGTGGGACTGAGCACCTCAGTGATGGCCACGTCGGTCATATGCCCGCGCCCCGTGGCGGCCAAACTGCCATACAACGTGACGCGAAAACGTTTGGCGTTGGGATGTTTGGATAAATAAACTTGGGCGGCTTTTTGTGGTCCCATGGTGTGACTCGACGAAGGACCTTTACCTATGCGGTAAATCTCACGCAGTGATTTCATAATTGTTTTTTGCTATAATCCTTATAAATTGGGGTGTTAGTGATGTGTGAAAGGGATGTTTGTTTTGTATAAAATAGACGTTCACGGTTTACAAGAATACTTTTTACATGGTAAAAAACTATCTTTACGTTATGTGAAATGAACGTTTATAGTTTTGGGAATAGTGTTTTTATGTTGTTTCAATATTAAAAAGCCCCACCCACATATTTAGTGGGTGAGACTTGTTTTGTTTGTTCATGCCGCGGTCATGCCTCTGTTACGGATACAAACTTGCAATCATCAAGGTCGGTGATGTCAAAAGATTCGATGAATGCAGTGTGTCCGACAACATGTTCTTCTGTCAGTCGAGTGTAAAGCCTTGCGCTCTTGGCAAAAAGCTCTGGAGCTTTTGAGGCGTCATTGATAAGCAGCAGTGACATGATGATTTCGCCCGTCATGTCATACAAGCGGCGTCCCAAATAGTCGTGTTGCTCTTGGTTTGTGCCTGCCTTTACTTTCTCGATGGCCCGTCTGTACAGCTCCACGCAATGGGCAATGCGCTCTCGGTAGGGCTTCAGCTCATCGGAAATTTCACCCTGTAGCAACTCTTGGATGATGTCAAGGTAGGTGCCGTTGGTGAT
The DNA here is from genome assembly GCF_003096815.1 of Hallella colorans. Lineage (GTDB taxonomy): Bacteria > Bacteroidota > Bacteroidia > Bacteroidales > Bacteroidaceae > Prevotella > Prevotella colorans. The sequence continues at coordinate 92,436 of NZ_QENY01000005.1, forward strand.
GAAACGGATGGCAGCCACCACTTGCAACTGTGTGGTGCCCTCGTAAATTGAGAATATTCGAGCGTCGCGGTATAAACGTTGGCATTTGTATTCCATGATGAAACCAGAGCCACCATGTACCGAAATGCAATCGTAAGCGTTTTGATTGGCGTATTCAGAGGCCATTCCCTTGCTCAAAGGGGTAAGCGCGTCGGCGAGACGATGGTATGTTTTCATCTCGTTTCGCTCCTCGGGGCTCAGCTTTCGCTCTTTTGAGATATCCTCAAGCGTTTTGTAAATGTCAACGTAGCGCGATGTTTGGTACAATATCGCACGTCCGGCGTCGAGCTTGGCTTTCATTCGAGACAGCATGTCGTACACCGCGGGGAAGGTGATAATGTTCTTGCCGAATTGTGCGCGAGCCTTTGCGTAGCTCACAGCTTCGTTGTAAGCCTCTTGTGACAGCCCCACTGATTGGGCGGCAATGCCAAGGCGAGCGCCGTTCATCAGGCTCATCACGTATTTGATTAGACCCATGCGGCGGTCTCCACAAAGCTCCGCTTTAGCATTCTTGAAGACCAATTCGCAGGTTGGGCTGCCATGAATGCCGAGTTTGTTCTCTATGTGGCGCACGGTCACTCCGCCGTCGTGCTTGTCGTAAATGAACATGGACAGGCCTCGACCATCTTTCGTTCCTGCTTCCGATCGGGCCAAAACCAAGTGTATGTCAGAGTCACCATTGGTGATAAAACGCTTTACTCCATTCAGCCTCCATGTGCCGTCCTTGTCTTGAGTGGCCTTGAGCATCACGCTTTGCAGGTCCGATCCTGCGTCTGGCTCTGTCAAATCCATGGACATTGTCTCGCCAGCGGAGACACGAGGAATATATTTTTCTTTTTGTTCCTCAGAGCCAAACTCGTACAATGTGTCTATGCAGCTTTGCAAACTCCAAATGTTTTGGAAGCCGGAGTCGGCCATGCCCATCATCTCTGAAAGCATTGAGAAAATGGTGATGGGAATGTTCAAGCCGTCATATTGACGTGGCATGGACACTCCCCAAAGGCCAGCTTGTCGTGTGGCTTGTAAGTTCTCTTTGGTCTTCGAGGCGTAAAGCATACGGCCATTCTCGAGGTGAGGTCCCTCCTGATCCACGCTCTCAGAGTTGGGACCGATAATGTTGGCCGTGATATCACCCGTTATTTCGAGTAGTTGCTTGTAATTCTCTATGGCATCATCATAGTTTACGGGAGCCTCGTCGAACTTGTCCCGGTCAGCGTAATTGCGTTCCTTTAGTTCCACGATCCTCTTCATCAATGGATGGTTGAGATGAAATCCTATCTCGGGATGGTCTGTATAATAATTGGACATGGTGCTGATTTTATTCTGTTTCGTCATTGAAGTCCGTGCCAAGAAGCGCGGAAGGCGTGTTATTTGCTGTTTTGTTTGTAGTATTTTATCATCTTGGGGATGACCTCCTCGGCGTTACCGTTGATAACATAGTCGGCTATGGCGTTGATGGGAGCGTCCGGATCGTTGTTCACGGCAATAATGATGCCAGCGTCTTGCATGCCGGCTATGTGCTGGATTTGTCCCGAGATGCCAAACGCGAAATACACTTTCGGATGCACTGTCACGCCAGTTTGTCCTACCTGACGGCTGTTATCCAGCCATCCTGCGTCCACGGCAGCGCGACTGGCGCCCACCTCGGCGTGCAGCACATCGGCCAAATCGTATAGCTTTGCAAAAGCTTCTTTCGATCCCATGCCATAGCCACCAGCCACCACGATGGGCGAAGCCTTGAGGTTATTCTGTGCCGCTTGCACATGGCGGTCAATCACTTTCACCACGTAATCGGTCTCTGGTACGTAGTCGGCAACGTTGGGATAAACCACCTCGCCTTTGTAATCGTTATCCACAATCTCTCGCTTCATCACGCCTGATCGCACGGTTGCCATTTGCGGTCTGTGGTCAGGGTTCACAATGGTGGCCACTATGTTGCCGCCAAAAGCGGGCCTGATTTGGTAGAGCAAGTTCTTGTAGAGCTTGCCCGATTTCTTATCCTCATAGTCGCCGATTTCCAATTGCGTGCAATCGGCCGTCAATCCGGAGGTTAACGAGGAAGAGACGCGTGGGCCAAGGTCACGTCCTATGACGGTGGCGCCCATCAAACAGATCTGCGGTTTCTCCTCTTTAAATAGGTTTACAAGTATGTCTGTATGAGGTGCGGATGTGTATGGAAAAAGTCCCTCGCCGTCGAAGACAAAGAGTTTGTCCACTCCGTAGGGCAGAATTTGGCTCTCCACTTTCCCCTTAACGCCTGCGCCAGCCACTACGGCATGTAGTTTTACGCCTAACTCATCGGCCAATTTGCGACCTTTGCTCAGTAGTTCTTGAGACACTTCCTGCACGGTTGTCCCTTCTATTTCGCAATATACAAAAACGTTATTCATATTTGTTGGATGGCCCGAAGGCACGGTCTATGTTGTCAAATAATTTTTTCGCTGATAAGTTCTTTCATCAATCCCTCGATGTCTGCGTCGCTATCAGTCATTTTTTTGCTTTCCTTGGCTTGGAACACAATGTTCTGAACGGCCTTCACCTTAGTGGGCGAGCCCGACAATCCGCACTGCTCCTCGTCGGCATTAACGTCTGCCACGCTCCATTGGTTGAGCGTAAGGTAAGGTCTCGACTCGTAGAGGGCCGCCCATGGCTCGTCTCCTTTGCGCTCCATGGGGCAGGTGGCGTATTTGTATTTCATTACCAACTTCACGTTGCATGGGCGCGCCGGAGCGGCCGTTCCGTTCACGGTGATCAGCACCGGGAGTGGAGCCACAACGGTTTCCACGCCGCCATCGATGTATCGGCGAATGGTGGCATGCCCATTTTCTATCTTCAAAATCTCCTCGGCATAGGTCACTTGGTTCAGCCCTAATTTTTGAGCCACCTGTGGTCCCACCTGTGCGGTGTCGCCATCAATGGCTTGGCGGCCACCGATGATGATGTCCACCGGCCCTATCTTGCGTATAGCCATAGACAAGGCGTACGACGTAGCCAACGTGTCCGCGCCCGCAAACTTGCGGTCTGTGAGCAGCCAGCCAGTGTCCGCGCCACGGTATAGCCCTTGACGAATAATCTCACCGGCTCTTGGAGGCCCCATCGTGAGCACGCCAACGGTAGATCCCGGGTGGCTTTCTTTTAGGCGAAGAGCCTGCTCCAAAGCGTTCAAATCTTCTGGATTGAAGATGGCGGGCAGAGCGGCTCGGTTCACCGTGCCTTGTGCGGTCATCGCGTCTTTGCCCACATTTCTTGTGTCAGGCACTTGCTTGGCAAGCACAACTATTTTGAGTTTCATGTTTTTTATGCTATATATAATATATGTGTACTACCCAGCAAAATTACTATTTTTTTGTGTCTTGACCAAACAAAACGCACAAAAACAGTGTCTATGTGCATCCTGATGCGTTTCTTGGCTGTGTGACATCTGCGATTGGATATTAATTTTAGCCTTTTTTGTATCATCTGGCAGAGAAAAAAGCGTACCTTTGCCCTACATCGAGACTGGATTATATATGATAGACCGACAAACCGTAGAGAGAATTAAGGATGCCGCCAATATCGTGGAGGTGGTGTCAGAGTTCGTTGCGCTCAAGAAAGCGGGGGCCAACTACAAGGGGCTTTGCCCGTTTCACAATGAGAAAACACCATCTTTTTTTGTTTCGCCGGCTCGTGGCACGTGCCACTGTTTCGGCTGTGGCAAGGGTGGAACGCCTGTCAATTTTGTCATGGAACATGAGCAGATGACATATCCTGAGGCTTTGCGTTGGCTCGCTAACAAATACCATATTGAGATCAAAGAGCGTGAACTCACCGACGAGGAGAAAGAGGAGCAGGGCAAACGCGAGTCCATGTTCATAGTCAACGAGTGGGCATGCAAGTATTTTGAGGATTTGCTTCACAACCATGCTGATGGCGTGGCCATTGGCTTGCGGTATTTTCGTGGCAGGGGTTTTCGCGATGATGTCATCAAGAAGTTTCGGCTGGGCTATGACTTGCTTGACCGTCAGGCTCTTGGTCTTGAGGCTTTGCGGCAAGGATACAAAGAGGAGTTCTTGCTGTCCACCGGCATTTGTTTCAAAACCGATCATGGCGAGCTAATAGATCGTTATGCCGGGCGAGTGGTGTTCCCGTGGATAGGCGTGAGCGGCAAGGTGGTGGGCTTCACCGCTCGTGTCTTGGACAGCCGAACCAAGGGTATAAACCAAAAATACGTCAACTCGCCAGCGAGCGACGTTTACCAAAAAGACCGCGAGCTATATGGTATTTGGCAGGCCAAAAAAGCTATTGTCAAGGAAGACCAAGTGTTCTTGGTAGAGGGACAAGCCGATGTTATCTCCATGTACCAGAGCGGCATAGAGAATGTCGTGGCCAACTCAGGCACGGCGCTTAGCTACCACCAAATACATACGTTGCATCGCTTCACGTCAAACATCACGCTTGTCTACGACAATGACGAGGCGGGGCTTCACGCCGCCTTAAGGGGCACTGACATGCTTCTTTCAGAGGGCATGAACCTCAAGGTGGTGCTCATGCCAGACGGATTAGACCCAGATGAGTACGCCCGTAATCACACGGCCGACGAGATTAAACAATATGTTGAAAGAAATGCCGTGGATTTCATACGCTTCAAGTCAGACTTGCTGCTCAAGGGCGAAACCGACCCTGCCAAGCGCACTGCTGCTATTGGTTCCATCATAGAGTCGGTGTCGCATGTACAAAACCAAATTCTCCGCGACTCTTACATTCACGATTGCGCCATTCGCACGGGTACCAAAGAGTACTCGCTCATCAGCCAAATGAATATCCTTATTCGCAATCGGCGTTCCAAAAAGGTCTTGGAGCCAGAGCAGGTTGGGGCAGAGCCTTCCTCCGTGACCGCGGCCGCGGAAATCCCTCCCATCACCTCCGCCGACCCATTGAGGCAGGCAGCCAAGGTGGAGAGCCTGCTCACGCAGATAGTGGTGCGGCATGGCGAGCGCGTTATCTATGAGAATGTGGAAGACGAAGAGGGTAATGTGCGTGATTTCACGGTGGCGCAATATATCCATTATAGCCTTGACCGTGACAACTTAGCTTTTCAAGAGCCAGTATACAACGATATTTTGAGAGAGGCTGTAGCCATGAGTGACGACGCCAATTTCGTGGCCGAGACCTATTTTGTGCATCACGATGACATTCGTATGAGCAAGGTTGCCATCGCCATGACAGCGGACAGTTACCACTTGCCGAACGTGAAGAAGGAGCAAGCTGTTGGCGAGGAAGATCGAAAAGTACGTGAAGAAAACGATTTGCGCGATTTGCGCGCCCAGACAAACCATCTGCTTCTCGATTTTCGCATGGACTATGTGGAGCATCATCTCAAAGACTTGCAAACGCAAATTAGCCAGGCGGGTACAGATGCCACGCTCTTGGCAGAGCTCTTGGCAGAATACCAGGACATGCAGAACATGCGCAACAAGTTGGCTAAACAGTTGGGCAGCAACATTGTGCTTTAGATTTCTAAAGATCGATTGGCTTTGTGTGGGCGATGGTGCCTTGTGTTATTTGTCAAATATTTATCACGAAAACAGGGCTTTGAGGAGTTGCTGTTTTAGAGATGAAAAAGTCATCGTGTCGTGTCAAAATTGCGCTGTGGGCGCCTTTTTCTTGTGCCCAAGATGCCATTGGTAAGCAATGGTGGCACGATTAGGTATTAATGAAGAGTCGTTTTGGCTTTAATCGTCCGTCGTCAAAGGCTTAATCCCGTTGCGATTAGGCCTTAATGGTATGTTGTGCTGAAAACTTTTTTGTCTGATTTTCTTCCGATTCTCTCTAACTTGTTGCCCTGTAGACAATTGTGAAAAACGCTCGTGTTTGGCGTATTTGCGCCCAAGGTGCCTATGGTTTGTAAATACGCGAGTTTTGAACGTGCTTTTGTCAGTTTTTTTCAAGCCTTTCATATTGTTGTTTTCCAGTGCGCCCTTTTTGTGTATCGAATGTTTCGCAGTGGATGGTTTCATAGTGTATTTTGTGGCACAAAAAGCATTTTTGTAGCTCAAAAAAAAGCATTTATCATTTATTTTCAGTAAGTTTGCAGTCAGAGCATGATAAAAATTTATATCATATTTGTGGTTTTGGCTATCGCATGTGCTGCGGTTGTAGCGACGCTTGTGTTGCGATACATGCGCCATGACGCACGTGTGGGACTTGGTAACCTCGACGCCGCCCACATGAAACGCGTTGTGAGCGGTGCGTTGGACATACTCAATTGCACGGTGCAATGGGAGAAAGACGACGGAAACTATATCGGCACTTATCAGTATCAGAGTGGGCATTTTAGGCTTAACGTGCAAAACGCGGAGCCATACGTGCGCTTGCTATATCCTTTTTTTTACGAGACGGAGCTTGACTATATAGAGACGGTGCGCCAGGTATGCAACGATATCAACTTTCAAGCGGAGATATGCCGGCTCGTCTACTCGATAGACGGAACTCGTGGCAAGGTGCATGTGCACATAATGGGCATGTTGTTGCTCGATGAGGGTAAGGCCAAGGAGATGTTAGAGAGAGCTATGCAAGAGGCTTTCAAATGGCACCACGACTTTGTTTCCGTCATCAAAGAGCGGCTTGACGACGCCAAGGGCGCGCTCAATCATGACGCCGAAAAACGTGACGCGACAAAGCAGCGAGAGCAGTTTCTTGTCAGCGAATTGGAAATGATGTACCAAGAGGCGGGGCCTGATTGGCACAACGACGGAGCTACGGTGCCACTGCAACAGCTTTTGGCTTCCGCAATGGGATTGACGGATATCGTAATGAGACATTTTTCGCTGACGCGCGGCGAACGAGTGGTGATGATTGACAATCCAGATGCTATCGCCTCCTTCGACGTAAAAACGGCGCTCGTGGACGAAGGACGGTTTATGTGCCACTCGGCAGTGGCGTTGCTCGACTATTACGACCCTCGCGACCCTGTGCGGATGCGCCATCTGACTATCCATTTCAAGCAAGAAGGGCAAACGCCCGATACCCTCTACTATCGTGTTACAATGGCGTTAACGCCAGTGTCTATGAGCCGAGCGGTGAGCGAACAGCACATGGACCGGCACAAACAGATGTGTAGTGTGCTCATGGGTTGCGACTTGCAGCCCTCGCAGAAACGGTTGGAACGTTTTAGATACGTTTGGAAAGAGGCAATGGCCAAGGAGCAAAATGGAAATGTGGCGGACATGAACGAGGAGGAAAATATGCTTTGTAGCCTGCGCAACCCACGTTACGGACAGGCGCTGCTACGTGGCAGGGCTCTTTATGATCAAGGCCGTTTCTATGAGAGCGTACGCTGTTTGGAAAATATTTTCGAGCAGATGCAGGAAAGTTACTATCAGATGCCAACAGCGGCAAGGGCCGCTTTCATGGAGATATGCTATATGGTGGGAGCTTGTTATACCCATTTGCGCCAATATCGTAAGGCGTCATACTACCTCCAAATCACTTTGCAAGTTCGCCGAGTGGACTATATGAAAATGTTTATAAACTGCTTGGTAAATGGGCATGACTTTCGAGCCATGTTTTTCATCGACTCTTTTTTGGACGACTTGTCGGCCATGTTTAACAGCGACGCTGGGCTGAGGAGCGACGAGTCTATGCGCGAGGTGGCGACATTCATGAGTTTTTTGCGTCGGCGCAAGGCTTTCTTGTTGGTGCGATCAAAGCGATATGATGAGGCCGAGCTGTTGCTCAAAGAGTTGTTGTCCGATCCTGCCAGTAGTGGTTTTGCTTTGAAACAGTTGGCATACATACAGAAGAAGAAACAAGAGTGAGGTGGTATGACAGTTTAAGTGGCTTGTGATATGGAATATTTGCATTGGATATGGGGCGCACTTTATGGTGTGATCATCATTGGAGTGATGGTCAGGATATTGATGGACAATCGCCAACCGGCCAAGACCATGGCGTGGATTTTGGCGTTGTGGTTCCTGCCTTTGGTAGGGTTGGTGCTATATATCTTTTTCGGTCAGAACCGGCGCAAGGAGCGTTACATCAGCCAGACATCGCTTGATCAGCTCACCAAGCGGTCCATGACAGAGTTTTTGGAGCAAGAAGACCTGACGATGCCTCTGTCGTATCGGTCGTTGATATATTTTTTCTACAACCAGAATATGGCGTTGCCGTTCAAGGACAATGAGGCGGAGATATACACAAGCGGCTACGAGTTCTTTCCTGCCCTGTTGCGCGAGATAGCCAAGGCACGCCACCATATACATGTAGGCATGTACATTTTCAACGACGACGAGCTGGGCAACCTTGTGGCCGATGCCTTGATAGACAAGGCCAGCGAGGGCGTGGAGGTGCGTGTCATCTATGACGACGTGGGTTGTTGGCGTGTGAAAAACTCTTTTTTTGAGCGCATGCGCAATGGTGGCGTGGATGTTCACGCCTTCATGCCTGTTAAATTTCCTTTGTTTACCTCCAAGGTGAACTATCGTAACCATCGCAAGCTCATTGTGATCGATGGCTCTGTTGGCTTTGTCGGTGGTTACAATATTGCCACACGCTACGTTAAGGGATTGGGAGACATGCCTTGGCGCGACACTCATCTGATGGTAAAGGGTGGGGCAGTGTATGGCATTCAGCGAGCCTTTTTGGTGGATTGGTATTTCGTGGACCGTACGCTCATTACCAACCATGATTACTATCCCGAGCAAAACCCAATGATACGCAATAGCTGTTTGGCGCAGGTGGTAACGAGTTCGCCCGTGTCTCCGTGGCGCGACATCATGCAAGGCTATGTCAGAATATTGTACGAGGCACGACGATATGTGTATATGGAGAGTCCCTATTTCTTGCCCTCAGAGCCGGTCATGTTTGCCATGCGCACGGCGGCGCTCACTGGTGTGGACGTGAGGTTGATGCTTCCGCGCCGCAGTGACACAAAAATAGTGGAGTGGGCCAGCATGTCATACGTCATGGAGACGCTCGAGGCGGGAGTCAAGGTGTATCTGTACGCTGATGGATTTAATCACTCCAAATTGTTGGTGAGTGATGACTTGATATCTACCTGTGGGAGCACCAACGTGGATTTTCGTAGCTTCGAGCATAATTTCGAGTCTAACATCTTCTTTTACGATCGTGACATGGCGTTGAGAATAAAGCGTGTTTTCTTGAATGACCAAAAACATTGCCAGCTCATAGAAGAGGTGCGCGAGGTGGAGAGTCGCTCTTTTTTAACCAGACTGTGTGAGAGCGCGCTTCGTATTGTCAGCCCGCTCATGTAGCGATCTATCTGAAAATGCTGAAGTTCACGCTGCCGTAAGCACGGTGTTCCACGAAGTGTTCGTGTGCGGAGAAATCATACTTCTTGCCGTGCTCGAGGACAAAAATACCATCCTCGTTGAGCAGTTGATGTTGAAATATGAGGTCTGGGAGCGTTGGCAATTGTTCCAACGCGTAAGGAGGGTCGGCAAAAATGAAATCGAACGCCTTGTGGCAGGATTTCACGAAACGGAAGACATCGCCTTTGACGAGGATGCTTGATGTGGTGCCGAGCTTTTGCATGCATTGCTTAATAAAGTGGGCGTGGTCTCTGTCAGACTCCACGCTCACCACCGAGGCGCAACCACGCGACAGTAGTTCCAAGGAGATGCTGCCCGTGCCGGCAAACAAGTCGAGAGCCGAGACACCCTCGAGGTCTATGTATCCGTTCATCACGTTGAAGATATTTTCCTTGGCAAAGTCTGTTGTGGGGCGCGCCTTGAACGTGCGTGGTATGTCAAAATGCCTGCCTTTATATTGTCCGGTGATAATTCTCATGGCACGTGTGGTATGTTTGGTTGGTTTGATTAACCCAAATAGAGAGTCAATAGGTCCATGGTAATGTCCTTGATGCGAGTCATTGGCGCGCGATTGAAGTCGGCCGAGGGGTTTATTGCACTTGCTTTTTTGAGGTGAAGTTGCAAGTCGTGCAATAAGTTTTCTCGGTCAATGATGTCGCCAGAGAGGTATAGTTCGTCTTTGAGTTGGTCTAAAGCCAACTCTTTCCATACAAAAAGGATGAAATAAAGCGCGTCTTTGGAGTGCTTGACATCATATCTGTTACTGAACAAGAAGCGGTTGCGCTCAAAGCTGAAAAGTTCTAACAATCCGTCGTGAAAATGGGCGAAGAGTTTGCGGCGAATGCCTATGAAACTACGATGGTGCATGTATCGCCACACGGGTTGCATCAGCGCGGTGAACTTTACGTCTGTGTAGTGATCCTCCACCACCATCTTCAAATCCTTGTTCACCGCGAAGATGGCCACGGCCTTAAGCTCTGGCAGTACGTTTCCCAGCACGGCACAGCCTTCGGTTCCGGGGAAGCTGTGGTGGTATAGGGTGCTCATGTTTTGCTCGTTATATTCTTCTATGGGGATCAATAGCACTGGTTCGTCTACCAAGACGCGAGCTCTGTGGGTGTCGTGGCGTAACAACGGCTCTGTTTTGAAAGCCTCCCGAAGATTGGCCGCGATGGAAACGCCGCTCTTGATAGTGTATGGTTTGTAGACTATCTGCTCCTCGGTTTCTTTCTCGGCGATGGCAAAGGCGAGCGATCCATTGCTCACGCGTATGGTCATTCGGGGTGGTTGGGTGTAATTCATCATGCTCATGTTGTCGTTAAAGGCTCATCTTGTTGCTATTAAAGGCTGCCTGAAGCCATGGGATGGCGGTCAGTGCCAATTGGGCGCATTATCGTTAGGCTCGTTGATATCGCCAATCTTGAGCCCGGGGAAACGCCCCATGGCGTTGGCTTTCTCTGTGATTTCGGCTATGGCATCATCGTCCAGTCCGTTCAGGTAATCCTTGTAGCTCGCGCTGCACTCCATCAAAGGTATTTGCTTGCCGCTCTTACCAATGATAGTGGTAGCCTCGAGCGAGAAAGGTTTGTTGTCAGAGAAGGGAATAATCTTTGTGGAGTCGGCTATCAATTTGGCTTCTACCAGTTTGTCAAAGCTACCTGTATATACCGTGTTTTGGCATTTGTAACGCTCCTCGGCGGCTTTTATCGTCAACAGCCTGCGCTTTACTACCGCCTCCCTTGCCGCCTGCTCACGCTGAAATTGTGCAGGACGGTGAAGGCTTAGCGCGCACAAAACAAGCAGTGTGAGTGCGCAGCCGCTCAATATATAATTATTTTTCAGGTCTATATTCATTTCTCGGCTTTTATCGTTAACTTTGTCTTCGTCCAACAAAGGCCTACTTTTGCAAAGGTACTAAAATATCGATACATATCTTCGCGAGCTGTCAGTCTTTTTATATAAATATGGATGTTTTTTCGCTCTAATGCGCTATGACACAAACAGAATTTATCAATTATATCCTGCGAAACATCGATTTCGCCCCCACCGACGACCAGCGCAACGCCCTCGCGACCTTCGCGCGCTTCTTGGCCGACCGCTCGCCAAACGCGGTGATGGTGCTGAGAGGATCGGCGGGAACAGGCAAAACTACCATTGCCAGTGTCATGGTGAATGCCCTTAGGCGTCTTGGGCAAAAACTTATGCTGTTGGCTCCCACAGGGCGCGCGGCCAAAGTGTTGTCGCTCAACAGTGCAATGCCTGCATATACAGTGCATCGACGCATCTATAGGGAGAAAGCTTACCAAGGTATTGATGGCGTGTTCAATCTCAATGACAATCGTTATCGTAACATGCTTTTTGTCGTCGACGAGGCCTCCATGGTGTCAAACTATCCGTCTGGAGACAATGCTTTTGGCTCGGGCAGTTTGTTGGACGATCTTATGAAATATGTTTATGCCGGAGACAATTGCCGTCTTTTACTCATCGGCGATTGTGCGCAGCTGCCCCCCGTGGGTGAGTCCGAGGCCCCGGCGCTTTGTGCTGATGTGCTCGCGGGATATGGCATGCGGGTGTATGAGTGTGATTTGGATGAGGTTTTAAGACAGAGTGCGGATTCGGGTATACTATATAATGCCACCCTTATCCGCCAAATGATGGCGCGCGATGAGCCTATCAGTCTGCCAAGGATATCGTTAAAGGGTTTCGCGGATATTATGAAACTGCCGGGTGCAGACCTTGTTGAGAGTTTGGAAACAAGTTATAGCCAAATGGGAGAGGATGAGACCATCGTCATAACCCGATCCAACAAGCGGGCCAATGTTTACAACCAGGGCATCCGTAACGCGGTACTCGACCGTGAGGAGGTGCTTTGTTCGAATGATATGCTGATGATAGTGCGCAACAATTATTTTTGGACCGAGAATGTTTCAAAGGGCGAGGCTGACGCCGATGTCAAGGCGCCGTCTTTTCTTGCCAATGGAGATCGTGCGCAAGTGTTACGTGTTCGCAATGTCAGAGAGCTGTATGGGTTTCATTTTGCGGACGTGTGGCTGCGATTTCCAGATTACGACGACTTTGAGTTACAGGTCACAATCGTCATGGATTCGCTCACTACCGACGCGCCAGCACTCTCTCGAGAGCAAATGGAGGACTTGTATAATAAGGTGATGGAAGATTATGCGGACTTGCCCACGAAGCCCCAACGCCTCGCCAAATTGCGCCAAGACATCTATTTTAACGCCTTGCAGGTAAAGTTCGCATATGCCGTAACTTGTCACAAGGCGCAGGGAGGACAGTGGCAACACGTGTACGTTGACCAAGGATACATGACAGACGACATGCTCACGCCCGATTATATCCATTGGCTATACACCGCTTTTACTCGCGCTACCGACAAACTTTTTTTGGTCAATTGGCCCGATAGTCAAGTTGCCGAATAGCGAGGGCGGGCGTCGAAAGTGGGCGAGGCGAGCGTCTTGCGTTTAAAACAGCAATGGCTTCATGGCCTCAGTTTTCTCCTTGAACAATTGAGAGCTGACGCGTCGGCCGCGAAAACTGCGTACTCTTGGCATTCTTTCAAACCACTTGTCGGTCGTTACGTACCACGCGAAATGGGCTATTTCCTTGATGCGAGATAGCTCGGCGTTGAGCTGATGGGCACATTTGGGATTGACGGATGACAAAAAACAACGGCCGTCTGACATTTCTATTGCCAACACCACAAACTCTCTCTTGTTTTCTTCCTTATCCAATTTTGCATACTCTAAACCCTGCGTTCGTGTCGACACACGTATGTCCCACCCATCGTGGTTGAGTTGTCGCATCATCTTTTGGAACAACACGCCATGTGGCGAGGTATCTCTCACGCCACTATGGGCTATGGCAAGATGAATCATCTCATGCAAGAGTACGCTCTTAAAACCGTGTTCTGGCTGGTCATAATAATTGCTTATGCCGATGGCAAAGTCATATCGCGTCGTTCGCCCCCAAGTTCTTTTGCGCTTGAACGACATTGTTCCTAACTGTGTCCTTGCTCGTCCAATGTGAAATCTCGGTTTGGGCAGATTGTTATCAAAGTACTGTGCGTTAAATCTGTCAAACCAATTTTCGAGCCAATGAATGTCAATTTGCATTCCTGTCACGTTTGTTTTTTGCGGTGTTTTGCTTTATGGTTATTGGTAATTGGGCTACCACATACTCTGATTGGGTGCCCAACCGAAACTTGGCACCCCATATGCCTATACCGCTGGAAATGTAATATTGGGTATTTCCCTTTGTCAACGCACCGTGAGCCTTCTCGTATATCACGTCCTCTATCCAGTTGATGGGCCACATTTGACCATAGTGGGTGTGCCCACTCAATTGGAAATCGATGCCCGCTTCTTCTGCTTGCTCCAAATGATAAGGCTGATGGTCAAGCAAAATAGTAAATTTCCGCATGTCCAAATGGCCGGTCAAGTCTTTCAACGAACATCTTTTCTCATTCGTTCTGTCATCTCTTCCGATGATGTTGATACCTTTGACGGTGACTGTTTGGTCTATCAATAAATTGATATTGGCCTCTCTGTAAAACTTCTCGGCCGCTTTTTTGCCCGTGTAATATTCGTGATTGCCTATGCAAGCATATACCGGAGCGTTAAACCTTCTGAACTCTTCGGCCATGTTTTCCTCAATCAGCGGTCGCATTCGGCCGTCTATAATGTCTCCGCCGATGAGTATAAGGTCGGCGTTTTCATCATTGATTTTGTCCACCCATGAACTTAGTTCTTTGCGATCAATGTGATAACCCACATGCAGATCGGATAACATCACTATTTTTTTCACACTGCCTGTCGTCTTGTTCGTTTGCAGTTTTATAGGTACTCTCACTTTGTTGCGATATTGAAAGTAGCCGTATATGAATATCGCCATTAACACCGCAGCTACCGAAAGCGTGCCTTTCCAACTGTCAACCAAAAAACTTCGTGGTAAAATATGCGCCAAGCGTGCCAAGTCTAAAGCTATAAATATCAAGACTGTGTACATCAAAATGAATATAGCCGAGTTGCCTATCTGGTATGACGCACGAGCCAAGGGCATGGGCCAGTGATCTATATTAAAGATGGCAAAGTTTCCGAAAAACCAGCATACCACAGTAGCCAATATCCCGACAACAATGTATTTATAAATATTTGGTATTGGTAATATATGCCAAACGTGCCATAAGCTGTAAACCATACCAACGAGTGGCAGAATAAAAAATATTATAATCCATAACTTGTACATAGCAGTGACAAAGATAATAACAAAACCACAACACAAGATAGCCTTTTAACGCATGTTATGGTAATATCAAGACGCATTAACAATGTATAAGGAATTATTAGAAGAAGTAAAGATTTGATGGTTTTTGTCCCAACCATTTGTATTTGTAATAAAATGAATAAAAGACAGTTGTGATGTTATTTCATCATTTGTTATTCCATCTTATTGATTGTGTTTATTTGTGTGGGACGGATTAAGCAAAGTGTCATGCCGAGTAAATACCACCAAAACACAAAATTATAAAGAGCTTGCAAAAGTCCAAGAAAAACAATGGGAGGAAGACCGCAAGGCCTCCCTCCCATCGTAGTAGGTACCATTACAGTTCTGCCAAAGCCACTACCTTGTCTACCGCGACAGACAGAGCGTCTTTGTCTTTGCCGCCAGCTTGGGCGAAATGGGGCTGTCCGCCACCACCGCCCTGAATGAGTTTGGCCGCCTCGCGCACCATATTACCTGCGTTGAGATGATGTTCTTTCACCATGTCGTCAGACAACATGACTGACAACATGGGTTTGCCGCCATATACGGAACCCAGCACGCACAACAAATTTGCGCCGACAAGCTCTCGAATTTTGAACACGATATCTTTGGCTGAAGCAGGTTCCGCCGGTATCACAGCCTTGACCACGTTCACGCCATTTACCACATTCATGCGTTCCACCAACGTTTTTGCCGTGCGTTCCACGGCTTGGGCGCGAAAACTCTCCACTTCCTTTTTCATGCGAGCGTTCTCGTCCACAAACTTCATCACGGTGGCTTTCAGGTCTTTGGCATTGTTGAGCATGCCACGAATATATTTCATGGTGTCTTCCAATACGTATATAGCTTCCTCGCAAGTCTTGCCCGTCATGGCCTCCACACGGCGCACACCCGCTGCCACGCTGCTCTCGGAGATAATCTTGAACATGCCTATGGCGCCGGTGCTCTTGGCGTGAATGCCGCCACAAAACTCACATGTTGGGCCAAATCGCACCACGCGCACCTTGTCGCCGTATTTTTCTCCGAAAAGGGCTACGGCCCCCATCTCCTTGGCTTTTTCTATGGGGGTGTCCCGATGCTCGTCGAGCGCATAGTCGGCGCGGATGAGCTTGTTTACCAATCGCTCCACTTGGCGAAGCTCCTCGTCGGTCACTTTTTGGAAGTGTGAGAAGTCAAATCGCAGCGTGTCAGGGCTGACATACGAGCCTTTTTGCTCCACGTGGTCTCCCAGCACTTGTTTCAGGGCGTAGTCCAAGAGGTGGGTGGCCGTGTGATTGGCCGCGCTTGCTTCGCGTTTCTCCACGTCGACGCATGCCTTGAATTTCGCCTCGGGGATTTGCGGCAGTTTCTTTACGATGTGAACGCTCAGGTTGTTCTCTCGCTTGGTGTCCACCACGCTCACCGTTTCGTGCTCGTTCTTGAGCGTTCCTTGGTCGCCCACTTGTCCGCCCATTTCCCCATAAAAGGGTGTCTGGTCAAGGATCAGCTCATAAAACACACCCTTTTTCTGTGTCACTTCGCGGTAGCGCAAGATGTGGCAATCACATTCCGAGTAGTCGTAGCCCACAAATTCCTGCTCGCCCTCTCGCAGCGTCACCCAGTCGCCATTCTTCACCGCCGCCGCGTTGCGAGCGCGCGATTTTTGCTTGTCCATCTCATCGTTGAAGCCTTCCGCGTCCACTGTAAAGCCGTGCTCGCGACAAATAAGCTCCGTGAGGTCAAGTGGGAAACCGTAAGTGTCAAACAATCTGAAAGCGTTGGCGCCGTCCAGACGCGTCTGTCCTTTGGCTTTCAGTTCGTCCATGTTGCTGTTGAGTAGCTGGATGCCTTTCTCCAGCGTGTGCAAGAAGCTGTCTTCCTCTTCTTTCACCACGCGGCTGATAAGCTCTTGTTGGGCTGGCAACTCGGGGTAGGTGGCGCCCATCTCTTGTATCAATATGGGCAGCAGCTTAAACATGAACGGGCTGCGTTGCCCTAAGAACGTGTACGCGTAGCGCACGGCTCGTCGCAATATGCGGCGGATAACGTAGCCTGCCTTGGCGTTGCCGGGCAGTTGCCCATCGGCGATGGAGAATGCCACGGTGCGCAGATGGTCGGCCACCACGCGCATGGCAATATCTGTTTTCTCCTGCTCGCTGGCTGGCGCTCCGTGAGGTCCGGACGGGGTGGTGAAGCCATATTTCTTTTTGGAGTGTATCTCTATCTCTTTGATAATGGGCTGGAAGATGTCGGTGTCGTAGTTAGACTGCTTGCCTTGCAGCGTGCGCACCAACCGCTCGAAGCCCATGCCCGTGTCTATCACGTTCATGGCCAATGGCTCTAACGTGCCATTAGCTTTGCGGTTGAACTGCATGAACACGATGTTCCAGATCTCGATGACTTGTGGGTTGTCCTTGTTCACCAGCTCGCGGCCCGGTGTCTTGGCTTTCTCCTCGGCCGATCGAGAGTCTATGTGTATTTCCGAGCATGGACCACAAGGGCCTGTGTCGCCCATCTCCCAGAAGTTGTCATGCTTGTTGCCGTTGATGATATGGTCTTGTGGCACGTGCTTGGCCCAATACTTGGCCGCTTCCTCGTCGCGCGGTATGCGTTCCTCGGGCGAGCCTTCGAAGACCGTCACGTACAGGTCGGCCGGATTTATGCGCAGCACGTCCACCAAAAACTCCCATGCGTAGTCTATGGCACCCTCTTTGAAGTAGTCGCCAAAGCTCCAGTTGCCCAGCATCTCAAACATGGTGTGGTGGTATGTGTCGTAGCCCACCTCCTCCAAGTCGTTGTGCTTGCCGCTCACGCGTAGGCACTTCTGCGAGTCGGTTCGGCGTCGAGGCTCAGGGTCTTTGGTGCCGAGGATAATATCCTTCCATTGGTTCATGCCGGCATTGGTAAACATCAACGTCGGGTCGTCCTTGACCACCATCGGGGCGGACGGGACTATTACGTGACCTTTTGACTCAAAAAATTTCTTGAAAGCGTCGCGTATTTCGTTGGCTGTCATCATCTCAATTATCTATTTATGTTGTTTTTCTGTTGTATAATTTCGTGCAAAGTTACAAAAAAGATGGCATAATGCCCGTGAGTGACAAAGGTTTATTCGATATCTATTATTTTTTTCTAAATAATCGATACAAAACCGATGTGTCTTCAATCTTTTTGCTAACTTTGCATTATACGTCACTTGCGATCATGTCACTATCGTCTTGGGGCATGGCGGATGAGGCGTGGGCGCATGGTGAAACGCGCTCGTAGAATTTTGCAATCAATCTCTAAGCTCCGCTGTGTTATGTCATTGAACTCCAACAAACCACAAAAACTCTATTACTCTATCAAAGAGGTGGCCAAAATGATAGGCGTGAACGAGAGCACGCTGCGCTATTGGGAGACAGAGTTTCCTAACCTCAAGCCCAAGACCGTGAGCTCCACACGGGTTAGGCAGTATACCGAAAGAGATATTGAAGACCTCAAAGTGATATATAATCTCATCAAGGTGCGCGGTTTTAAAATAGCCGCCGCGCGCAAGTATATGCACCAAAATCGCGCGGCGGTGGATCGTACCTCGGAGGTCTTGGACACGCTTATCGGTGTGCGCGACGAGCTGAAGGAAATAAGAAACAGACTTGACAGGTTGGTGTGAGCGGTCATGAAACATCACTTGACGCGATGGCGTGCGGTTTGTTTTCTTGTTTGAAAATATCTGACAAAAGCCTTCAAATGCAGCCGTTATTTGCAAACGCATGTGGTGCTGCTTGCAAATACGCCCTAAATGAGACGTTTTCGCAACGTGCTGAAAATCATCTTTTTATGAAATTCTTGCTAAAATTGTGGTGTCGATCGCATGTTTATGTCTTGCCATTAGGCATTGATGGCATGACGATTAGAGCCTAATGGCATCGTGATTACTGTTTGATGGCGTCGTGTTTAAGGCTTATACGCATGACGTTTAAGGCCTAATCGAAAAGCCAACGCATAAAAACGGTCTGTTGGCAAGTGGTGGAGACCGTGGCTAATTGTATTTCATGCCGAAATCAAGTGTTTTCGATTGCTATTTCTGTTGAAAACCTTTCACTCTTTTTAGTGAAGTTTTTATGACAGAAGTGGATGCCAAGTGGCTCTTGACAACAGTTGCCCACTGGACAAATTTTAGTTGGCAGTTATGGGCGAAGGCTGTCTGATGATGTTTTTTCACGGCATATCCCGATATTGGTGAGCCATGAGTAGATGATGTTTTTCATCTCTTGATATGCCCATTTTGGTAAAGATGGCTTTATGGTATTCTATGAAAGTTCGGCACGCTTTGATGGCATCATCGAAGCTTCAAAACAATGCCATGCCATCATGTCCCATGCGAAGGGTGTCGGGCGCGACGTGTTTGCAGGCGGCGAGAGACGTGGCGCTTGGCGACGTGGATAAGAATAGCTGTAATAAGGATTTGGTGATTACATGATTTGTTGTATCTCTTGCAGGTCTGTTATCTTTTTGAGATGGTCCATGACCACTTTCACCTCGTCTCGATCGTGCACGCGGATTGCTATTTTGCACGTGAAAATACCCTCGTCGGCCTCAAAGTTCATGCGGCGAATGTTAACGTTGAGCTTGTGGGATATTACCTCGGCGATGTCATGAAGCATGCCATTTCGGTCTATTCCATGCACTTCTACGGTGGCGTCAAAGAAGAGTTCCTTGTGCATGTCCCACTTGGCATCGAGAAGGCGAGGTCCAAAACTCGTCTTAAGTTTGGTGGCTACAGGGCACGAGCGTTTGTGTATTTCGACGTGGTTCTTGCCGTCTATGAATCCGAGTATGTCGTCTCCGGGAATGGGGTGACAGCAATGTGGAAAGAGATACATGTTGATAGTGTCCTCGCGTATGACGCAAGCCTTTTTGCGATTGAAGTCTTTGCCAACAAGAAGAAGCTGGTTGGGTGAGGGGAGCACGGTGTCGGGGGCGTCGTGTTTTTTGCTTTTCCCAAAAAAAGGAACGTATCTCAGCCATCTCGAAGAGCTATTGTCTTTCTTCTTGTTGTGCAGCTCCTCAACATCTTTCTCCCCGAGAATGATGGTGTGCTCGCCTAAAGCGCGCAGCAAACTTTCTTGGTTTTGTGTGTCGTGAATTTCGCAAAGGCGGTCGAGGATAAAAGTGGAGAGCTCCAAACCGTTGTTTTTAAGCCAATTGTTCAAAATGTCCTCGCCTTTCCGTTGGGTTTCCCTCTGGTTGCGACGCAAGGCGGCCTGTATTTTGGATTTGGCCCGGCCGGTAGACACAAAGTTTATCCATCCTGGCTGTACATGTTGCGATTTTGAGGTGAGCACCTCCACTTGGTCTCCGCTGTTGAGCTTATGACTCAGTGGAACAAGTCGGTGGTTTACCTTGGCGCCAATGCAATGGCTGCCCAAATCGGTGTGTATATGGAAAGCGAAGTCAAGCACCGTGCATCCGGTGGGCATGGTTTTAA
The DNA here is from genome assembly GCF_003096815.1 of Hallella colorans. Taxonomy (GTDB): domain Bacteria; phylum Bacteroidota; class Bacteroidia; order Bacteroidales; family Bacteroidaceae; genus Prevotella; species Prevotella colorans. The sequence continues at coordinate 112,515 of NZ_QENY01000005.1, forward strand.
CCTCTCCTTTGGGTGTAAAGACAAATATTTCGGAAGCGAAAAGGTTGAGCTTGATGGAGTCCAAGAAATCCATTGCGTCAGGTTGTGGGTCGTCGAGGATGTCTTTGATGGTGCTCAACCAGTTGTTCAGCTCGTCGTCATCGTTCTTGTTTTTTCCTTCCTTGTATTTCCAATGAGCGGCAAATCCCTGCTCAGCGATCTCGTCCATACGCTCTGAACGTATTTGCACCTCTATCCATTGGCCACTCTTGGACATCATGGTGGCGTGTAGAGCTTGGTATCCATTGGCCTTGGGATGGTTTACCCAGTCGCGGAATCGGTCTGGGTGGCTCTTGTAAATGCGGTTTAATATTACGTAGATATGGAAGCACTCATTGATCTCACTGTCTCTATCTTTAGGTGCAAAGATAATTCTGACGGCGAGAATGTCATAGATCTCATCGAAAGTGACATGCTTGTTTTGCATCTTGCACCATATAGAATAAGGACTTTTGATGCGTGCTTTGATGTGGTATTGCAGTCCGATCTCGTCTAAAGCCTTTCGTACCGGTTCGGTGAAATCGTTGAAAAGTTTGGTGCGTTGTTCTTTGGTGAAAGAGAGTTTGCCCACAATGTCCGCGTACTCTTGTGGGTGTTCGTAGCGGAAACTCAGGTCTTCGAGTTCGGTCTTGATTTTGTTTAGGCCGAGGCGGTTGGCCAAAGGGGCGTAGATGTAAAGAGTTTCGCCGGCTATTTTATACTGTTTGTTGGGTGCTTGCGAGGCCAATGTGCGCATGTTGTGCAGGCGGTCGCAAATCTTGATGAGGATGACACGAATGTCGTCGCTCATGGTGAGGAGCAGTTTTTTGAAGTTCTCGGCTTGCGCGGATGCGTGGTCTCCGAAGATGCCTCCACTGATTTTAGTAAGCCCGTCGACTATCTGGGCGATCTTTTCGCCAAAGATATTTTGGATGTCCTCGACCGTATAGTCGGTGTCTTCGACCACATCGTGTAGCAATGCCGAGCAGATACTGGTGGAACCTAAGCCCATTTCTTCGCATGCAATCTGTGCGACGGCTATGGGATGAAGAATATATGGTTCTCCCGACAATCGTCTCACACCTTTGTGTGCCTGCTTGGCGAAGTTGAAAGCTTTGGTGATAATGTCAACCTTTTTGCGGTGAGGAGAGTCTAAATAAGTCTGTACCAAATGGTCGAAGGCTTGCTTGATCATTTCGTTATCAGCCGCTTCTCGCTCCATGTTCCTCTGCTCTTGCTCGTCCATGTTGATAGAAATTATAGGTGATGATGCTCGGTTTTTATTTCACTTTGATTTTTTTGCCAGCTCTGATGTTGTTGCCCTTGATACCATTAAGTTTACGTAGTTTTTTCACGGTGGTGTTGTTGCGCGCGGCAATCTCACTCAGGGTGTCGCCTTTTCTTACGGTGACATTTTTGGAGCGTGCGCGTGACGAGCGCCTATGACGCTTGTTGTTGCGCGCATTGCGTCGGTTGTTTCGACTGCCACTTTTGTGTACGACCGAACGGCTGCCCTTGTTGACATTTGTGTCGCTGTCCGAGGTGTCGCTCGTGAGGAGCATCACTTGGTTTTTATCAACCACATATCTGTCGGCATTGTCAATCTTTACCTCTTTGCGTTTGCTGAGATATTGCTCTTTTTCGTAAGCGTAGATAGAGTCTTCTTTATCTATAAAAGTATTGAGAATGTTTTCGGGCATGCGCAATGAAGATGGCTTCGACAAACCATTGACAATGTTTTGTCGGTATTGTGGGTTGAGGGTTTGCAGCAGCTCCACGTTGATGCCCGTGACATGGGCTATCTGTTCGAAATGCACATTGCGGTTGAGCATCAGCGTGTCTGTCTTGGCTGGCAGCTCAGTGGATAGTGGGCAGATATTGTGCTCGCAATAATAGTTCATGATATAGTTTGCCGCGATGAAGGCTGGGACGTATCCACGTGTCTCGCGCGGTAGTCGTGGAAAGATTTTCCAATAGTCTTTTTCGCCTTTCTCGCGTCTTATAGCCTTGTTTATTTTTTCTGGACCACAATTGTATGCGGCTATCACGAGATTCCAGTCGTTGTATATTTTGTACAAGTCGCTCAGGTAGTGGGCCGCCGCATAGGAGGATTTGACGATGTCTTTGCGCTCGTCCACTAATGAGTTTACCTCGAGACCATATCGTTTACCCGTGGTTATCATGAACTGCCAAAGGCCTGTTGCCCCAACTTTCGACACTGCTTGGGGGTTGAGCGCGGACTCTATCACCGGCAGATACTTCAGCTCAAGCGGTAGTCTGTAGCTCTCGAGGGCTTCCTCGAATATAGGAATGTAGAAATTTTGAGCGCCCAACATGTAAGCTACAGAATGTCTCAACTCGTTGCTATATCGGTCTATGAATTTCTGTACAATGCTGTTGTAAGGCATTTCGATGATAGTGGGGAGCTTGGCCAAACGCTCTTTGTAGACCTCTTTTTCATAGGTAACGTTTTGGTCGGGCATGTTGCAGTCTACGTTTGGCTTAAGATACATCTTAGAATTATAAAGCCCCATAAGGCTGTCAAGCTCTTGGGTCATGGACTCGGGCAAGTCTATCTCTTCTTCAACGCCGTTTTCTTGTGTTACGGTTACGGTTTTGCGGATTTGGGCGTGCATGCTGCACACACCGCAAAAAAACATAGTCGCAATGATGATTTTTTTAAAATTCATAGTCTTTTTCGTGTCAAAGCAGGGTGCAGCATGGTGTCAATACTACATGATGTCACCTTGTGCTACCTGTCTTTTGGAATTTGTTAAAATATCAAGCAGCATTGCAAACCCATTGCCAAGCCACTGGCGGGATTGCGATCAGTGCTGCCGTGAATGATCGTTGGCGCCACGCGCATGCTCAAATCGGGCGAAATGTCAAACTCTGAAAGTGACGCATCGACGTAAGCATCTACCACAGAGAGGGCGTAAACACCTATCAATACAAAGAAACTAAGGTCTCGCCATCTTCTATATCGGTCTTTGCGCTTGCGGAATATGTCTTGCCAGCGCTTCATATTCTCGGGTGTTACTTGGTTGCCTAAGTGCAAAAACTGGTTGTAGCTGTGTGTATTGGGGTCGTCATCCATAATGTCAAGATAGGCCTGGCTATAATCGCGATACATCATGTTGTTCCATCTCATGGCATAAGCGCAACCTACAAATCCACCATATATAATAGGTAATTTCCACAATTTGCGATTGTATATTTGCCCTGCGCCTGGCAATACCAACGCCAACCACAATGCACGCTTTGGACTTGGGGTCCAAGTTTCCCAGTTGCGTTTATGACTTGCTGGCATGCTGTCGGTCGAATTTATAGGGAATATTTCTTTGTCGCCGTTTGGCAGAATATCCAAAGCGTCGATAGAGTCGACCGAAACCATTGGCTTTTGCGCTTTCTTTTCTATAGGAATTCTCACAGAGTCGACCTCGCTTTGCGCTGTCGCGCAGAGTGCTCCCAATGCCCACCCAACAATGATGCATAGCTTGAACAATATCGTTGTGCGCTCGCTCACTTAGTTTTGATGCTTTAGTTTGTCGAAAATATGGATAATACGCTCAAGATCCTCTTCGTTGTTAAATGGTATGCTGATTTTACCTTTGCCCCTGTCCGAGTAAGAAAGTGACACTTTCGTGTCGAAAAAGTCTGACAGTCGCTTCTTGAGCGTTTTAAATTCTTCGGGCAATTGTGCCTTGGCCATGATTTTCTTTTTGCCACTCTCGATGTCATCGCCGTTCTTAAGATGCTGTGCCATCTCCTCCACTTTGCGTACAGACCAACCGTTTTTCAGTATTTCTTTGAAGAGTTTGAGTTGCAGTGATGGGCTGTCAACGGCCAAAAGCGCACGCGCGTGCCCCATATCTATCTCTTTTTTCTGTAGTGACATTTGCACTTGCGCGGGCAATTTCAGAAGCCGCAGGTAGTTGGTTATAGCCGTTCGGCTCTTTCCAACGCGCTCTGATACTTTTTCTTGCGTCATGCCCGATTGCTCCAGCAAGTGCTCGTAGGCCAACGCTATTTCTATGGAGTTGAGGTCTTCGCGTTGTATATTCTCCACCAACGCCATTTCCATGACGTTCTCGTCTTTGATGGTGCGTATGTAAGCAGGAATGGCTTTCAGTCCCGCGATTTGCGAAGCGCGCCATCGGCGTTCTCCCGCGATAATCTGAAATCGGTTGTCAGAAACCTGTCTCAGCGTGATAGGCTGTATGATACCTATTTCCTTGATGCTGTGTGCCAACTCTTCCAGAGCCTCCTCGTTGAACGAATTACGTGGCTGGTCAGCATTGGGCTCAATCTGGTCAATTGGTATTTCGTTGATTGTGGAGGAGCCTTGCGTACGCACAGCTTCTGTCGAAATGAGCGCGTCAAGCCCGCGCCCTAATGCGTTGAATTTTTTTCTAACTGCCATTTTTACATCCTCAAATATTGTGTCATGCCTGCCAAACCTTTTATCCAGAGCTATTTTTTGTCGTTTTTGGTGATAATCTCCTTGGCCAAAGCTAAATGATTCTTGGCTCCTGTTGAATCGGCGTCATATAGAATGACGGGAAGACCGTGGCTGGGGCTCTCCGAAAGTTTGACATTACGCTGGATGACCGTCTTGAAAACCAACTCTTGGAAATGCCGCTTCACCTCATCATAAATTTGGTTGGCCAATCGTAACCGAGAGTCGTACATGGTCAATAAAAATCCTTCAATTTCCAATTTGGGGTTTAGTTTGCTTTTGATTATCTTGATTGTGTTGAGCAATTTGCTAATACCTTCAAGCGCAAAATACTCGCATTGCACGGGGATAATCACCGAGTCGGCCGCTGTTAGCGAGTTAACGGTGATGAGTCCCAATGATGGTGAGCAGTCAATCAGAATATAATCGTATTCCTCTTTCAGTGGTTCGAGGATTGATTTAATAACTTTCTCCCTGTTCTCCAAGTTCAGCATTTCTATCTCCGCGCCCACCAAGTCGATGTGGCTGGGTATGATATCTAATCCGTCTATATCAGTGGTGTATATGGCGTCGCGCACATCGGCGTGGTCAATGATACATTCATAGATGGAACATTCCACCTCGCTGATGTCCACACCCAACCCACTCGAGGCGTTAGCCTGTGGATCTGCGTCAACAACAAGAACCGATTTTTCCAATGTGGCCAATGACGCGGCTAAGTTGATAGTGGTGGTAGTTTTGCCAACGCCACCTTTTTGATTGGCCAAAGCAATAATTTTTGCCATTTTAATCATCTTGTTACGTTTATTCCTAACGATGTGAGTACCCTCCAATCGGCCTCTTTCAAATACGTAAGAATGGTGTATGTATTGTGTGCAAAGATAGTTATTTTATGCGAGAAAGAAGATAATTAAAGGTTTTTTCGTACATTTGCATGTAGAAGTTACGAAAAGAGTGTAATTTATTGAAAATGAGCGTAGGTTAATTGCTCTTGATAGTAATAGGTTACGATTTAGTTAGTTATCTACTGCATTATCCTTCTGCGCGTCGCGTAACCTTCAAAGAACTCTTTGTATGCAAAAGTAGCTATTTTATCCGAGATTTTGATATAAACTCCCGGATTTTTTATCACCTCATTCATTAGTTTTTCCGTAAAAGCGGTATTGTTCGTCGGAACACCATTGCCCAAAACGAGTTTAGAACAAACGTGTGCCGACTACCGCATAGCCAGAGAAAAGGGCATTGCCTCACGCCTAAACGATGTTTAGACTGATGAAGCAATGCCCCTTTCTTTTGCGTCTATGCCAAGAGGTGCTTTTACGGGCTACCAGATGATTTTTCTTTTTTAGCTGTTTTTTGTGCCGGAAGCGGAAAGTGAATGCAGAGAGTGTCAGCCTGCCCCATAAATGAAACAAGCGGCCACACACAGCGGGCAATCCGGGAAGAATGATTGTTGCCACCCGGCTGGACAAGTCCCGTCGGATCGGAAAACAATCATACTCCCTTTGTTGTGGTTTGCCCTTTTCACGCTTCCGGTGATGTCTTTTTCCTTTTGGTGATTCCTTTTTTACGGATTTTCCCCTGAAGTTTTTTCTACCCAATCTGCCTCTGGTTTCGTTTACCTCCATTTTGCGCCTTTCAGTGAGCCGCATCAGTCAGTCATTTTCGTTCAGGGCGCAAAGGTAATTCCGGGATTGGACGGGAAAGCAAGGTCAAGCCTCCTGTTTTCTGCGGAAATCTCCAGCCCTTCGGGTAGTATTTCCCCGAAAAACCTTGCATTCCCTAATCCCTACCTTTTCAAGCACCCGAAACGAAAACGACCGATGCGACAGAAAGACGCATAAAAAAAATGTCGGATAAACGAGAGGCAGATAAGATAGTTTGAAACTCAACTCCCTCAGCTCTTGAATCCGCATAAAAAACAAAAAAATCAAAAACAGCGAAGATATGACGGCAACGGCAAATTTCAGACAAGTGGCGCAATACATCGGGTTGGCGATATGCGGCTTGATGATGCGCACCGCCTTCGGGGTGTTCGGCATCCTTTGGGACATCATCAGAGAGATTATAAACGGAGTGTTCCGAGTGGCGATAGGTGTAATCGTGGCTATCCTTTCCACCATTGCCTACTTCGGCTTCATCCTTTGGTTATTCACCCTTTAACCCTTACCGACATGGCAAAGAGAAACAGCAAGACGGTAGCGCAGCAGTGCAGATATTACGAGGTGGACAACATCTTCGTGTATATGGTGGAAACGTACATCAACGGTAATTTTGAAACTTTCCGAAGATTGTACCACGAACTGAACAAGGACACACGGAGGGACTTCATGGACTTCCTTCTCAGCGAGGTAGAGCCGACCTATTGGAGAGAGAGACTTAAACAGACAATCTAAAAACGACAGCGATATGAAAGGAACAGACCATTTCAAAAGAACGATACAAATGTATCTGGAACAGCGGGCGGAGGAAGATACGCTCTTTGCGAAGAAGTACCGCAACCCTGCCAAAAACATAGACGAGTGCGTGACCCACATTCTGAACTATGTGCAGAAAAGCGGTTGCAGCGGCTTCACGGACGGAGAGATATTCGGGCAAGCCATCCACTACTATGAGGAAAACGAGATAGAGGTGGGCAAACCTATGAACTGCCAAGTGGTGGTGAACCATGTTGTGGAACTCACGGAAGAGGAAAAGGCGGAGGCACGTCAGAACGCAGCTCGCAGATACCAAGAGGAGGAACTCCGCAAGTTGCAAAACCGCAACAGACCGCCAGCGAGAAAAGTAACCCAATCCCAACCCTCATTATTTGATTTAGGCTTATGAAACCGAAGACCAAGATACAGAAAAAGGTGGCAAGACTTTCAGCCAACCTTCGCCCCATATCAGCGACACAAATAGATTGGGCATACCGCCACTGTATTGAACATATCGGCTACCGCACCAAGAAAGGGAACATTACCTGCTCCGACTGCGGTCACGAGTGGTACAGCAACAGCGTACTGTGCGACACCCTTGAAGGCTGTACCTGCCCCAAATGCTATGCCAAACTCAAAGTGCAGGACACACGCAAACGTATCTACAAGGAAACGCAGTATTTCAGCGTGATAACCACCTGCAAAGGCTATCAGGTAATCCGTGTGGCGCAGGTCAGATGCGAGAGCAGGAAAGGCGAGCCGATGCACTTCTATTGCCACGAGGTTGTGCAGCGTTGGATTTCACCCGACGGTAAGGTTACGGACATGGCGTTGCTCCGTGGCTTCACATTCTATTACTGCGATGTATGGGCATTGTGCAGCGCGATGGAGATAAGACCGCACAACAGCCTATACGATGATGTTGTGGCAAGAAGCTGTGCATATCCTAAGATGAGGGTATTACCCCAACTCAGACGCAACGGCTTCAAGGGCGATTTCCACGGCATTTCCCCCGTGCGTCTTTTCAAAGCCTTGCTTTCAGACCCAAGAATTGAAACCCTTATGAAAGGCGATGAGATTGAGGTCATGAAACACTTTCTTTTCAATGCCCGTACTGCCGATGAATGCTGGGCATCATATCTGATTGCCAAGCGTCACAAGTATCGGATAGACAACTTCTCCATGTGGTGCGACTATCTGCGTATGCTCAACAAACTCGGTCAAGACCTCCGCAACCCGAAGAACATCTGCCCCGAAGATTTCATGGCGGCACACGACAACGCAACTCGAAAGATTGAAGCCATACACGAGAAGGAACGGGCCGAACAACGCCGCCGCTGGGAGATTGAAAGGCGTGAGCGTGAACAACAGCGGCAACTGCAAAGGGAAAAAGATGCGGAGGATTTCATTGCCAACAAATCCAAATTCTTCGGATTGGTAATCACTGACGAGGAAATAATCGTCAAGGTACTTGAAAGCATAGACGAGTATTACAGCGAGGGCAAGGCACAGAACATCTGCGTGTTCGGCAGTGAATACTACAAGAAAGCCGACACCCTCATACTCTCGGCAAGGATTGGCGGTGAGATAATTGAAACCGTAGAGGTGGATTTGCGGACACTCAAGGTGGTGCAGTGCCACGGCAAGTACAACCAAGACACCGAATACCACGAGCGCATCATAGACCTTGTGAACAAGAACGCCAACCTTATCCGTGAGCGGATGAAAGCGGCATAGCATAAACCCTAAAACAACATTGATATGGAAGTAAGAATCGAAAGCATGATTTGTGTGTGGGACGATAAAATCCCCACCTTGTTCCTTGAATTTGTAAATCTCCTCACTCTCTCAACAAGTGAGGAGGGATTAAGAAAGAGCGTAAAGGAGTTTGCCGAGAAGCACGAACTTGACAAGTTTTTCCTTTACGGCTTCGGCTCTCACCATTTCTACCTGCACCAACGCTACACGAGCAACCCCGAAATAGTGATGAAGAACAGAGTTCTGTCAGTACATTTTTAATCATCTAAAAAGCAACATTATGGCAACACGAATGACCATCAACGGAGTAAGCACCTGTACGGAAGCAGGGACGGAGAAATATGAGCGTTTCCAATCGGGTATCGGCAGACGCAAGCGGACACTTGTGCAGTACGACTACCGCCATACGGACGGAGAACTGTTCACTTGTGTCAAACCCACATTGGACGAGTGCCGAACCGCAAGGAACAAGTGGCTGAACGCAAAGCAGGGAAAGGAGGGCAACCGATGAACACGACCTATCAAACGCTGATAGTCAAATTCAGCGAACCTATCGCGGCATTGGACGGTATCTTTGACGATGCCCAAGCGTGGGGAACGGACACCCTCAAAGGGTGGATAGATGATTACGAAAGCACACGTTTCACCGCCACCGACAGCCATACGGCAGTCATCACGAGCGAGTACAATATGGAGTGTGTGAAGGAGTGGCTGCAACGGCAGACACCCATTGCCGAGATGCGAGAATTTTGAACAAGTTGGCGGTGTCCGCACCGCCAGCACTTAAAACCCTAAAAACAACGAATATGATAGCACAGACGATATTACAGCAGATAGGTGGAAAACGCTTTACCGCCATGACAGGTAGCCGAGATTACATCAATATGGGCAACGGCTTACGGATGAGCCTTGCAAGGAACAAGACAAGTGCCAACCGCCTTGACATCATCTATGATGCGGGGGCAGATCTCTACAATATGCGCTTCTACCGCAGGACATTCAGCAAAAAGACATTCGAGTGCAGGACGAAGGACATTGCCGTACACGAGGGTATCTATTTTGATATGCTGGAGGAAATGTTCACGATGGTGACGGGACTTTACACACGCTTTTAAGAAGAGGAACGGGCGGTAAAATCGCCGCCCGCTACTTTTGTCAGTGAGCAGTGGGCGGCACAAAAGTAGCAAAAAGCCCAAGTTCCAATCTGTGATACAATTTACAAAAACAAGTTTTAATCATGGAAGCAATCAGACAGAACGGAAAAATCATCTTGCACAGCAACGACGGCATAAGCATAAAGATGATTTTCAGAAACCTTACGGGAAGGAATTTTCAAGGTCAGGAGTATGCGGACTATATTAGCCACATCGCAATTGGGAGCATGGGGTTTACGCCCGGTAGCATTGAGCATTGCAGGGACGGTGGCGTGATAGACACGGGAACAATCCCGAATGTATGAAAAGCGGAAAATCCAATGAAGTTGGCGGCTTCATCGGATTTTTCCGAAATAATCATTAAGTATTTTAATTTTGAAATGTTTTTTGTAAGAATGTTAGTAGTTTAGACATATCTTCCTTTCGATATATCATTTCACAAACTTTTTGAACAAATACATTTTCTTCTATTCCTTGTTCTTTTAAGTTTTTAATGAGGTAATTATAAAACGCCTTGTCGTCATTCTTTTTGATTAAACTATCCACCACTTCTTTTAGTGATTTAACTTTGAAAAAACGGTCACCTATTTCCTTGAAAAAATCAGCATCTTTATTTACAATAATTTTTTCATGTAGGTATTTTTCCAAACTATGTATTGGCAGAAAATTTATTGTTAAATTAGTATATAATCCCTTTTGCTTATATAGTTGTTCAAAATCCGGTTTTACATCACCATCAAGAACACTTAATACTTTTGTTCCAACCCCTGCTAAATTTGACTTACAAATATCATCTTGCATTTTTAACACATTCTCCCAACCACCACTTGGTAGAATATTAATCAATTTACTTTTATACAAGGCATTTTCATCAATTATATTCTCCAATATATATTTAGCCAACACATCCTCTACTAAAATAAGAAAATCGTATCCCGAATGTTGATAAATATCTCGTGTTGCATATGATGGATAACATGGATTTACAATAGCGATATTATCCAACTCCTTTTGTAAATGAAAAATATTTGAAGGCTTTATTTTCCTAAGTAATTCTATTGAATGACTTGAAAAATATATAGCAAGATTATACTCTGTAGCCAATTTTTGCAAAAAATCAACTAACCTCATGATTGCAGATGGATGCAATGCTAATTCAATTTCATCTATCAATATAAGCCGTACATCTTCAGACTTTGCAGGGCGAACAATGACAACATTCAACATATGCAATAAGCTAATCAACATATTTTCTCCTGCACTCATACAAAACTGATTAACTATTCCATTAGTTCCTTCAATGAAATATGGAATTCCTTTGAACGCTTTAAGTTGTGCTAATGTTCTATTTTTAATGCGTTTAAGATTTGTATAGAAATCATAATTTCCATGCAAAATATAACTTAAATTGCGCGAAACAAACGAATCTGCATCAGTTAAAATTGTATTATTAACTCTTTCAGCTTTTAGTAATGTATCATAATTTGCATCTATAAAACGCATTCCATGTATTATGCTACCTTCATAAAAACCTTTTAGAGATATTATATCAGTTGAACTACAACTCCATCCTCTACTGGCTTTTGTCCAAGAATTTTCTTTTCCATCATAGGATATTGTGATTTTACTATTAGATGAATAATCATGAGGTTGAAAAACATTGAATGCAGAGTTACGTACAACCTTAGAAATGACTGTCATGATAGTACTTTTGCCTGTTCCATTAGCTCCAGTTATAGCATAAAGTCCTGTTTCTATTGGTAGATTTAACTCAATATTATTGATGTTCTTTAATTGTTCTATTTTTATATTTAATTTATTATTCATAATTGTTCTGTCTTTGGACGCAAAATTAGGCATTTTATACTGAATGACAAAATGTTATCATAAAATAATACAACTAAAGTAATATTGAGGTGATACATAATTACCCCTGCTCTTGAATTATAAAACAGAGGTAATTATTTTTTTTACGAATTTTGCATCAATCACGGGATATACAGCAGCGCAAACTCCACCTTTCTCCGTGTGAGCAGCATGGCATGGCGTTTTCCCTTGTAACTGCAAAAAGCAATATATTCATGGTAGATGTTCCTGTCGCCAGCCTCCAACTTCTTTATCAAGGTGCTTTTGGGGATTGTCTTGCTACCCAAAAGCCGGTATGGACCCACGTTGTAGGCAAGCGTGGCGAGTAAAAGGCTGTCTTTCCCGAACTGCCGGAACATCGCGCAGAACTTCCGCAAGTCTTTCCGCAGAAGCACGTCCGCCTGCCGCTTCGTCATGGTTCGTGCCGAATATCTTTCGTCCGGCAGAATTTTGTGACCCCAACCCACGTATGGGTGGTGTTTTTCCGAGTGCCAGCCCTCAAAATATTTCGTGCAGCACACCGCCCTCTCGAAAAGTGGCAAACGGTAGATTGCCGCCTGCCCGTCCATTCCCTCTCGGCGGCTGATCCGTGCGGACACGGAACAGACCGCCATAAGCGAACAGAGCATTACCATGAATACACGCATCATTTCAGCAAGGGGCTGAAGTTGCCGATGGGAACGATGGTCAAACCGTCATCCTTTACATTCCGGTTGTTGAAGTCAAATTCCAGCTCGAAGGAGTTGCCGAAGTTGTCCTCCACCACCACAATAAAGTTGTGCGCCTCTTCGCCCTCCGCCGTGTAGTACAGGCGGAACTTTTCGTTCTCCAGCAGGTAGCGGTCGTTGGGCAGGAAGGTGATGCCGTTATCCATTTTCAACTTTCCTTCTCCCTCAAACTGAAAATAGCGGATGGTATAAAGCGTGTTAGCGAAGTCGCCCTCCTTTTTCAGTTCACAGCGGATTTCCACCGTCTGCCCCTTTGTCACCTTGTTCGGCACGGGCATGACCTCCACCGTGAAGGGATAGGACTGTTGGATGTCCATGTCGTCATCGCACGACACGAGGGTGAATGACACAGCGGCTATCAGGCATAACGCCACCACCTTAAAGATGTTTGTACTCTTGTTTCTGTTGTTCAGTATGTTCATTGTTCTTCGATTTTTAGATGATTGTTTTTCTGTTTTTTCGTTGTCCGTTGCAGGTACTCATTCAAGTCCTTGCAACCGTCATAGAGGGAGGAACGGTCGGCGACACGCGCCCCATACCGTTTGGCAAGAGCGTCAAGCGTCCGCCGTCCGGCTTCGTCACGGTCAAGGAAGCATCCGATGCGCCCGTAGCCGTCCAGCAATTCCGCCGCCTTCTCCACGTTGGCGACAGAGTTCAGAACAAGGCAGTCAGCGTTACCGGTTACGCCAAGCGTCACAGCGGAGAGAAAGTCCATGAAGCCCTCAAACACGAGGCACTCGTCAGCCGGGATTTCCTTCGTCCTTGCCAAAGACACATCTTTTGGCGGGATGCACCCCTTGAAAAATCGGCTTCGGACTTCATATCCACCTGCCATATTCAGGAAACCGACAGCAAAATACCGTTTTCCACGCACACTGTAGTTCAGACGGCAACAGTGACGGGATGTGATGGCGATGGGTATGCCACGTTCCGCCAGATAGTCCGTCAACGGTGAGCGAAGTAACGGAGCGACCTCCACATCCTCAAAGACGGGTTCGGTCGGCTTCGGGAGATAGGCGGGCTTTTCCCATCCGGCAACCGTCATATTGGCGGCTTCCGCTATGAACTTCGCTTGCTTCATGAAGTCATCGCTTTGCAGAAACTCCCCGGCAAGCGTGAAGATGTCGCCGCCCTTGCCCAAACCGAAGTCGTACCAGAGCTGTTTCGCCACGTTCACACGGAAAGAGGGTGTGCGCTCGCCCCTGTACGGGGCAAGATACCACAGCTCGTTACTGCTCCTTCTAACAGGCTCATGCCCCAGCCGTGCGAGAAAATCCGTAAGCGGCATCCTTCTGACAGCATCTATTTCCGTCCTTTCCATGCCCGTGTCAGTTGATGATGAACTTGATACCGACCCCGAACTGCGTGTGAAACTTCCGCGTGTCGCCACCCCAAAGGCAACGCTCCCGCAGATTGGCAAGCAGGGCTATACGGTCTGCCACGTAGCATTCCACATCGAGCGTCAGCGCGCCGCCGTAGATGAAGGCGTCCCGGTCGTGCAGCGTAGAACCGTCATGCAGCACCTTCGTTCCCCAGTTCACCGACTCATATCCGGCAAGAGCCGAAGCCCCGGCATAGACGAACACGATTTTTCGAGCGTCCGACAGTATCTTGAAGTAATAGCCGCCCTCCGCCGTGAACTGCGCCACGGGTATCTTGGTGTTCTTGTAAGGATTGTTTTTCAGGAGGTATTCGCCACCGAACACCCACTTGTTTCCCCTCTTCGTGTAGGTGGAAAGAGACGCCCCGAAACTGTAGCCGCCGTCCTTGCCACCGGGATTGAAACCGTCCGCCATGTCCGCCCTTACCTCGATGCCATGCATCTTCGGCAGACACCGCTGGGCGTGCGCCTGCCCCGTGAAAAGGGCAAGCGACGCGATGATTATTGCGATGTATTTTCTCATGGTCAGCGCACTTGAAGTTCGTTAATGGTGCTGGCTCGTACCAAATCCTCGTTCTCAATCACGAAGGACTGGTGACGGCCGCCGTTCTTCTCGTTCAGCTCCACCACGAGGCACTTGTCGTCGGGGATGGTGAACTTCGCCATCGTGAAGACCGTGCGCTCACTTTTTTTGCCCGGCACGAGAGTGGCGTAGTTCTGCGCACGGAGCGGCAGAATGATCTGCTCCTGCACGGCGGTACGTTTCGCCACCTTCTTGTCCACGATTTTCCAAGTGATGTAGTCCACATCGAAAGGCACGTTGCTCTGGTTCTTTATCTCCGTGTGGAAGTAGAGTAAGCCGTTGTGCGTGTAGATGCCTTTCAACAGGTATTGGATGCCGAAACGCTTGCAGCCGATATGCTTCACCTCGCGCTTGTTCTGTTTGTGGATGGACTTCATGATAAGGCGCACCAGCATCGGGCTTTCGCTGCCCAGCTCTTTCAGATAGATTTCCTGCGCATTGTTCGGGCGGTTCACCGTACTGCCGTCATGGATGAAATCGCACATCTCCACGTTGAGTAACAGCGGTTCGGCGGCGTACTTCACGTTGAAGGTGTAGAAACTGCCGTCCTCCGTGATGACGGACATATTCGTTTCGTTGGGAAAATTTCTCACGGTAGCCTTCACGCGGATGACGTTCTCCGCTCCGTCGGCTTTCCCGGCAATCAGGTCGGGCGAGCCTAAATCGACATAGCGCACCTCCGCCGGAAAAATGACGTGGACGGTCTTGTCATAGGTCACTTCCAGTCCGTGCGGCGGTATCATGCGGTCGAAGGTCAGCTTGCGCGACAGACCGTGATACAGGTCGCCGTCCGCCTCCTTCTGCGGATAGACCTCCTTCGTCAAGGTCGGCTGTTCACTTCCTTTGGTCGTTTCAACGGTTACATTCTCCTGCGCGTTGGCAGTTGCGATGCCCATAGCGAGGGCAAACATGATGATTACTTTTCTCATTACTTTTGGATTTTAGTGGTAAATGTTTTTTTGATTGATTGTTGTTTTCAGTCCTTTTCCTGATAGAGCATGACCCTGTACCCGGCTTTCAGATGCACCTTTACGGTTCGCATCTTCTTGGCGATGTACTGGCTCGTGCCTTGTATCAGCCCCTTGCCCAAATCGGAGGCGAGCTGCGCCCCGGCATTGGTGGAGATGTTGATGCTGCTCCCTAACGAGCCGCCCATGTTGGCGGCGACCTCCCTGACGGCGTTCATCTCCATCGAGTTCGGGATGAAGATACCGGGCTGTCCGTCCGTGTCATAGACCGCAAGCTCCACCGGGATAATCGTGCCATCGTATTCCAGCGAGGTGACCTCGATGTCGAGCCGCTCACCCTGTATCTTGCCCGTGCCGACCACCACTGCATTGCGTGGGATTGTTCTGCCCGCCACCGCCATAGGCTCCAGCAGGCGCAACCTTACCGTCTGTCCGTCCGTCACGCTCTGCGCACCATGCACACATGCCGGGATGGTATTCCGGTCCGATACCTCTGTAGTGCCGACAGCCGTGTTGAACCCCCGGTTGCGCTCCTGCGAGAAGGTGGCGACAAACTCCGCGTTGCTCATGGGCTGTGCAAGGGAGGAAACGACTTGGCGGGTCACTTGCCTTACGGGTGTCGCCGTGTTCTTCTTTCCCTTCTGCACGGTGGAAGGCTCTGCCGCCTGTTCCGGCTTTCCTCCGTTCTGACCGCCCATGTACTTTGCCGCCAGCTCATAGGACTTCTCCATAAGTGCCACCTGTTCGTCCATAGATGAAGTCCTGCCCTTCTCGCTTTCCAGTTCCGACTCCAGCGAGGCGATGCGCTCCAACAGCTCATCCATCTCGGCATTGTCGTTCTTCGGCTGTTCGTAGAAGTTGCCGAGGGTGGCGTTCAGGTCACGGTAGGCGGCTGCGGAGGATTGGATGGTCTGCGGCGTGGCGGGCTGTGCCTTTTCCTCTTTGCCGCCCGGATTGGCGAGGTCGAAGTCCGTCCCGTCCTCCGTTCCAGCTATCTCGCGGTCGAACATGTCGCCCAGCTGCCCGATGGCACGGTTGCGGCTCTCCAGACGCTCTTCCATCTCCCCATGCTCGTAGGCTTTCAACTTGTCGCCGATAATCTGCCGGTTCGCCTTGTCCGCGTCGGGCATCTCGGTGTTGTATCCGTCTGTTCCCGGCTGTTGCTCCTTGCCGGAGGACGGGGCGAATATCAGCCACATCGCCCCGATGAACACCAGCACCATAGCGGGCAGGACTATCATCTTCTGCCGTTTCAGCCGCTGCGCCTCGGTCAGCGGTTCGCGCCCCTTTTTCGGCTTTCCCGTGTCGGGAGCGGCTTTGTTCTCTTTCGTCGGTTCATTCTTCGTCTGTTCCATATAAATAAGGTGTTAAGTGATTGTCAGTTTCCACCGGGGTCGGCAGTTCCACCCGTCCGGCGTGTCCCGTTTCCATGCGTAAGCCGTCGTTCCTGCCGATGTCATAGACGGCTCTGCCGAAGGTGTAGAGGGCAAGCACCGCGAAGGCGGCGAGCATCCCCAGTACGATGCGGCGGCGTGTTTCCGGCGGCAAACCGTCCAGATACCCTTTGAGCCTTGCCACCAGCCGTTTCCGTTTGTCGTGGAGCTTCCAGTACACGCCCCACATTGTTTTTCTGATACTTTTTACTTTCCGTTTCATAATCCGTTACCGTTTGATAGTCTGTAAATCCTTATTCTCGATGATGGTGAAACCCTCGATGGTGAAGCCGTTGGGATTGTCGTCCGACCGTGATGCGTTCAGCAGGCGGCAGGTGGTCACGAGGCTGCGCTCGGTGACGTTGCTTTGCCGGATGATTTTCTGCGTGGCGTAGGTCACGGCTCGGTAGGGATAGGCGTTGAAGTCACACACCACGCTGTCCACCTTCAACACTTGGTTGATGTTTCCGGCGATGATGCGGTTGTAGTACCCCTTCTCGGCGAAGTCCGAATAATAGTGGTACACGCTCTTGTCTGCCAGCAGCAAGGCACGTTTTACGTTGTGTTCAATCGCGCTTTTTTCAGGTGACAGCGTGAAGAAAAGCTCGTGGAAGCGGCGCACATGCTCCCGTGCCTCCGCTGGACGGTTCTGCGACAGATCCTGCGACAGCGCAAGCATCAGCGACTTGCCGTTGTCCAACACATAGATTTTCTCCCGTTGCTTCTCCGCGAAACGGTAGGAGTTCCACACGCTCCACACCGTCACCACGGTGCACAGCGAGAGGAAGACGATACCGAACAGGCGTATCTGCCTGAACGATGATTCGATGTTTTTAAGTGACTTAAATTCCATTGTTGTTTATTCGTTTTTAATTGTCAGTTGATTATTTCAGCAGTTTCCCGGCACGTCCGACCACGTTTCCTGCGGCTGCACCCGCCACGCTGCCCGCCATGCTTCCGGCTCGTCCCGCCATCTGGTTCACGTTGCGACCGTAACCGCCCATGCCTCCGGCTTGGATAATCCAGCCGGCAACGGTGGGAATGGTGAAGTATCCGATGATGCCGATGCAGAGGAACACGATATACACCCCGTCGCTCGAATCCAGCGAGAAGTTCGGGTCTGCCTGCATCCGCTCGATGTCGCTTTGCAGCATCAGCACCTGTATCTTCGCCAGTATGGTGCTGAACATGTCCGACACCGGAAGCCACAGATAGACCTGTATGTAGCGGCATATCCACTGCGTGAGCGTGCTTTGGAAACCGTCCCATACCGACAGGGCGAAGGCTATCGGACCGAGTATCGCCAGCACCACGAGAAAGAAGGTGCGGACGGTGTCTATCACGAGGGCGGCGGCTTGGAACAGCAGTTCCAGTATCTCGCGGAAGAAGTCGCGGATACTCTTCTTCATGTTGTACATTCCCCGGTCGATATACATTCCCGCCATCGTCACCATGTCGGAGGGCGACCAGCCGAGTTCCTCCAGTTGCTTGTCAAATTCCTCGTTGGACACGAGGTAGGCGGTTTCGGGGTTGCGTACCATCGCCTCGTATTCCAGCTTGTCCTTCTGCTCCCGGTATCGGTTCATGTCCAGCGTTTCCGCCTCCAGCATCTTTGCCGTGCCCTGTACGACGGGTGAGAGGATGCTGTTTATCGTGCCCAGCACCACAGTCGGGAAGAACATGATGCACAGACCGATGGCAAAAGGACGGAGCATCGGGAATACGTCTATCGGTTCGGCTCTCGCCAGCGACTGCCATACCCGGTAGGCGACGTAGAACAGCGCACCCAGCCCGGCGATGCCTTTCGCCACACCCGCCATGTCCCCACATAGCGGCATCATCTGCTCATAAAGTGAGCGTAAAATCTGATGAAGGTTATCGAACTCCATAGGCTTACCAGTATCTTTCGTTCATGTTCCCGTACAGCCCCATGATGCGGTCGAGGTCGTTCTTTTTCTTCGCACGCAGATAACTCACGGAGATGTTCTTGTTGGTGTAATAGCTCACAAGGTTGCGGTAACGCTTCATTTTGGAGTAGCAGCGTTCCACCACGTCCATGCGCTCCTTGTCGGTCATGGAGAGCGTGGTGATGTTCACCACATTCTTCAGTTCCGTCAATACTTCGTTGCTCTCTTCCAGCAGTTTCGTGTAACCGAAAGCGATTGCCGACAGCTCTTCTGGTCTGAAATTTCCATCACGGAGCATCCTTTGGAAACTGTTTACATAAATGTCGGTGATGTCGCCTACCATCAGGATGGTCTGCTGCACCTTGCGGGCGTCCTTGACGAGATTGTTCACCGATTTGAGGGCATCGTAATACTTTTTGCCCTGCTGATAGATTTTCACCGTTTCCTGAAAGTTGCTCACCATGTTCGTGGCAGTCTTGGAGGTATGGATGATGTTTTTGGAGGCATTGATGATACCCTGCGCCAGATTGCCCGGATCGCTTACGACCCACTGTGCGCTTGCCCTGCCTGCGAAAAGCAGGCACAGGCAGATAATCATTGTTATTCTTGTTCTCATGTTACTTTGGATTTTAGTGGTTGTTATTCTTCTGTCGGGTGTCCCGGCTGCGGTTTCACCCGCACATAGTCGCCGCCCGGCGAGAAGGTCAGCACGTCCGTTGCCTCGTTGTAGGACACGTCGATGCGGAAGCCGGTGTTCATGAACAGGTTGTCGTTTTCCTCCTGCAAGAGATAGGTTTCCGGTTTCAGCTTGCGGCGCAGACCGCTCCGGCGGAACACCGTCACCTTGTAGGCTTCGCCCTCCTTGTAGATAAGCACATCGGGCTTCCCCTCCACGCTCTCCCAGTTCCCGCACAGCATATCACGGCGGTTATCGACCACATCGCAGGATTGCAGCATCATGACCGCCAATCCGATCAGGCACTTGCTGACTTGCAGCATTTTAACTTTTGATAAATTCATACGCATTTCTTGTTTTTAGCTGATGATTAAATGATTAACTTTTGGTTCTCCGCTTCTCGGCAAGTTGCCGGATGGCGGCTTCGATGTCGCCGCCCAACTTCTCCGCCAGACGGTAAACCTCCACTTTCTCCGTTTCCTCGGTGGTGTACGCCAGATATTCTTCTGCACTGACCTCGGTGGCATAGACCGCCGATTGTGTGCCACCCAAGCCTATCCACACCTCCTTGTAGAGCCGTGAAGGGTTGTTCGCCATGTTGATGGAGAGTATCTGCCCTTTCTCCTTTTCCGTCAGTCCGAGCAACGCCTGTATCTGGTCGAACTTGTTCATGTACTTGCGCTGGTCGAGAAGTATCTTGCAGTCGGAGTTGTTGATGATGCTCTCCTTGACCACGGGAGAGGAAATGATGTCGTCCACCTCCTGCGTCACCACGATTGCCTCGCCGTAATATTTTCTGACCGTCTTGTACATATAGCGCAGATATTCAGCCATGTTCGCTGAAGAGAGAGCCTTCCAAGCCTCTTCCACAATAAGCTGTTTCCGTACCCCTTTTAGTCGCCGCATCTTGTTGATGAAGGCTTCCATGATGATGATGGTCACGACGGGGAACAGTTCGCGGTTTTCCTTAATCGAATCTATCTCGAAGACAATGAACCGCTTGCCGAGCAGGTCGATGTTCTCCGTGGAGTTGAGCAGGAAGTCGTAGCGTCCGCCCCGGTAATACTGCCGCATGGTGGTGAGCATGTTGTCGATGTTGAAGTCGGACTTCTCCACCTTGATGTCACGCTGTGCCAGTTCCTTGCGGTAGTCGTCACGCATATACTCGTAGAAGGTGTTGAACGACGGCACGATGCTACGGTCGGATTGGATGCGCTCAATATAGGCACTCACGGCACTGCCCAGCTCGCCGCTCTCCGTCTTTGTCACCTTGTCGTCCTCCGACTTCCAGAGCGTCAGCAGCAGGGTCTTGATGCTGTCCTTCTTCTCCACGTCGAAGATGTAATCGTCGGTGTAGAACGGGTTGAACGATATGGGCTTCTCTTCCGTGTAGGTGAAATACACGCCGTCCGCTCCGCCTGTCTTGCGTCGGATCATGCCGCACAAGCCCTGATAGGAGTTTCCCGTGTCCACCAATACCACATGTGCGCCTTGCTCATAATATTGGCGCACGAGGTGGTTCATGAAGAAAGACTTGCCGCTGCCCGAAGGACCCAGCACGAACTTGTTGCGGTTGGTCGTGATACCCCGCTTCATGGGCAGGTCGGAGATGTCAAGGTGCAGCGGTTTTCCCGTGAGCCTGTCCACCATCTTGATGCCGAAGGGCGAGAGCGAGTTGCGGTAGTTGGTTTCCTCTGTGAACAGGCACACCGCCTGTTCGATGAAGGTGTGGAAACTCTCTTCCGCCGGGAAGTCCGCCGCATTGCCGGGTATCGCCGCCCAGTAGAGTGTCGGGCAGTCGATGGTGTTGTGGCGCGGCACGCATTCCATGCTTGCCAACTGGCTGCCCACGTCGTTCTTGATATGCTTCAGTTCCTCCGCATCGTCGCTCCACGCCATGACGTTGAAGTGTGCCCGTACCGAGGTCAGTCCGTAGGAATGGGCTTCGTTCAGGTATTGGTCTATCCACTCGCGGTTGATGCTGTTGCTCCTTGAATAGCGAGATAGCGACTGCATGTTACGGGCGGACTTCTCGAACTTATGCAAGGTTTCCTCACTGTTGTCTATCAGCACATACTGGTTGTAGATATGGTTGCAGGAGAGCAGAAGCCCCACCGGGGAGGCGAATGACAGTCGGCAGTCACTCCGGTCGGTGGAGAGCTTCTCGTAACGGGTGTCGGTAGCCACCTTGCCCGGCAGGTCTTCCGCGTCGGAGAGGGTGTGCAGACACAGGCGGTTGTCGCCGATGCGCATCTCCCTTGCCGAAAGCTCGATGTCCTGCAAGGTGGTGTCACCTTCCGACATGAGCGAGAAGTAGCGTTCAATAAGTCCCGTATTTCCCTCAGTACCCACAATCTCATCGGTGGAGAGGCGGCGCAGCCTGACAAGCCCGCTGTCGTTCATGATGCGCTCGAACTGTTCGCAGGCTTCCAAGAACTTGGTCGTGGTTTCCCTGTCCAGCTCCTTCGGGATGATATGTCCCCGGCACAGCGTGCTGAAATTGCTCTGCATCCGGTTACGCTCCTTTGTTGTCTTGGTCAGGTAGAGGTAGCAGGTGTGTTTCAGGTACGGACGCTCGTTGAAGTGACGCTCGAAAGAGCGGCTTAAAAAGCTCATGTCGTCCTTCTGAAGCTCCGGTTTGTAGCGTTCCTTGATGAACCAGTCCTGTTTGTGGACGACGGAGTAGTCCGGCAGCACCTTGATAGCCTTGCACCAGCAACTGTGTATCGCCTCGTACTCCGCACCCGTCACGGTGTAAAGTTCCGGCAGTTCCACCTCGAAAGCCACCGTGATGTCGGCGTCCTTTGAGATGATGCAGCCATGCTCCACCGCTAAAAGTGGGAACCTGTTTTCCAGTGTTGTCATTTTCGATGTATTCCTCATTGTCTTTCTTCCTTTCGTTGTCGTTTGAACAGACGGGGTATCCGCCGCCGGTTGATAAGGTATCGGGGATGGCTCCGTGCCGCTCCTAATTTCATCAGCCCGTGTTCGCCGTACCGGGCGTTCAGCGCGAAGGTCTGCCATACAAGGAGGGAGGACGATGCCGCGCCGAAGCCGATACATATCCACTGGTCGATACCGACCATGTAGAGGATGACGAACAGGACGAAGAGAGCCAGCAGACCTCCGCAGAAGATGAAGAGGTACTGTGCCTTCAAGCCCTTGAACTCTACCGGACGGCCGATACCCTTGTTGATTGGGTATTCAGCCATACATTATTTATTAAAGGAAGAATGAGCGCAGGATGGTGGCGGCAACAATCAGGAAGATGCACGCGCCGAACCACGAGGCGGCTGTCTTGCTGGTGTCGGGGTCGCCCGATGAAAACTTGCCGTACACTTTTACGCCCCCGATAAGCCCGACGACTGCACCGATGGCGTATATCAGTTTAGTTCCGGGGTCGAAATAAGAACTCACCATAGAGGTGGCTTCGTTGATGCCCGCGATGCCGTTTCCCTGCGCGAAAGCGGAGGCGGTTGCGGCGATGACAAGTGCCGCGGAGAGGATTGCTTTTCTGTTTTTCAAGATGTTCTTGTTCATAAACTGTTCTTGTTTTTTGCCGTCAAAAGGGTGGATGGTCCTTTGTCGGGCGGTTGATACTTTGTTTCTTTACTTTGGTTTTAGTGGATGCCCGTTTGTTTCCACGGACGTGGGCGTGTCCGTTGCGGATAGGGATGCGCCTTGCGTTTCCTCGCCGCGTGGGTTGATGTCATTCTTTCATGTTCATTTCTTTTATTGTTGTCATACATAGTTGCGAATGTCGAACTCCTCGATGTTGTCCGGCACGACGAACTCCTTTTCAGGTTTCTTCAGCCGAATCTCGATAAGCCCCTTGATGCGGATGCCTATCTCCGAAGAGCCTTCCATCATTTTCTCGTACAACTCCGTGCCCTCCATGTCGGTGAACACCTTCGCCGCCTTTTCACGTTCCGCCTGTGTCGCGTCCGGGTTCTTGGCGGTCTTGCAGGCGTCGTCAATCTCGTCAAAGCTGCTGCCCGAAGCCCGTGGCGTGTCCGAGGCGTCCTCTTCCGGTTCGTCGTCCCCGTATCCCAGTTCCTCCGGCGGTATGCTCGTGAAGGTCTCATCGAGTTTTTCCTCCGGAACTTGTGCCGGGCGGGATGCGTTTCCCGTTTTTCCGTCGTCAAAAGTAGCCTCTTCCTCCGACAGCTCAATGCCTTTTTCCATAGTGGCGGCTTCTTGCGTCGGTATGGCAGCGGTTGTCCGGGTGGATGCCATCCTGAAACGGCTCTTGCCGATGATGTCCGCCTTTTCCGCAGGGACTTCCTCGTGTGCCGCTATGCGTTTAGCCTCATTCCCGTCCAGTGACCGCCATAATCCGACAATGCCCTTGAAGAAGCGGACAATCCGCGTGTCCATGATGCGCTCGTAAAGGAGCAGGAACAGGAACCAGAGGTTGCAGCCGACCGATACCGCCAGCAGAATGTCTGTCATGCTGATTGTGTAATTCATATCCTTCCGTTTTTGGTTAGAATACTGAATTATAATTTCGGGCATAAAGGCTCTTTATCGCATCCTCGCACTGGTTGAAGTGATGCGTCAGCACATGGTCGATGTAAGCGGACAGCATAAGCCGGTCATGCCCGATTACACGGGTGATACACATGATACGCTCGTGGTACTCCGGGCGCACATACGCCATCTTCCCCTCACGTGCCTTTACTTCCGAGTCACGGATGAACAGACGTTCATAGTCCTTCTCGCAGCATTTGCCGCTTACCGGGACAGGCGACAGGATTTCCACACTCGCCTGCACTTGGGCAAACATACCTCCGCAGTCTTGCTGTGGTCTTTTTTCATTCGGTGTCATTTCTTTTTCCATTTTCAAATCAGATCTTCACGTTGTTTCTTGTACAGTTCGTTGATTCTCTCCTTGTGCTGTTCCAGATGTTGGCGCAGCACGGTATCCACATAGCCGCCCACCGAGATTTCACCTCCGGCGATGTCGTTCACGATTCTGAGGATTTTGCCGTGGACATCGCGGCTGATATAGACACACTGGCGGGTCTTTATCTCGTTGCGGCGCAGGAACAGCTCGTTATAGTCCTCATCCTGCCTTTTCCGGCGGCCACTTTCCCTCTGCGCTTTTTCCCGTGTTACTGGTTGCACAGGAGGTGGTTCCGGTGCGGCGGTGTCCTCTTCGGTCGGTGCAGCTGCGGGTACTTCCTGTGCGGGGCGCAGTGTCCCGTCCTGTGTGCGCCGCCCGATGGAAGCTAACAGCAGTTCCTCGTCGATGCCTTCCGTGTTCACTTTCCTGCTGCCCATGCTCACTGCGGTCTGATGATGTCGCTTATCTCTTCGGAAAACTCCCGGATGCCACTCCCTTTCAGCAGTGCCGTGTCCATCGGGAAGATGGTGGAGCGGAAAACGCTCTTGCGCTCTTCCGAAAGGTCACGGCGGAACTTCTTGCTGTCGGGCAAGCGGGTGGAAAGTACCGGAAAGCCCATTTCGGCTATCACTTCCTCGTAGATGCCGTACAGGTCGTTCCTCTCCCTGCCGTCCACCATCGTCCAAAACAGATAAAGCCCCTTTGTTTTCGCCTGTCCGGTAGTCATCAGCCTGTCGCGGAACATTGTGACGAATTTCAGGGTACTCTCCACAACAAAGCGGTCGGCACTCAGCGGAGTGAAGATGTAGTCCATCTGCGAGAGCGTCTTTATCACGCCGTTACTACGGAGTGTGCCGGGCATGTCGAAGAACACCACGTCGGGTTTCACGTCCTCAGTGGCAATCATCCTCTCGGCATCGTCGAGGGCGTTCACCGCATTGCTCTTGACGATGGTGTAGGCGTTCTTTTTCATCCGGCGGAAATGGTCGCAAGCGAGAGCCTTGAAGTAGGTGCTGCTGTCGATAAGCCCCATTTCGTGTTCGCGCAGCCCGTGGATGCTGTGCTGCGGGTCGTCGCAGTCCACGACGGCGACATTGTAGCCTTTCACGTTGTGCAGGTAGCTGGCGGCAAGTGCCGTGACAGTGGATTTGCCGATGCCACCTTTCTGTGTTGCGAATGCAACGAAGATTTCCTTACTCATAGTTCCATTTATTTTAATTGTTGAAGATTTCTTTTTCTATTTATATGCGGATTTGGTTGCTACATTATCCGCTTCAGTGAACAGACACATGGGCGGGTCATCGCGTATCCGGTTCTGTGGTGAAGCGGTGCGGCGAACAAGTGATGAATGACGACACTGCGTCATGAAGTCATTGAATCTGTACTTCACCAGATTGTCGGATAACCGGGGTTCCGACGGTTCGGGTATCCGCTTCGGCAAGTATCCGCCGAAGCGATTGTCCGGGTATTTGAATGTTCCTTTTCTCATATTTTCAAATCGTTCGTTTCTTGAATCATGCTGCAAATAAACAAGTATATTTTGGAACCTGTATCACTTCTCCGGCAAGTGGCAGCACGTTGCGCCGGTTGGCAGTCATTGACCGGGTCAAGCATCTGTCCAATACAGCTTTAAGGGCGTAACTTTGCCCCCCGGACAGCAGGGTTCGCCGATGGTGCGCGGCCCGGAGTCCTGAAAGGTATCTTCCCATCCGTCCCCTGACGGATTTTTATGTTCACCTGAACATAGCAAGGTATGTTTTCAGCCGCTCAAAATATTTTGAGCATCCCGGAAAACGCCTTGCCCTTGCAGGGGGCGGGCTTTCCCTCC
The DNA here is from genome assembly GCF_003096815.1 of Hallella colorans. Lineage (GTDB taxonomy): Bacteria > Bacteroidota > Bacteroidia > Bacteroidales > Bacteroidaceae > Prevotella > Prevotella colorans. The sequence goes on from NZ_QENY01000005.1 coordinate 138,537, forward strand.
GAAGTCGGAAAGCCTTTCAGAACTGCGGTGCTGTGATCCGAAGCGGCGGCTTATGCCGTCAATCCGCTAAATCCAAAGTAATATGAAAGAGAAAAGGAAAAGCAAAGCAGGGAGAAATCCCAAACTTGATCCGGCGGTGTACCGTTACACCGTCCGTTTCAACGAGGAGGAACACAATCGTTTCCTCGCCATGTTCGGAAAATCGGGTGTCTATGCACGGTCGGTTTTCCTCAAAGCGCACTTCTTCGGACAGCCGTTCAAGGTGCTGAAGGTGGACAAGACGCTGGTGGACTATTACACCAAGCTATCGGATTTTCATGCGCAGTTCCGCGCCGTGGGTACGAATTACAACCAAGTCGTGAAGGAACTGAGGCTGCATTTTTCAGAGAAAAAGGCGATGGCGTTGCTCTACAAATTAGAGCAACACACCGTCGAACTCGTGAAACTGAGCCGCCGGATTGTGGAACTTTCAAGGGAAATGGAGGCGAAATGGTCGCAAAAATCAGTGTAGGAAACTCGTTGTACGGCGCGATTGCCTATAACGGGGAGAAGATTAACGAGGCGCAGGGGCGGTTGCTTACGACCAACCGCATCTACAATGACGGTTCGGGAAAGGTGGACATCAACAAGGCGATGGAGGGTTTTCTCACCTTCATGCCGCCACAGATGAAGGTGGAGAAGCCGGTGGTGCATATTTCGCTCAACCCACATCCGGAGGATGTGTTGACCGATGCGGAATTGCAGGATATAGCCCGCGAGTATCTGGAAAAACTCGGTTTCGGCAACCAGCCTTATCTTGTTTTCAAGCACGAGGACATCGACCGCCACCACCTGCACATCGTGACGGTGCGGGTGGACGATAACGGGAAATGTATCAGCGACAAGAACAACTACTATCGTAGCAAACAAATCACCCGTGAGCTGGAGAAGAAATACGGGCTGCACGGCGCGGAGCGCAGGAACCGCCGGCTTGACACGCCGCTAAGCAAGGTGGACGCATCGGCAGGTGATGTGAAGAAGCAGGTGGCTGGCACTGTGAAGGCTCTGAACGGGCAGTACCGTTTTCAGACGATGGGCGAATACCGTGCGCTCCTTTCCTTATATAATATGACGGTGGAGGAAGCGAGAGGCAACGTGCGCGGACGGGAGTATCACGGGCTGGTTTATTCCGTCACGGACGACAAGGGTAACAAGGTGGGCAACCCGTTCAAGTCCTCGCTTTTCGGGAAGTCCGCAGGTTATGAAGCCGTACAGAGAAAATTTATCCGTTCCAAATCAGAGATTAAGGACAGGAAGCTCGCCGACATGACGAAACGCACCGTTCTTTCCGTGCTGCAAGGCACTTATGACAAGGACAAATTTGTATCCCAACTCAAAGAGAAGGGCATCGACACCGTACTGCGCTACACGGATGAAGGGCGTATCTATGGAGCGACGTTTATCGACCACCGCACAGGATGTGTACTGAACGGCTCTCGCATGGGCAAGGAGCTTTCGGCGAATGCCTTGCAGGAACACTTCACCCTGCCATACGCCGGACAACCGCCGATACCGTTATCCATCCCTATGGATGCTGCGGACAAGGCATACGGACAGACCGCATACGACCGTGAAGACGTATCGGGCGGAATGGGCTTGCTCACTCCCGAAGGTCCGGCGGTAGATGCTGAGGAAAAGGCTTTCATCCGGGCGATGAAGCGCAAAAAGAAGAAAAAGCGCAAGGGCTTGGGTTTGTAATCGGAGTATCAACAATTAAAAAATCAATGTATGTCACAACAAGAAGACGATTTGAGGGCATTGGCGAAAATCATGGATTTTCTGCGTGCCGTGAGTATTATTTTAGTGGTTATGAACGTGTACTGGTTCTGTTACGAAGTCATCCGGCTGTGGGGCGTGAACATCGGTGTGGTGGACAGAATCCTTCTGAACTTCGACCGCACGGCGGGGCTGTTCCATTCCATACTGTACACAAAGCTGTTTGCCGTCCTGCTGCTTGCCCTGTCCTGTCTGGGTACAAAGGGGGTCAAGGGAGAGAAAATCACTTGGGGAAGAATATGGACGGCACTCGCCGCCGGGTCCGTGCTGTTTTTCCTAAACTGGTGGATACTGGCTCTGCCGCTTCCGATTGAGGCGGTGATGGGGCTGTATGTCCTTACCATCGGTACGGGCTATGTCTGCCTGTTGATGGGAGGTCTGTGGATGAGCCGTCTGTTGAAACACAATTTGATGGAGGATGTTTTCAACAACGAGAACGAGAGTTTCATGCAGGAAACAAGACTCATCGAAAGCGAGTATTCGGTCAATTTGCCGACACGCTTCTATTACAAAAAGCGTTGGAACAACGGTTGGATCAATGTGGTGAATCCCTTCCGTGCGTCCATCGTGTTGGGTACGCCGGGCAGCGGCAAGTCATACGCCGTGGTAAACAATTTTATCAAGCAACAGATTGAAAAGGGCTTCTTGATGTACGTGTATGACTTCAAATTCAGCGACTTGTCCACCATTGCCTACAATCATCTGCTGAACCACCCTGACGGCTACAAGGTGAAGCCGAAGTTCTATGTGATCAACTTCGACGACCCGCGACGCTCTCATCGGTGCAATCCCATTCACCCGGATTTTATGGAAGATATTACGGACGCCTACGAGAGTGCCTATACAATAATGCTCAACCTCAATAAAACGTGGGTGCAAAAGCAGGGTGACTTCTTTGTGGAATCACCTATCATTTTGTTCGCCAGTATTATATGGTATCTTAAAATCTATCAGAACGGGAAATATTGCACGTTTCCCCATGCCATCGAATTTTTGAACCGCCGCTACGAGGATATTTTTCCGATACTGACTTCCTATCCCGAACTGGAGAACTACCTTTCCCCGTTCATGGATGCGTGGCTCGGAGGGGCTGCGGAGCAGCTCATGGGGCAGATAGCGTCGGCAAAAATTCCGCTTTCGAGGATGATTTCACCGCAGCTCTATTGGGTGATGTCGGACAGCGAGTTTACGCTGGACATCAACAATCCCGAAGAGCCGAAAATCCTATGCGTGGGCAACAATCCCGACCGTCAGAATATCTACGGGGCGGCTCTCGGATTGTATAACTCCCGCATCGTGAAGCTCATCAATAAGAAGGGGATGCTGAAGTCGTCGGTCATCATAGACGAGCTGCCGACGATATATTTCAAAGGGTTGGACAATCTTATAGCTACCGCCCGAAGCAACAAGGTTGCCGTGTGTCTGGGATTTCAGGATTTCAGCCAGCTGGTGCGCGACTACGGTGATAAGGAGGCGAAAGTGGTGATGAATACGGTCGGTAACATTTTCTCCGGGCAGGTGGTAGGTGAAACGGCAAAGACACTATCGGAACGATTCGGTAAGGTGTTGCAGAAACGGCAGTCTATCTCCATCAACCGGCAGGATGTTTCCACCTCCATTAACACGCAGATGGACGCGCTTATCCCGCCCAGCAAGATTTCCGGTTTGACGCAGGGAATGTTTGTCGGTTCGGTGTCCGACAACTTCAACGAGCGTATCGAACAGAAGATTTTCCACTGCGAGATTGTGGTGGATGCCGATAAGGTAAAACGGGAGGAAAGTGCCTACAAGAAAATCCCCGTTATTACCGATTTCACTGACGCAGACGGCAACGACCGCATGAAGGAAACGGTGCAGGCAAATTACCGGCGCATCAAGGAGGAGGTGAAGCAGATTGTTCAGGAGGAATTGGAGCGCATCGCGGGCGATGACAACCTGAAGCATCTGTTGCAGCAGAAGTAACCTATTAAAATAAGGGAGGATAGCTAAAATCCTCCCTTATTTTAATATTCCTCCAAAAGTTTATTTTGACGTAAATCTTCAATGTAACATGCTAAGTTACTTGAAACTTTATTAAATACTTTATCAAGATATGGGATGATATTTTCCAAATTCAATTCCAACTCTAACGGGAAACTATGATATTGATGTAAAAACCTTGTGATGTCATTTCTTTCTGAAACAGATAAAAGCAAAAATGGATTACTGTTTTTATAATATACCATTGCTGAAAGATGAATAAAAGCGCATCCTAATTTATAAACAAAAAAAGGCCAGCCATAAAATTTATCAGCTAAATCCACCATTTGTTTATCGGTCACGACTTTCTTTGTATTGGGATAAGACCATTTTATTCCCTCCAAAGTTTGGTTTATAAAATGCTCTCTAAGGTTTAAGTCGCTAATTGACAACAAAAACATAACTCTTACCATAGAATCTAATTCTTGACGCAGAATAGATATTACCTGCCCATATAATTGTTGTTGCAACAAAATATTTATAGCGCAAGAATGTTCTCCTGACCTTTGAGTAACTATATCGCAAAATAAATTAATATTATTTGTTTTCATTGTTGAGTGATTTCGCTTATAAGATATAGGATTTACTATTGGTTGCCACATATATCTGATGCGGCATTTCTTTTTCGTTGTATATTATTGTATGGTTGTCGCACAAGGTCATTCCCAGCCTTTCAACCACACGGATGGATGCCACGTTTTCCGGTCGGATACTGCAACAGACAGTTTTCAGTTCCAGCTCTCCAAAGGCGTATTCCAAACACGCGCGGGCGGCTTCCGTACCGTAACCGTTATGCCAGTATGTGTTATCGAGTATATAGCCAAGCTCGACAGTCTCGTTCCCGTTTAGGGTACTATTCATCAGACCGGCTTGTCCTATCAATGCGCCGCTTTCTTTCAGTATGACGGCAAAATATCCGAACCCGTCCTTGCGGTATCGGATGAGTTGCCTGTTTATCCATTTGCGCACGTCCTTTTTGGTAAAGCCGTGTTCCCAAGCGTACATGACTTCCGGCTTTCCCATTATGGCAAGGAGTGCGTCCATATCCTTACGGGTTATCCTGCGGATAAGCAGCCGTTCCGTTTCCATGACGACCAGCGATGCGGAATAGGTCTTTATCTCAAATCCGTCCTCTTTCCATTCCTTCACAAGCCTGTTGATCGTTTCTTCCACCAGACTGTCATAAGCGGCATCGGGAATAACCTTTATAAAAAAGGTGTCACGGGTTTCTTTCATGACCCATTCGTTGATGTCTTTCAGTTCCTTGCCTTCGGGAATGTAATTCTTGTGTATCATGAACTCGTTGATGTTGTCCGCCAACAATTCTTCCAACTGATAACGGATGTCATCCTCCAGTTCGGCAAATGGTATGGTTTCCTCTTCATAGATGCCTTCTATTAAAACATCATCCTCTTCCATATCCTCGTCCGGTGTCTGATTGCCCCGTTTCATGTCCAACATATCCTGCGCGAACTGCCCGGATTCCTTGTCCTTGTACTTCTTGGCATATTTTTCCAGCAGTTCCCAGTCCTGACGGCTCATCGGGCATTTGAAAACGGCTCGTTCCACCTCGTTACAGCGCACCATGTCCGCCTTCACATCATCGGGAAGCGACCGGCATTCCTTGCAGATATGCCGCGAGTGTCCTTTGCCGCTGAATTGCTCGTTGGCTTTGTACTCGCTACAAATCCGACAGTAATGCCCCTGTTGTTTCTTCTTTTTCGCCACCATACCCCGTTATTATATCAACAGTTCTTTTCCTTTATCGGTAAGACGATATTTCTGCCGGGGATGTTTCGGATTTTCCGGGTAAATAGGCTCTACCAAATTCTGCCTTATGGCTGGATACAGATATAGTTCTAAAAAATTACTTTTGTCCTTTAATCCTATCACACACATAATCTCTTTGGTTGAAAGTGTCTGTGTGCCGATTGCAGACAACACCTTTTCCACCTGTGGGGTAACTGTGGGGTGACTGTGGGGTAACTGTCGGGTAATTGTCGGGTCGTGCCCCACAGTTTTTCGGGTATAGCGGAAAATAACCCATACACTATTTCCATCTGTATGAAACTCCGGATCGGGAATGCCGACACGCCGGCATTCGCTTATCATAAGCCCGATGCCTCGTCCCCAGCTTTCCAGAACCTCGCTTTTATACAGAACATTCGCAATAATCAGGTTTTGAGGTTCTGAATTATGCCCGCTCAATAACTTTTCCATTGTTATATCCGGCGGAAAAGTTCCACTGTTCTCAATCTCCACACGGTCATCATAGATGGCAATTCCTACCGAACTGCCGGGACGGTGGTATGAGCGGTGGCAAAGGGCATTTGTGCAGCATTCCCTCAATGCCTTGTAAGGAATCTCAAGCTCTTCCTCCCGATACAAGCCTTCAACTTTGCCCGAAAGGGAAAGATGCTTGAAAAAGAACGACATTGCAGTGTCCAGCAGTGTGTAGATATTGCCAGTGGTACGCTGATTGTCTATAAACTCGTCTTTTGTAGTTCCTTTGAAACGCGCCAACCGAAGCAGGCACTGGGGATAGAAGTAAAAATCACGACCGAACAAGACTGCGGAAGCATTATTCAGTTTTCCGTCATGTAACAGGTTGAATTTTTCGAGTATGGTCGGCAAATCCTCCCTTATGGTGGCTTCGGGTAGGCGACCGCACCGGATGCCTCCACGTACCGCTCCCATAATGGCATGTTCATCAAGGTCAGTAACTTTGATGTCGGGATTCGTCATCGCCTCCCAAGCGTATTTCCCACCTCGCTGCATAAGCAGTTGGTTATATACGTCTTGCGGCATGGAGGATGTCACGCTCTCCAATCGAAGATAAGCCCGTCCCTTATAGGAGAACGGACGCATATAACGTTGGCTGTCCGCAGACAAGGCTATCACACTCTTGTCTGTATTTTGGATACTGATATACGAAACTTCGAGTGTGGCAAATGGTTCAAAACGCCGGATGGCTTCCGCAATATCACGCTTCGTCTTGTCGCTCACTTCCTGCCCGATGATCTTTCCTTTGTCGGTCACACCGAACAACACCGTGCCACCTTCGCTGTTAAGGAAAGCGCAGAGCGTTTCCATGCCGCGCTCCAACTGCCCGGTGGTTTCCTTGAACTCCACCTGCCCGTTTTCCTTTTCGGCTATCAGTTGTTTTACTATATCGAGGTTGTCTATGTTCATATTCAATTCGTAACAATTGTACAAAGATAGCGTTTTTCGCTGAAATTCGGGGCAATAGCGCGCCGAAAACGCCCTTTTTCGTATAGATTTTACTCAAACGGGAGAACAGCATGATACCATTCTCCCGCTTATACCTGATTTTATCTTCTCATACGTTCCAGCTCTTCATCGCGCAGCATTCTCTCGTTCAGTTTCTCCTGCATCTTGTCGAGGAAATAGGTACGGCTTTCGTTTTTCCGACGTTTGATGTCGGTATAGAAGCGGTAGCAATCCTTCGACTCAATACCGAATATCTTGTAGAGAATCGGGGCGAGCTGTTTTAGCGGCATATTGCCGTTGTTGATACAGCCCATCTCGTCTATGCCGTAGATAAGTTCCACGAGGTCGATGGCGTTGCCCGTCCAAAGAAGGCTGGCGGTGGTTTCTGTTGCGTTGTTGGCGGATATTAGTGGTGGCACTTGGGGCGTGGCAAGGAATTTCTGCATCTTTCTTACGAAAGACAGAGCCTTGCTGACGTAGGCGGCAATCTCTCTTCTTTCTTCTGACAGATTACGCACCGGATGGTGCTGCAACTCGATTTCGATGTAGGCAAGCGCGATGACGGTAAGGTTCATGTCCATGCCGCCGTTGCACAGTTCTATTACTTGGGTGGCGAAAGCCGTGTATGCTTTTTCCATATTGCAGTCTCCGGCTTCGTTTATCCGGCGGAAGAACTCGGTTTCCGCCAATAAAAAATAATTCATGTCCTGTCAATTTTGAAATTTTACACTCTGTTTTCGGTATGCGCACATGAATATAATTGGCAAAAAACGCGGCAGAAAACAAAAAATCCAACGCTCAATTTTACAAAGTGTTGTATTTCAGTGGTATAAAATTCAATATTTTTTCACAGGGACAAATTATCTCCGACTTAAATTGTTTGTAATCAGAACATTTATTCTATTCTTGAAAATAAAAATGTATGCTTGCCGCACATTTTGGCTATCTTGCTTTTTTATCAAGGATGTAGATAATGCGGCATACACCGTTGGGAAAACTTTTCAAAGAGGAAAGCGTCCAGTGTTGCTCTGGCAGAGCCGACTTAAAAAAATGTCGTCCGCTTCCGGATATGAAAGGAACGGTGTATAGTATGATTTCATCCACAGCGTGCATACGCAGTAGTCCGTTTATATAGTCTGCCGTGTCCGGTGTGGCTTCCGCGAGGTAACGGATGTTTGTGCCGTCTTTTCTCCATTCGTGCAGCATTGAAATGGAATAGTCTGGTGTCACGCGGTAAAGGGCGTTCTTCCTGATTTCATCAAGACCGCAACGGTCAAGGCACAAATCCTGATGTGCTTTATAATATAACTCTGAAGAAAGACATCCGTCCATCGTCAGTACGGCGAGAATCTGAACTTTACCCATAATCGTTACCTTTCATTAGGCAAGGGCAAAAAAGTAGCGTGCAATTCACACTACCTTCAAGCGATGGCTCTGGTAAAGCCTTTACGGAGAGTACGTGAATGCACGCTATGCGTAAGCATAGCATAAGCATCACGCAATCGTCTCCGTAGTTCCAATTTACCAGATTTTCGCTTGAAACGCCTTGCGGTCTTATCCTATATGTTGGCGGCGAAAAGCTCCTGCCAATCGCCGTTTTTCTCAAATGTTATGCAAAGATAGCCAAATTCAGTGAATTACAGGCTATGATTGCTTGAATTTATATTTAAGTCCATACTCTTCAAGTTTGCTGTATAGTGTTGTCCTGCCTATTCCGAGCAGTTCGGCGGCGACACTCCGGTTGCCGTTTGCCTGTTTCAACGCACGCAATATCCGCTCCTTATCCTCCGCGTCATTGCGCAGGGCGAAGTTGACAGTAGAGGTCGGTTTCGTCACGGCAAGTTCCAGATGCTCTTTCATGACAACACCTTCCTGCGCCTGCAATACAGCACCCATAACTTTCTGCCGAAGTTCCCGCACGTTGCCCGGCCATGCGTGTGTCAGCAACGCTTTACGTGCTTCGGAACTGAACCCGCTCACGCTACACTCCAGCTCTCTGTTTGCCATATCACGGAAGAACTCTGCCAGCGGCATGATGTCTTCCTGACAGTCACGCAACGGAGGAACGGTTATCCCGAAGTCGTGCAGGCGGTACAGAAGATCCTGCCGAAAACGCTTTTCACTCACTGCCGCTTCCAGATCCTCGTTGGTGGCGGCGATGATGCGGACATTGAAACTCCTGTCTGCCTTGTCTCCGACCGGGCGATACCGCCTCTCCTGTATGGCGCGGAGCAACATCTGTTGGGTTTCCAACGCGAGGTTTCCTACCTCGTCCAGAAACAGCGTGCCGCCTTCCGCCTCATGGAAATATCCTTTCTTGGCACAATCTGCTCCTGTAAACGCTCCCTTGACGTGTCCGAAGAAGGCCGAGGGCGCAAGCTCTTTGGTGAGTGAACCGCAGTCCACCGCCACGAATGGCTTGACTGCCCGCTTGCTCTTGTCGTGCAGGTGGTGGGCAATATGTTCCTTACCCGTGCCGTTCTCTCCGAATATCATCACGCTCATATCGGTAGCGGCTACCAGCCTTATACGGTGCATGATTTTCTGAAATGCGGAACCGTCACGGGCGAACACAGGCATACGGCGTTGTCCTGCCTGACGTTCTTTCAGTATGGAACGGATCAGGGGGACAAGTTTATCCTCCACAAGCTGTTTGGGAATATAGTCTATCGAGCCGAGTTTCATGCTTTCCACGGCGGTATTAACTTCGGCGTAGTCGGTCATAATGATGAAGGGCTGCATCTTTCCCTCCTTTCGCATCCAGCGCAAAAGGTCAATGCCGTTACCGTCAGGCAGGCGCAGGTCGGCAACCACGATGTCATTATCTGTCGCCTGTTGTAGATGTTTCTTCGCGGTTGAGAGGTGGTAAGCCTTCACGGTGCGGTAGCCCTCCCGCGCCAGCATGTTGCAGACAAACTCGCAGTACACGATATTGTCTTCTACCACAATTATTGTTGTCTTATCCATCTTCGTATTTTCTCCTTTCCTCTTCTGCCAACCGGATTATTTCCGCTCCCTTATCCAGCACGGCAGTCACGGCATGGCTTAACGCTTCACCATCCGGGAGTACATCGCCATGAAGCAATCTGTAAAGTACATTTAGCGGTTGGTCGGCACGTAGCACCTCCCACGAGCTGCGCAGGTGGTGTGTCAGGGAATCCAGCTTTTGCAGGTCTTTTTCTGTTGCCGCTTCCCGTATTGTCTGCATCTCTTTTTCAGTTTCCGTCATCAACTTTTCCAGCATAACGGCTTCATTGCCGTAAGACAGCAAAGCTGAAAAATCCGGTTTCCCGTCCGGTGTTTCTTTTATGGCACACCTGTCGGAAACCTCCATCAACTCCGATATGGAGAACGGCTTGAACAGGCATCCGGCAAAGCCTTTTGCCAATAGTTCCCCTTTGTTACAACTGCCCGAAGCGGTTGCCACAACCACCGGGATTGTTGGTGAATTGCCCACGTTGGACGAACGCAACAGTTCCAGTAATTCGAAACCGTTTATACCGGGCATATTCAAGTCTGTCAGCAACAGGCTGTATTCTTTCTGGCGTATCATTTCCATCAGTTCCGCAGCATCGGTGCAAGTGTCGCAGTGTATTCCTTCTTGGGAGTACATCTCTTTCAGCATCAGAAGTAATACCTCATCATTGTCAATGGCGACAACATCATGGAATTTATTGTTATGATAAACAGGTGTATTGCTTGTATATCCAAGCTGTTCTTCAGCTTCCTGCATAGAAATTTCAACTGTGAAACGACTGCCTTTCCCTTTCTTGCTGTCCAAACGGATTGTTCCGCCAAGCATCGACACAATATTACGCATTATGGCAAGCCCAAGCCCGAAACCCTCCTTTGCGGCGGCATTTGATAGACGTTCAAACGCACCGAACGCTTGTTTCTGTTCCTCTTCTGTCATGCCTGTACCTGTATCTTCAACGACCAGTGTCAGAACTCCATTATCATATTCAGTAATCAAAGAAACACCGCCTTCTTCTGTGAACTTGACTGCGTTTGACAGCAGGTTATTCCCGATTTGTATTATTCGCTCTTTGTCGGTCAATACAATGGCATCGTGTCCAGTCTTCACGGACAAGGACAACCCTTTGTTCACTGCAACAGGAATGAACTCCGTTTCAAGTGTGTGCGTGATTGCAGAAATCCGGCAGGGTGACAGACGGGGCTGTTCCTTGCCGTTGTCCAGGCGGAAGAAGTCAAGCAAAGTGTTGAGCATATCCCGCATACGGTCGGAGGATTGCAGTATATTTCGGATATATTGCCCATTATTACCGCTATTGCATTCTTTCCGCAAAAGTTCGGTATAGCCAGTTATTGCCGTCAGTGGTGTACGCAACTCATGGGTAATAGTATGTACCGCTTTCTTTCGGGAGGTTATGAGTACCTCATTTTGTTGCACGGACTGTTCCAATTGCTCGATCAAATCCGTTGTCTTGCGTTTGTATCGTTTAATGTTCTTTGCATCACGGTGTATGATGATATAGGAAATGACCAACAGCAAAAGAACAAATCCCATCAAGCCGCCTATCTGCATAAATGATTTTTTACGCATCGCTGTTATCTCGCTTTCTCTATTTTGTAAATCAGATTGTACCTTCTTTTCGATTTGGCAAATCAATCCTTGCAGTTGTCTGTTAAGTTCTGCATTACGGGCAGCAAGACTATCGGCTTGTTCTGACAATCGACGGCTCTGCGCTTTCTGTTCGTTGACCATGTTTCTATTGGATGAACGGAGCGTAGTCGTTGTTGTCGTTGGCTTCGTTCCCTCTTTTTTGCCAAAGATGCCCAAGAAACCTTTTCGTTTTGGCTTTTTGGACTGTTCCTGCACACTTTTCTGCACAATAACCGGAATTTGATTGGCTATCTTCTTGTTAATAGATTGTTGTTCATCCATTAACCGGACTATCTGGAACATCTGTCGTTCCTTATCCTCTAAAAGACTGCGCACACTATCGATGCGCTCTGCTGGATAGGTGGCCTTGAAACGGCAGAGCATACTGTCCATTGCCATACGCCGTGCATGGTAATGCTCGATATCTTTATCGTTCCATTCCAGTATTGTTTCACCCAATAGAGAAAATTTTATCATTTGAATATTGATATTGTTTATTTCTTTTCGGAGCTCGTCTATTTTTTTATTGCCAAGTTCTAATGCTTCTATCTCCTGCCATTCATAGAGGCTATTATATGCCATACATCCGATAAGAATGGAGATAAGTATATATCCCAACTGTATTGCCTTATAGAAATTTCCTGACCGCTCCATTATTTTGATGACATTGATTTTTGGAACATGAATAAAAGTTTATCTTTTTCGTTCATGCGGATATTATCAGAATAATCGCCTTTTGTTATTTGATACCCGCATGGCTTGACCATAAAAACGCCTAAACCCTTAGTGTATGAACTTACTTCTGAGGCGTAGTCTTTACTTGTATTTAATGGAACTTTCCCTTTAATATGACACCACTCATTATTGCAACTGATGTCTTCAATCTCAGACATCATTTTTTGCAAATCTGTAATAGCTTTGGAACTTGCCGCTTGGGGTATCTGCAACTCAAAATAGAGCATCGGTTCGAGAATGTCCACACCTGACTGTTGCAAGGCCAGCCTGAAGACATAAGGGGTCAGCTGTCTGAAATCAGCAGGTGTACTTACCGGGCTATAATACTCGGCTTGAGTAAAAGTTACTTTCAGATCAGTCACTTCCCATCCATGTAAACCAGATTGGCAAGACATACGAATCCCTTCAAAAACGGCATTTTGAAAAGAATGGTTCAGATAACCATAGGAGATGTCACTTTCGATTTGCAACCCTGTCCCTAACGGCAAGGGTTCAAGCGTCAGCCCTATTGTGGCCCAGTAAGGGTTGGGTGGCACTTCGATCTGAATAATCTTATTGACCTTTTTTACAGGTCGTTCTTTGTAGATAGTCTTGATCTCATCAAAATGGACCTTTACGGAAAATCGTTCTTCCAGCAATGTCTGTATGATTTCCTTTTGTGTCAAACCATATAACGAGATTTCCAATTCATCACTATATGAGTTTATGGAAAAGGACAAAGACGGGTCTTCAATCCACAATGTATTCAGAGCGGATATCACCTTGCTTCTCTCTTCGGACCTGTCTGGCCGGACGGAGGATTTGAGAGCGGGATGCTGATGAGATAACCCTTGAATCAAACAAGGTTTAGTACCTAAATAATCTCCGATTCGAAAATCTTCCATATCTTCTACAATCGCGATATCATTGGCCCCCACTTCATCAACATTTATCTCTCTGCCCTGATAAATAGTCTTTAGATTTTTAATCTTGATGAATTTTTCCGAATCGTTGATTCTTACAATGTCTCGAAGTCTCAGACTTCCGTCAATTATTTTTAGAAAACTTCTTTTATGTCCTTTGGGGTCATGCTCTATCTTATAGAGATAAGCTGAAAGTCTGTTTGAGACTGATTCTGGAGGAAGTATAAAAGAAGAGATGGCGTCCAACAACTCATTGATACCGATATTGAACATTGCTGATCCATGTAGTACCGGATAGACTTTGGCTTTTGCCACAAGATCGATTATCGTATTCCAATAATCAGCCGGTGAAATTTCGCTATCCGCCAAATATCGTTCTAATATATTGTCGTCATGGTTGCATACAAATTCTTTGTATTCTTCCTTTATATATGTTTGGGAGCAAATCGGATAAACCAATCCATCGACAACAGTTTGCATAAACAGGACATCTTGAGACAGATTTGTTTTTATATCCAGATACAAACGCTCTAAATTCACACCGTCACGGTCAATTTTATTGATAAATATAATTGTCGGGATTTGCAGTTTTTGTAAAGTATTGAACAGCAACTTTGTTTGCGCTTGTATGCCTTCCTTTGCGGATAAGATGAGGACTGCTCCATCAAGCATTTTGAATGTCCGCTCCACTTCCGCAATAAAATCCATGTGTCCCGGAGTGTCAATGATATTGCATTTCACTCCATTCCAGATAATAGATGTCGTAGAAGCCCGAACAGTAATTCCTCTACGTTTCTCTATATCCATAGAGTCTGTTATGGTGTCACCATTATCCACACGGCCGCACTTTTCCGTTGCTCCACTGGCAAACAGCAGATTCTCGGTTACGGAAGTTTTTCCTGCATCAATGTGAGCAAGAATTCCTAAATTTATAATATTCATTTGGATTAAGCAATAATATACTACAATAGATGCATTGTCGAAACGCACCTTTTAATACCTCCTCGTAGCATGTGAGAACTACAGGATTACTAACTCGTATTAATATGTATATTATTACTGCCGCATAACGATTACAAAATTACACAAAAAAATATATCTAACAAAAGTGGGAGGATTTTTTAACTTTTTACCATAGACATTTTATTAGGGAAGCGTAGGTTCAACTGGTAAGTACAAATAAGTAGAAATGTTTGAACAACAACGTTTTAGGAAGTTGAAAAAAATCAAGTTTCTCTCTCGGTATAACGTTTATTTTGGCCAATATCTTCTTTAGTTTGGCATTTGAGTATTTCCCATTCGTGTTCTATTTAGCTCCTTATTATGAGTATGTAGCAAGTTGCTTATCAAATTCAGCCTCTTTGAGGGTCAAATATGGTTTTGCAAATGGTGACTGACAAGACATAAACAAGGTCAGCAGGATTTTTTACATAAATGGACATGAATGTATATAACCTAAAATAAGAATAAATTTTAATAAGGGCTGCCCAAAAAGAAAAAAAATGCAGTTGCCATCCTACAGATACTTGCAGAAAGGATAAAATTTACTTTTAGACCTTTTGGGATAGCCCTTATTAATACTTCAGATAAAATTCCTAAGGTTATATTTTCAATCCTTTGGACCGGGTTTCCTCCTTGGCATACAGCCCCGGATGCCCAGTTATGGTGTGATTGGCGATAATACTTTCCGATGGATTGCGTATTTGCGGTGATGTATCTTCGGGATATTGCCTGATACCGTTTCGCACACCTTTCGCTTCCGGTTTGACCTGTTGCCCTTCATGCTCCTTTTCGGTGATTTCGGGTGTAGGCGGCGCAAGTTCCAGCTGTATCTTGCGGTCAAGGGCGGCAAGTTCGGACTTCAACTGTTTCAGTTCTTCCTCCTTCTTCCACACCTTGCCTGCTATCTCCTGCAACTGCGGTATCTCACGTTCCAAGACCTCATTCTTCGCTTTATACTGGTCGATGATGGAGGGGATTCTCTCAATCGCGTTGAGGAAGTTGCGGGCGGCGGCCAACGGGTCAGCCAGCGCCAGATGCCCGTTGTTGTAGGTGTACTTGTAGTTCCCCTCGACCACGAAGCGGTTGTCGGTAAACTCCAATCCCTCTTTGAGTATCCTTTCGCTGACCACCTTTATCGGGAAACCGTAAAACTCTCCAACCTGCGTGTACAACCCTCCGGTCGTGGCATTCTTGGCTATCTCCTGCAAACGCTTTCCGATGACTTTCTCATCGGCGGAATCCACTCCGTCCACCTTTATTATATTAAGGTGATTGCCCTCCTTGTCGGTCTGCACCACAGAGAGGAAGCGGTTCCAGTCCTCCGTCATGGCATCTATGAAAGCTGTGTTGTTGCCCAGCTCGCGGGTCTTCGATTCCAGCTTGAACTCCGAATCACGCTTGCCCTTGTTGAACGACTTGCGTTCCCCTTCGAGCGAGGCGATACGTTTTTCCAGTTTCGCCTTGTCCAGCAGGTCGGTGTTGCCGGATAGCAACGCCATATATTCCGAGAAGTTCATGCCCGATTTCTCGTCCATTGCCCCCTCGTCGATGGTACGCGCTTCCATAGCACCGCTTTTAAGCTGGCTGATGAAAGTCTGCTTGCAGTGCAGGAGGTTGAACTTGTAACTGTCCAGTGATTTTTCCACCGCGTAGATTATTACGTCCACGTTGTTCCCGGCGAAATGCTTGGCTATCTCGTTGCCTGCTCTAACTCCCCGTCCGTCACGCTGTTGCAGGTCGGACGGTCGCCACGGCGTATCAAGATGATGAATTGCCACACACCGTTTCTGTGCGTTCACACCCGTTCCGAGCATGGAGGTGGAGCCGAACAGCACACGCACCGTCCCGGCGTTCATGGCATCTATCACCGCCTTCCGAGCCTTGTCGGTCTTGCACTCCTGAATGAAGCGCACCTCGCTTGGCGGTATGCCGTAGTCCTCCGTCAGTTTGCGCTTGATTTCCGAATAGACGTTCCACCCATCGCCCGGCTGGTAAGTCCCCAAGTCAGAGAAAACGAACTGCGTGCCTTTCTGCGCGTCGTATTTTTGATAATACTCCGCGATTATTTTGGCACAGTGGCTCGCCTTGTTGTCGGGGTGGTCTTCGTAATGCGGGTCTATCATGCGCATGTCGAGTGCCATCTTCCGGGCATAATCAGTTGTTAAGAATCAAGGGAAACAGAGGGAAAAGCAAGGAATGTAACTATTTGAAATATCATCATTTAGCATTTTTATGCCATTATCGAGTTAGGCGAAAGGAAGCATCAAACGGCAGGAGTTCCGTTACCAAATCGTAACCCATCAAGGAAAAAGCAAAAAGGGGTTACGAATTGAAGGTAAACAACTGTATCATAGGTTTTTATTCTTCATCTTTCATTTTTCTGCATCGCTCAGGAATACTTGTTCATCTGTACCTTTGCAAGCAAAGGAAATTTTGAAAAAACGACAGAAAAAAATGAAGGAAAACAAACTCAAAGTATCGTTCTTCGTTCAGGCGAAACGAACCGACAAGAAAGGACTTGTGCCTGTCATCGGGCGCATCTCCGTTGGCAGAACCCATTCGGGCTTCTCCACCAAGTGTAAGACTCCGCTCGCTCTTTGGGACAGCCGCAAGCAAAGGCTTATCGGCAAGAGCAGCATGGCTGTGTCCGTCAATCAGAAACTTGGTGAATGCACTGCACTTATCCACACACGCTTTCACGAACTCAGTGAAAGAGAAGAATCCTTTACAGCCACAGACGTGAGGGATGCCTATCAGGGGCAAATCCACCGCCAAACCCTGCTCTTGGAGAGTTTCGGGGAGTATCTCACACAGACAAAGGAGCGCATAGG
>NZ_QENY01000006.1 GCF_003096815.1 Hallella colorans
CTTATCGGCAATCCGCCCGAAACGGACGAATGGCTCGACAATGAAGCCGTATGCCGCAGGCTCGGCATCAGCAAACGCACCCTGCAATCCTATCGCGATACGGGTAAAATCCCCTTCTCCATCATTGGGCATAAATGCTATTATAAGGAGAGCGACATCGCAGAGTTACTGAATGCAAACAATTAATGAAATCAAACACAGAATGAACTATGGAAGAGAAAGAAATCATTACACAGCAAGACCCTCAAATGCAGATGTTTGCACAGTTGATGGAGGGAATATTGAAGAAACTGAAGCGTTATTGTTCTACAGCCCGTCCAATGTTAGGCGGAGAGGTTTACCTAACAGGCGAGGAGGTTTGCAGCCAATTACGGCTCAGCACACGCACGCTCCAAGAGTACAGAAACTTAGGAACGCTTCCTTTCTACAAAATCGGAGGGAAGATACTATACAAGCAGAGCGACATACAGACAATGCTTGAAAGGCATTATAATCCAATACCGCAAACAGGTAAGTTATGAGTTAAGTTAAGAAATCAGTCGCGACTTAAGTCAAATGGTCAATTGTGACTTTGGTCAAGAAATTAGTTTCGACCTAAGGTAAAATTAACTTTAGTCAAAAATATGTCAGCTCATAAAGTCAGTAAGTCAAGAGATTAGTCTAAACTTATCTCTTGACTTACTTCTTGAACTTTGAACTCTCGTCTATCAAAAGCACCCCAGAAAGGTTACTTTATGGAACATAACAAACTATCTCTTTCTTTATACTGGCAAGGTGTGTCTTTGTCCGACAAACTCCGTTTTTGCCGACAAAGACCCTAGCCCCAAAGGGGAATTAAATTACTCCAAAGTCGTAATTACAAAAAGGAAAGATAATGAATGACAAGATTGAACGTTGGGACTGATGGGACACCCGTCTTCCCAACCCCAAAGACCAGCAACGGGCGATAGATTTGTTTAAGCGTTCGGGCGCAGAAACCAAGTCGGATTTTGTGCGTGGGCGTATTCTTGGAGAGAGTTTCAAGGTGATAACGGTGGATAAATCCGCCGTAGAATACTACCGTAAACTCTCTGAACTGACGGCACAAATCCATAAGATTGGCGTTCTGTATAACCAAACCGTGCGTGCCATTAACTGCTATCATTCGGTCAAGACCGCACAGATTCTGCTTGAAAAGTTGGAGAAACTCTCGGCTCAAATCATTGCCTTGCAAGAACAGGCTATCCGTTTAACCATTGACTACCGCAAAAGATGATTGCCAAGATTTCATCGACGGAGAACCTTGGCGGGGCACTCGGATACAACTTCAAGAAGGTGGAGAAAGGGGAAGCAAGCATTCTCCTTGCCGCTGAGTTGTATCAGAACAAGGAGGGACGTTATACGATGGAGGACGTGCTTGCCGACATGGAGGCATTGATACCAGAGAAATGCCGAACAAAAAAGATGGTCTTCCATTGTTCCCTCAATCCGCATCCGGACGATAAATTCTCCGATGAGCAACTCGTGCAGGTAGCCAGGGAGTATATGGAGGCACTCGGCTACGGCAATCAACCTTATATCGTGTTCAAGCACAGCGACATCGCCCGTGAGCATATACACATCGTGTCGCTTCGGGTGGACGGAGAGGGAAAGAAAATCAACGACAGATTTGAAAAGCGAAAGAGCAAACAGATTACCGACACCTTGGAAAGGAAGTATAACCTTATTCCGAGTTCAAAGGTTAGTGAGAAAGCGGTAACAGAAACGCCCAAGGTGGATACCATAAAAGGGAATATCAAGGAACAGGTGGCAAATGTTGTCCGCATGGTGCTGAAACATTATAAGTTCTGTTCATTAGGAGAACTGAACGCCATTCTGAGCAAATATAACCTTGCCGTAGAAGAAGTAAAAACGGAGTTCCGAGGAAAGAAATATGACGGACTGGTCTATGTTCCGACAGATGACAAGAGCAATAAAGTAAGCACACCCATCCATGCCTCGGACATTGGCCGTGGTGTGGGCTATACTGCCATACAGAACAGGATCAGAAGTCGAAACAAACCGTCAAACCACTGATACCAACCATAAGGAACAAGGTGTTACAAACAATGCGTACCTCTCCCAATACGGAGAAAGAACTTCGGCAAAAATTGGAGGAACAAGACTTGCGTGTGGTAATCCGAAAGAATGATAATGGAAGAATTTACGGCATTACCTTTATTGATGACGAGCAGGGTGTTGCAATCAATGGTTCCAGATTGGGCAAGGGATATGCCGCCAATATATTCAATGGTTATTTCTCCAATCCTGTCCATAACCCATTCTTGGACGAAACGCTGTATGGCAGACCTTCTGCCCGTTTGGAACAATCGGCAACTGTCCAGCCTTTACAATCCAATGCAGAAGAAGGGGATAACCTTATCGATGAACTTATCGAGGACATGGTGGGTGACTCTTTCACATCTACGGGCAACGATGATTGGAAAGAAGCGGCTTGGCAACGTAAACTCCGCAGACAAAATAAGGTAAATCTTAAACGCAGGAAGCGCTAAGTACACTGTTCAAATAATATTCAAAAACTTTTCAAATAGTATTCAAACGATATTCTAAATAAAACAGCAATGACACAAGAAGATGATTTAAGGGCATTGGGTAAAGTTATGGACTTTATGCGAGGTATATCGGTGATATTCCTCTTGATTAACTGTTATTGGTTCTGCTATGAGGCTTTCCATACATGGCACTTTACAATAGCTATAGTGGACAAGATTCTGATGAATTTCCAACGCACGGCGGGCTTGTTCTCGTCCATACTTTGGACGAAACTCTTTTGTGTGGTATTCCTTGCACTGTCCTGTTTGGGAACAAAAGACGTGAAGGAAGAGAAAATCACGTGGCCAAAGATTTGGACGGTGTTTTTCTCCGGATTTGTCTTTTTCTTTCTCAACTGGTGGCTGTTGGCATTGCCTATTGGTAAGGTTGGGGCGGCTTCGCTCTATATCTTTACGCTTTCCGTTGGCTATATCTGCCTGCTGATGGGTGGTGTATGGATGAGCCGGTTGCTCAAAAACAACCTGATGAACGATGTGTTCAATACGGAAAATGAGAGTTTCATGCAGGAAACACGGTTGATGGAAAATGTAATTTGTTGAGTATTAGCGAAAAATAATTTTACGTCTTCTGCTGTTAATTGTTGCATTTATCTTAGTTTAGAAGGTAATATACTAAGGAATAAAGTAGGGGGCGCATGGCTTAGATCTAATTCATACGCCCCCTTCTAAAGGGTGTGACTGCTTATGGATTATGTACCACAACTTGTCCATCGCTCATATCTGCAATTACTACAGTCTGGGAACCATTAGATGATTTGTTCCCTTTGTAGTTAGCATTAGCATTAGCTTGGGTTGAAGACGGACCATGACATCCACAACCACAAACGTTGCCACCAGTAAGCGCATTCATTTCGCGTGCGCCCATAGCTCTTCTTGAGAGCTCAATTATACTGATCTTTTTCATAATCAATTATTTTAATTTATTAAACTTAAATTTATTAAACACATCAGTTGCTTTACAACTGATTTTGACATATTGATTTGATTTTTATTCATCTCCAATCTCTAACGATTTGTATGGAATGGTATAACTATCGGCATCATTTGATTTCTTTACCTTTCCATTTTTATCAAGCATTGTGATTTTTCCTCCGCCCATACTTGCAGAGATGAAAGATAGCGGTGATTTGAATATGCGAGCGATTGTTTTACTCGCTTCTTCTACAGAGCATTTTTTCTCTCCTTCATATTTGTATGTCAATATCTGGGCGTTTGATCTTTCAAAGCCAATAGCCTCCCAAATATACTGTTCTTCACTATCTTGTATTCTTAAAATTAATCCAGGGAGACCACCGAATTTATATGGTCCAAATGGCAACGGGATTTCTTGAGTGTACCATGCAGTATAATTTCTGCCTGCAAACGAGACTGTCGCCTTCGAGCATGGGTAGCCGATAATCGTGTCTGTTCCCTCTATGAATTTCCAATTGAACTGAGGCAGGTCCTGTTGGAAATTCAACACACCAATTTGTAGTGGCATACGATATTTAATGTCTGCCTTTTTGCCACCTTCAACGATTAATTCTATTGGCCATGGATTTCCTTGAATGTTGCTTCGTGTCACAGCTCCATGCCTGGAAGCTTCTGTGCAGAGTGAATCGAAATGGAATATGATGTCGCTAAAATCTCTTACATAACGTTTCCCTATATATACATTGCGCACGTCGCTGAGATAATTTTTGTCGGCGGGATGATTTTTATATTTCAAATTATATGTAACCTTGTATCGTGCCGTGTCAATAGCACTCTTCTTTTGAAGGTTTTGCGGAAACGGAGCTGTTATCTGTGCATGAACTGTAAATGACATGAACATATAAACAATGATAATAAAGAGCTTTTTCATATCTTAAATGGTTTTATATTATTCTAAATCTAACTTTCAGCAATATGGAGCGAGGACGGATATTATAAACAGAGCGAGTTTCGGTGAGAGCCGACTTATTCGAATACGAATATGTTTTAAGATTAAGCAAATTATCGCAAGAAAGTGCAAAGCTAAAACGTTTGATGGTGTAATTTGCTTCTGCGTTCAGCAAGAGAAATGACTTGTCCCCACTGTTGAAGTTGTTATAATAATGATTGAGAGAGGTTAAGAACATTATTCCAGCAGGCAGAGTGAAATTCAAAGAAGCACTGTTGTTTACTGTACGCAACCAGGGCAAGCGTTGTCCTTCATTTTGTTGCGTCTTCATCTGATAATACCCACCTTGATAAGAAACAGAGAGCCATTTGAATGGAGCAATAGTGATGTCCATATTTGCAGCTATAGCCCTGCCTGTATATCGAAGCACCACATCTTGTAACAGCAACGGATTGTCGTAATAAGAATAAGATAATGATGCACCGACTTTCAATTGTTTCCAATCGAACCCTTGACTTCCGTGGAGTTTTGCCGTAAAAGTGTTGGCTTTTTCTTTGGTGTGCCGGCTGATTGTGCGCATGGAAATATCATCATAGTAGGAGCCATAAAGCACTTCGGGTTTCTGATGATACCATAACAAATCAATTCCCGCAAAAGTCATCGTAAGGATATTCTTGAATGAATAGTCCAAAGAAGAAGATTGACTAAGCCCCTCAAACAATCCTGTAACGTCGTATGCAGAGAGCTGTCGATAGGAGGTAAGGATATTGTTTGTGTACAAATTCTCAATAATCGGAGTAGAATATGAAATATTGGAGTTCAAATTTAATTGATGATTACTATTGATATTATAAGTAAGGGAAATATTGGGTTCTACACGTAATCCGGATTTCTTTGTCGTTTGACCTTTCACTATATCTTCCAGTTGGAAATACTTGTATCGTATGGGCATATTGAAAGAGACATACAACTTCTCTCTATTATATGTAGCTCTTGCTCCAAATCCAGCATTGATGAAATTGAACTTCAAATCATTTCTGAAATTTGCCAGTGAGCTGCTCAATGTGTTATGTTGGTAATCTATAGTGGCAGAAGGATGTATGTTTACCTCGCCTATTCTCCATGCCGAAAGCAAACAAAAGTTGTTTTCTGTGGAAAAATGATGAATGTCTACTTGCTGGTCCAACACTGTGATTGGAATAACTTCAGAAAAAAGATTTGGAGAAACCGCAAGAGAATGAGGACGCTTTTCAAGGTTGATGAGAGAGAGAAATTCATAACCCTTATATTCTGAACTACGATTAGTGAGATGAAATTTATTGAGCAGACGATACGAATCAACCATACCCAACTGGTCAATGGGTTTATCCCCTGCCACTATTCGGCTATTGGCATGAGTTCTGTCCCAATCGAACTTAACCTGCTCCTTCATATAGTGTTGGTCTCTATTGTCCAAGTAGCTTATGTCTCCATAAGCCTTTTCTTGCTTTGCCGTTCCCGTCATAACCTCTTTGACCACATTCTTAGAACCATCGGGCAGGATATTGCTGATGTTCGACCAATGGCTCCGTTTGTCTTTGTCGTGAAAATACGCCGCATTGACTCCCAACTCGCCAAACTTCCCAACACGATAAGCGTTATTGAAAGTGATGCTATGTGAGCGATTGAAATAATAGAGACGTTTGTCTATTCCCGGAACAGATGGCATTGTAATGGAGGAAATCGTGCTCGTCCGTGAATAGTCCTCATCGAAAGAATAAAGTTCCTGCGACAAATCCTCGCCACTATTATTCCCTTTATATGTGGCAAGAAACTGCTTGTTGCGCTTGAAATAGGTGGCAATGGCAGCATTGTTCCATAGTGTCTCATTGCCATATCCTCCTCCGAGCGTTGCAATCAGGTTGAGCACTCCCTTCACACCCTCTTTCAGCCGTATATTAATAGAAGCTTGCTCCTCTGGTTGCAGCCCTTTTAAAGCTTTTATGTCTTGATGGCTCTCTAACACTTGTACTGACCCCACATTCTTTGGGTCTATGCTGTTTGTGGCAATGCCGTAATGACCTTTCATAAGGTCAAGCCCCTCTATGTAGAAATTCTTGATGGGTTTACCCTGATAAGAAATCTGTCCATTCTTTGAAACGGTAATGCCAGGCATTTTCTTCAGGACATCTGCGATGGTCTGGTCAGATGAAGAAAGGAAAGAAGCTACGTTATAATTAATGGTATCGCCTCGTGAATACACTTTCTTCGCCTTTACTGTAACTTCTTGCAACTCAATTGTTTTTGCATCTGTCTCAATATTGAATTCTCCCGAACGGTTGGGTATCTTCATGACAATAGACTTCATTTCTATCCGTGACACACGAAGCATCAGACTGTCACAGTCGCAACGTACAGTAATCTGATATTTGCCATCATCACCTGTATATGTTGATGCGAGTATCTTGTTGGGCAGATTAGGATTCATCACCACAATACTGGCAAAGTCCATCGCCTCGCCAGAGGTGTTTTTCACTTCTCCCCATAATTTAGTCGGTGCCGCCTGGGCATACGTCATACAGGGAATGAGCAATAAAAGTATGATTCCATATATTTTATTCATCAACCTTTTTCTGTGCAACAGCTTAACTTTGCTGTTAAAATCACTTGGTAAATATGCTTGATAACTTGTCATACTCAAAGATTTGAAGGTTCGAATATTACACTAGGCAAAGTTACTCGTTGCAATATTACGAAAAACAATTGTACCTATCTCTATTCTCATCTTTTGAGCTATTCTCTTTCAATCCCCTGACAAGCTCATTTACATAGTATACCAAGCAATCATCTATAGGACCGAAGTAAAGCAAAATATCTCCACTTAAGGTCCCTCCAATCTCCTCTATCTTATGAGTAAAGATACGCCTGATATGACTATCTATTTTCCCATTCATACTTAGTACTCCAAAATAAATATACTTGCATACTGACGACTTGCGTACAACAAAGATACAATAAGAAAATGCAATATCAATGAGTTACTAAACTTTTAACACACCACAATACCCACAACACGGCTAATTCCTACTGATTTTCATCAGAGAATCATTATCTTTGCAACATAAACAGCGTGATCTTTGAGGTACTGCAGAATGAAGAGAGGTAAAGAAACTTGCTCGTTTCCAACTCGTAACCCTTTTGCCCCACACTCTTTCCTACTCTATTGATTATCTGACAGATACAACATTCTTGAATCTTTTGCGGGCAACAAGGCCAGTGATGAGTTGAAGATGCCACATTCCATTTCAAACTTGCAGCAAGATGCCCAAGCATCCCTGCATGCAGTTCTTCCATTCCATTTCCGGCTCTCTTCAACTCATTACCTGCCATGGCGCTCTCTTTTTGCTGCGAGAAACTAAACTTCTTCGGTGTTCATCCATTTTCTTCGCGAAGTTCGCTATTGGCACATTATGATCAAGTACCAGTGCCTTATTTTTCAGGTTTTTATTGGCCGCTCTTTATTTTATCATGGTATGTGAATAAAAACTTGAAAAATTCCTTGCCCTTGAATGTTCCATCCAATAGCAACTGATATGCTCGAAAATAGTTTTCCCCGAAGAAGTCATTAGACTTCACAAGAGGGAAATGAGTCAGAAGGTAACGGGGTGGCTCACCACTGCTCCACAATAGCATTTTATATGGCAAATCGTTTGATGACGGCAAAACTCGCCGAACAGTTGAAAAACTTCCCTCTTTATTCTCAGGACGGGAAGCAGAAGGACGCCACTTGCGTCTGTGTGTTTGAAATTGGACTCATCCGCTGGTATGTACTGGAGGGGCAGCCAGAAGACGACGACTTTACTTTGTTCAGTATCGTTGTAGGGATGGCTGAAACGGAGTATGGCTATGCCTCTGTAAAGGAGATGGAAGACATCAAGGTGGATGGCTCACGGTATGGACTGGGCATGTTGAGCATTAGGAAAGTACCAGGCTTTAAGCCCTGTCTACTTACCGAGATACAGGATAAGCGACTACAGGACTTCCTGTCAAGGCTATATGATGAGCAGTAACGAAAGGCTTTGCAAGCGAGAGCCATGAAAGCTCGCTTTCAAATGGCCGAGTGCAGCTAAGCGTTATAGAAAAGGCGGAGCTTCCGCCTTTTTATTTTTTTGTAGGGCACATATATTTGGGCTGTCTTTTCTGTCTTATTCGTCATAAACACATAAAGTATTGATATTCAATAATATAATATTCTTTATTATTAGACAAGACTTATATTATTTGACTAAAATAGAAAGATTCTCCACTTCGACCATTTTCTAAGACAAGCAATGACAAGTCAAGACAACATCAGAGACATATAATTTATTGATACTCAACGACAAGACATATAAGACAAGCAAGACAAGCATTTTCGGGGTTTACTGAGATTTTTTTTTAGGGCAAAAATGAAGCCGCCATTACCAGGACAAATTACCTGGTAATGGCGGGTAGCCTATCATGACTCACAAGCAGTTCTTAGGGTATCCAGAGTGAGTCCCTGTTACTTCTCTTTTTTGCTCAATGAGCGTCTTTATCTTTTTCAAGAAGCGATTCGTTTTCTGCTCGTAAGCATTACGGGCAGACGTGTTTTTGCTGCCCAACACTCGATTGAGCATCTCGTCATGTGAGTATAACTTCATCAAACCGTTTCTACCTCGCTGGGGAGTAAGTGGAGTGAGAGGGCATCTTCTATCTTGCAAAGCGTCTCGATGGAGAGATTCTCTTTCCCTCGGAGTATCTTTGACACATACTGCTGCGAGCAGCCCATGCGCTGGGCAAGTTCTGTCTGGGTGAGATGGAGTTCGTCCATCTTGTCGAGCATAAGCATCGCAATACGCTGCGAGTGGCGGAGCCACGACTTATTAGCCTGTCGGTACTCGGCAGCCTCACGCCAACGAGAGGGTGTCTTGCTCTCGTGCGCCTCCAGTTTGTTTATAATTTGGTTCATACTTACCTCCTTTTTATATTGTGGTAACATAATCTATGAAAGAATCATCGTCGATAATATCCTCATTCAGGAGAAAACGGCGGACGTTTTCCAGTTTTGCCAATTCCACCTTTGTATGGTTTCGCTCTTCCATTTTGAGCGTAAGTTTAATAGCCCCACCTGTGATGACATACATGCCTTGTGATAACTTTATAGCATAGATGCGAAGCCACGAAGAATGACGAATCGTTCGTTTCAGCCTGGCTTTTTCTTTGCCGAGCACCATCTCCGAGGTGCGGAAGTTTTCCAATGGGTGAAATAGCAATTCTAAGTCTGAATCAGGATTTAAGTCCAGCATCAAACATTGCAGTTGATCGCTGTCCTCAATCGTGTCCTCTATGGCTTGGTTGATGTCTGTCACCTTGAAGTAGGCTATCAGATCATCCCAATTATCACGGAAGAATTGTCTAAGCCATACTACGTCGCCCCACTTGTCAAACAGCGTATAGAGTGCATTATCGCTCTCTCCATTGTATCGCACAGCCCATAGACGGCCGTCGTCAGTAATTTTATCGAACGTCATGTTCTTTCTTTTATGTTGCAAAGATAAGTTATATATTTGAATTATACAACTTATAGGTTGTATTTAACTATTATTTTCTTCCCTCGTCATCTCCAGATTGATGTCAAACGCCTCGACGAGCTTCTCATAGTCAAAGCAATAGGAACGTTGTTGGACGGACATTTTGGCGGGCTGCCCCTTGGCATCACGGTGATCGAAGTCAAGGATCTGGTTGCCCTTTTTGACGACATGATATGTCATGCGCTGCTCGCCCAGATACTCTTTGCTGTTTTCCAAATAGTAACGGAGCGACTCTTCGGGCAGTGAGGTCTCTCCGTTGCGGTGGGCATTAAGCTTGTAAAGCATGAAGATGCGGGTCTTTTGAAGATAGAGTATCTTGTGCGGCTCTGCCCATTCCGTTTCATTGATGATACTGGAATGGAACCGGCTGACAGTTCTAATTCTAAAATCGGCATCTTCGTAAATTTCTCCCTCACTATTGAGAAACTGCACCATGCGCCAGAAGCTACCCAACTCGTCGTTTGTCTTACATTCCATGTTTTGGTGTATAATGCCTTCAACCGTGATATTCAATACTTCTGAATACGAGAGAGGCAAATCCAATTTGCCTTCCAAACATCGGAAGGCTGTAAGTGGGACCACCCAGTTTTGCACAATGCGGTCGATGACATTCCTACTGCCTAACCGTTTGTTTACATCATCCAATATCAAATGATACTGATCATAAAAGGCTTTGACAAACAGTTCCCTATGAGTCAAAAGCTGTAGGGTTAAGTGCGTCATTCCTTTGGAACGCATCATGAGCAATCTTTGGTAGTTCTTCTTTTCATCATCTGTAAAGTCTGACTTGGGAAACGAGAGGAAGATAAGCCGGCTGAAGAGTGCGATGTCGGTCGTAGGCATCTCTTGTCCGGAGATAATCACGCCTGCATCTACGGCGGTGGTCTCCTTCTTCTTGTCGGTGGCCATGTTCATGCGCGTGCGACCAGTACCGTCCCAAAGGCCTTTGATAAACTCTATCTTGGCGGTGTCGATGCCGTTCTTGTATTCGTCGATGTGCACCAGAGCATTGGCAGCGGCAGCTACCGTGTCGTTGAGGGCGGGAATGGTGGAGTTCTGTATGTTAGGCGGTATGTTGTCAATCACGAAGAACGACATCAAGGTGTGTCCTAACTCACTCTTGCCAGAACCCTTCGGACCGAAGAGATCGAGGATGGGGAATGAGCGTGTGGTGAGGGTGATGATGTCACGGAAAAGGGTGGCAAGATAAAAGCAGAAGCCTATCTTGCCATTGTCGCCAAAGACGAGGAAGAGCTGACGGGTGAAGTCTCGGAGCAAAATCATTGAGAAATTGAAATGCACAAACTGACGCTCAAAACGGAAATAGTCAGTGTTTTCCTTATAAATCTGAGAGAAGGCTGGCAGGTAGTAGTTACCCTTCTCGTCCAGGTGTACGATACCGTACTCGTTGACTTCACTGAACTTGCCTCCATAATAGATGCCGTTGCCAAAGGCATAGAAGCCTTTCTTGTTCCAGCCGAGCTGCTTGATTTGGGCTGCTGTCTCAGTCTTTTCGTAGAGGAAGCACTTCAGTTTAATGAGTTCCTTCTCGCCAACCTTCCAGATGAAGTTGCCGAGAGATTCGAGTTTTTGGCGGAACTTTTGTAACGAGATAAGGTCTTCCTGCTCCATCTCTATAATTTCCTTGATGCCTAACTCGTTGGTGAGCAAGAAGAGTCGTTTGGCCATGAGCGGGTCCTTGATGTGGAAGAGTGGTGTCAGCGTAAAATTGCTCCATTCAATCACTCCTCCCTTCTCGGTGGTGGAGAAGTATTTGCCGTGGTCTATCCAAAAACCGTACTGACGGTTTAGGTCGATTTCGTCCTCCTTTGGGCTGTCGCACCTCGTCCTCTCGTTCTCGACGGCTTTCTGCCAGAAGAGTTTTCCTCGGTGATATTTGGTGAGGGCATCAATGAACATAGTGAGCTTGGTGTCGTCATCGATAAAGGACAACAGGTGGGCTATTTGCTTCACGGCATCACTCTTTTGCTCAGTGTTGCCGCTTGTTTCAAATAGTTTGGCGGCCAGCCACAGGATAAAGTCCTCTTCCTCTACAGCCTTGAAGAGCGTTTGATTCTTGAAATAGGTATCGGGATCTTCCTTCTTACCTTCCTCAGTGATGGGTATCTCCTTGACCGATACGATAAGGTGCTGTTCAGTGGCGAGCTTCCCAGCCTTCATTACGGCTTCGATACCCGTACCATAATCGGCGCCACCCTTGGGTGGGTCGTTGTCGGGAATGAAGCAAACCTTACTGACTGCCCTCTTGATGAGTTGAAACTGCTCCGCTGTCCATGCCGAACCAAGGTCGGCCACGGTGTTCTGCACACCAATGGCATGCAGACGCATACAGTCAGGGGCTCCCTCCACAAGGTACATCTGCTCGGTCTTTCCTGCCGCCCGCCATGCCACGTCCAAACCAAAGACCGTGTTACGCTTACTGTAAAGAAATGACTCCTTACTGTTGAGATACTTGGGCTGACTGTTGTCCATCACCCTTGCTGTGAAGCCGATGATGTGCTGGTAGCGGTCTTTGATGGGGATGACGATACGGTCCTGGAAGAAGTCGTAGCCCTGCTTGTTAATGAGTCCCAACTCCTGGAGAAATTCCTTTTGCAAGGGCAGATGAGCGAGGGCTTTGCCGTCGATGGGCGCAAAACCGATCTCTATCTCATCGCAATACTTCTGCCCCCAGCGGCGGTAGGCATAGTCCTGGGCAGGCTTGTAGCGCAGAAACACCTCACGGTAATGTTTATGTACGGTGGCATTGACAATCAGTAGCGACTCACGTTTCAGGCGCTGCTGCTTCTCATCGATGGTTTCCTCGCGTTCCTCCACCTCTATGCCGTACTTCCTGCCCAGCCACTTCACGGCCTCTGGGTAGGTCATGTTCTCATGCTCCATCAGGAAGGTAATCGCATTACCTCCTTTATGGCACCCGAAACAGTAGAACATGCAGCGGTTGGGCGTAACTGTAAACGACGGTGTCTTCTCCTGGTGGAAAGGACACAGCGCACGATAGATGACGCCTCGCTTCTGGAGTGACAGGAACTCGCCCACCACCTCTTCTATATGCGTCGCATCAAGTACCTTTTCTATAATGGCCTTGGGTATCATTTCATCCTCTAATCATGTTTGGGGTTACAAAAAAATGCCTCAGCCGACTGGCTTCTCAGCGGGTCGGCCAAGGGCTTCTACTTAGTCACTTGTTATTTAGAGGATTTGCTAAGTATCTCTCAATTCCGCCACCAGTTCCGACTTCAGGATATACCAGCAACGTCCCATCTTATGAGCTGGGATAAGGCCTTTTTCGATGCGCTTCCTGATGGTACACTCCTTGCGTCCGAGCATAAGGGCGATGTCGGGCACGGTATAGACCGTGTCCGAGGTGTTAAGTACTCCATGACTGGCAGCCATGAAATCAGTCATGCTCGCTTTCCGCTTCCCATTCTTTCTTTCCGTAGAAATCAATGGGGAGTTTTTCTTTCCATTTTCCTTCATCTGTTTCCT
This sequence comes from Hallella colorans, assembly GCF_003096815.1. Lineage (GTDB taxonomy): Bacteria > Bacteroidota > Bacteroidia > Bacteroidales > Bacteroidaceae > Prevotella > Prevotella colorans. The sequence goes on from NZ_QENY01000006.1 coordinate 13,554, forward strand.
TGTTTAATTCCTGTTTACGTTCCTCTGATGATACTGCATAGATGGCCAGCCGGCAGCCATAGCTGTTGTAGCTGTAATGGATGAACTTACCAGCGATGGCTCCCCAAGAGCGGTTGTAATCGCTGATCATGTTCACAAAGCTGTGACGCTTGTCCAGTGATACATTGGTGATCTTCAACTGGCCTACATGAATTTCCCTAATCCATGTCGTTGGATGGATAACTCTTTCTACTTTTGGCATAATCTTCTGATTTTAAATGAGGGCAATATTGCACTGAGATCCAAAAGAGAATGAGCATCTATCTTGCTGAGGGAATATCAAAAATGCAAAAAATCCTTCCATGGCTTCCGTTTCATCGAATGTAGAATTTCTGGTTTCCTTTCTTGGGTCAAAATGGTTTGACAGGAAATAGAAATTAAATTTTTGCTACAAAAATATAAGCAAAAATGGTGGAAAACGAAAACCAATCAGTTTAAATCGACCAACCAACCAAGTATTTAACGTTACCCAACGCTTCCTATGAAGAAGGAGTGAGACTGCTTTTGTCAATTATCTGACGGACACGGATGGAATATTCATACTCAACAGGAATTTTTGATAAGGTTCAGGATTTTCTCCGCCATCGAGACTACAAGGCAAACAAAAACGCCTGTGGACGACCGCAGGGGTAAGTTGCGGTGCGCCACAAGCGTTCAAGTTATGAAGAATAAAAAAGTTTTCATGAGGAGTCCTCATGAGGGGATGTTTCTTTTGAGGACGTCAAAGAGGCGGGGGGGAGCTATTTCATCTTCTTGCCCTCATACGTCATGCTGTCCAGCAGACGTGCGGCGGCGGCAGCGGTGCGGGTGGGCAGTGGCGAGTAGAGCAGACGGGTGGTCAGCTCTTGTGCCTCTGGACTGAGCAGCCAGCGCAGAACGCTCACCGTCTCCTGTGCCTCATGATATGACCGCAAGGCGTAGCTCTGCTCCTGATACACCAACACCCAGGTGTAGCAGCTGATGGGGTATGCCCCGGCATCGGTGGCGTTGGTGATGTCGGTGGCATTGCCCTCCTGTTCGGCAGCAGCCATGATGCTCTCCTGCGTGGGCAGCACAAATGTGCCGGCGGCATTGCGCAGCCATGCCCGTTGCGTGTCGAAGGCGGTGGTGTATTCCGTCGCCACATAGCCGATGCTTCCTGGTATGCGTTCCACCAGGCCTGCCACGCCAGTATTGCCATTGGCAGCCACGCCCACCTTGCAGCCTATCTTCTTGCCCACGCCCATAGCGTTTTTCCATGCGTCGCTCACCTTTGAGAGAAACTGGGAGAACACGTAGGTGGTGCCGCTGCCGTCGAGACGGAACACGGGGGTAATCTCCCGGTCGGGCAGTGATAGCTTGGGGTTCACCGCTGCAATGCGGGCATCGTTCCACTTCACGATTTTACCCATGAAGATGTCGGCCAGCAGTTCGCCCGTCAGCCGCAGGTTGTCCGTACCCTTCAGGTTGTAGGCCACGGTCACGGCACCCATACAGGTGGGCAGTGCCAGCACCTTTCCCGGCAGGCTGTCGCGCTCTGCTTTGGTGGGCAGCACGTCCACGCCCGCAAAGTCGATCTGTCGGCGTTGCAGAGCTTTCAGACCCCGCTCCGAGCCGATACCGGCATAGGTCACGGGTACGTCGTTTTTCTCCCAGTACAACTCGAACGCTTTGTTGTAGAAAGGCAGGGGCAGCGTTGCTCCGGCTGCCGTCACCACCGTCTTGTGCGAGGCAGCCGATGGAGCCTTCACCACGCTCCCGTTCTCCGCATGAGTGGTGATGGAGAACATACAGAGCATCAATAAGATATTTTTTACTTTGAACATTGAACTTTGAACTTTGAACTTTGAGGTTTGATCTTTAAACTTTGAACCGAAGGTCACCGACCAACGGAAAGTAATGAGCATGATGAATTATGAATTGTGCATTGTTCATTAAAACGCATATTCAATATTTCCCGAATGTCCATTCACCTGCAAGGTCTGACGGGCATCGCTGTCAAACTTCATCAGCGTGGGCATAAAGCCGATACGCTTCTCGGGTGTCACGTCGGCATTGTACAGGCGAAAATAAAAATTTCCCTGCACTGCCGTGGTGTCTATCTCCACGAACTGCCCCGGCACGTTCTGTTCCAACGACACGGATAAGAGCTTCTTGCTGGAAAACGGATTTTTGCCACTGAGTATTTGCACACGCATGTGGTGAATGTCGGGATAGGTCTTGTCTGTGTAGAAGAAGCGGGCTTTAACGTGTCCCGGCTCTGTAGGCATCGGCTCGCCACCTTCCGACTCGTCGGGTGTCATGAGTTTCTGTCCAGGCAATTGCACGAAGGTGAAGTCACGCTGCTGGCTCAGGTCCACGTTCATAGAGAAATCGGGCTGGTCGGCTCCTTTGCGGAAGCCCTGCAACACGCCCTTCGCTTCTGCGCGGACGCGGTAGGTGCTGTTCGTCAAACCCCTATCCTTAAATAGACTTGCTGTCTTACTAGAAAAACTCTGACCATCCAGCATGAAATAGCAAGAGTCATACGAATAGGGCTCTGCCACCGTCAGATGATAGTAGCCGCCGTCCAAGGGCTCGTCGTTATAGCTGCAACCCGCAAGCAGCACCACGGCCGTTGCCGTGAGAAAGATTTGATTGAGTATTTTCATTCTTTACAATATTTTGGTAGAAACAAGGCGGAGTTGCCAGCAGAGTGTGCGGCACACCACCTTGTTGTTATGATTCCTCCGACCGATAGCATTTTTGTCCAAGTGCATGATAACAGTCCGGATGGAAATAATGATGCATTGTGAATTATGCATTATGAATTATCTCATCATTACTTTCGCTGTCTTGTTTCCAGCTTTCACCACCAACAGTTGGTTCTTGGGCAAGTTACTGATGTGGGTGGTTTCGCTGGTTGCCACAGTGTTGGCCACCGTCCTGCCAATGGCGTCGTACACAGTGATGCGGCTGCCTTTCACGCCGCCCACATACAGCTCGCCACCATCTACCTTCACGGGCAAAGGCTGATTGGCGGTTGTGGTCTCGATGCCGCTCGTGCCGCCTTTCACCGTCAGGGAAAAGTCATCGAGCAAGAGGTCGCCAGAACTAACTTTCACTCCAATTAATAAATATTTCATCTTGCTCTTGTCGTAGGTATAAAATTTGCTTGGAGCATATCTTGCCAAACGGTCTCCAAAATCATAATCGACAGTAGCGAACTTCCAGTCTCCCTCTATAGCCTCTCCATTTGTGACTATGCCTTGTGAATCTATGCCTTGGTCTGCCACAGCATCTACATTACCTATTTCATCGCTGTCGGAGGAGTGCCACATTCCAATGCAATATTTCCATTCTATAGGCCTCCCTTTATAGTTTTTCGCCTTGATTACTTTGTACCAGAAAGAAAACGTATATACCTTATCTAACCCTGTAACAGAGGCATCTATACACTGTATCTCATTACCTCCACTTGGATAACCTTCGGAAGCATACATCATATACAGCGCTGCGTTGCCGGAATGAGCTTCGGAGACAATTGTGCTGAAATGAACATCCCCTTCTTCATAATCAAATGGATTATACCAGCCTGTCGGACGAATGATACCGTTTACCTCATCAATGACGATTGTCTCACCTTCAAACCCTGGATTACTAAGTAGATTCTCCTGCGCATTAACAACAGTTGCGCTGCCAAGTAGCAGCATGGCAAAAAGTAAATTTTTGGTTTTCATTTTTTGTGTAATTCTTAATTTTTTCATTTTATTTTTTTTTAAAAGTTAAACATTTCGTTCATTCCGTCGGCGCGTGATTGAGCACGTTCCGCCGCAGATATTGTTGGGCATCTGATGTGTGGGCGTGATTGAGCACGTTCCAAATTAATGATGATCCATGTTTTGCAATTCATTATATTCATTGGTTGTTGTTTTTGTTTAGGCGGAACGTGATAAATCACGCCCTTACGATTGGCGGAACGTGATAAATCACGCATGGACGGACGTGATAAATCACGCCCCTACGTTTGGCGGAATGTGATAAATCACGCATGGACGGACGTGATAAATCACGCCCCTACGTTTGCATATTTGATGATTTTCCATTATTTTTGTTTTACTGATTAACTTCATGACGCTATGCATACTGACCAAACACAAAATGACGGACTGCCCAAACGCAAATTCATTCGTTGGCAAGGATATGACTACACATCCTGCGGTTTGTATTTCATCACGATGGTAGCCTACCATCGTCAACACCTCTTCGGACATATCACGGATGGCAAGATGACGCCGAGTAACATCGGACGTATGGTGCAACAGTGCATCGAAACGTTGTCCAATCGTTTCTCCGAAGTGGAGATAGACGATTGGGTGGTCATGCCCAACCACCTGCATCTCATCATCACCAACGAGGGTAATACCTATGTGCCTGAAATCATTCGCCAGCTGAAGGCGATGACGTCGTATCAATACCACAAACTGACACCCAACACTGCTGGTTCTTCTCTGTGGCAACGCAATTATTACGACCGCGTCATCAGAGACGAACGAGAGTACAATTTTGTCAGAAATTATATCTTCTGGAATCCCGAACGTTGGGAACAAGACCAATTGAACAATTTGTCCCAGGCTACTGATTTTGATGATATCGGTCTGATGCTGCACCAAATCCAGTTGCGAAAGGATTTCAACCCAACCGATTATTTCAAACGCAAGTGATTGCCGCATGCTGTAGGGGCGTGATTCATCACGCTCCGAATGAGATATCGTTCGCCAATCGTAGGGGCGTGATTCATCACGTTCCGTCGCAGATATCGTTCGCCAATCGTAGGGGCGTGATTCATCACGTTCCGTCGCAGGTATTGATTGCCAATCGTAGGGGCGTGATTCATCACGTTCCGAATCATCGATAATCCATGTTTTGCAATTCAATATATTCATTGGTTGTTGTTTTGTTTGGGCGGAACGTGATGAATCACGCCCCTACGGTTGGCGGAACGTGATAAATCACGCCCCTACGGTTGATGCACCGTGATGAATCATGTGTGGCGGAACGTGATAAATCACGCCCCTACAGGTTGTAACTTACCGTCAGGGAGAGATTCACCCCCTTGTTGATGCGGCTGATGACCCAGTCACCGGGGGTATAGTCCATACCCTTGTCCGTCCAATCGACAATATCCGACCAGTTGCCACTTGTATCGATGTACCCGTGGCAGTTGCGGTAGAGGATGTAGTCTTCGTGAAGCAGGTCACTGGCATTGAACTTCACCTCAAGCCGATTTTTCAGGAACTTGGCGGCAAGTTGTAGGTCAAGCACATTGCGCGGATTCTCGTAGATGTCATACGCGTCATTCTCCGCTGATAGTAGCAGACTGCGTCCTTTACGCCCATAGTTGACTGTAGCGCTAAACTTCTTACCGAAGTAGCCCAACCCCGCGTTCACGGTGTAGGGCGACATTCCCATTAATGGGCGTCTGCGATTCTTATAACTGTTCTGTATGCTCTCATCGTAGTTGAGTTTCACTGTACCATCGATAATCGAGAAGTTGCCCGTGAACCAAAGGTCACGGAGGAAGGAGCCAGGCAGCAGGAATCCTAACGACTTGCGCACGTTCAGCTCGATGCCCTTGGCGGTGGCTTCGGGCAGATTGGCATGAATCTCGTCGTAGTTGTGACCGTCCTGTCTTAGCCAGGTATAGACCTCTGCCGGATCCTTGAACTTCTTGTGGAATAGGCTCAATGAGACCACCTCGCCCAGGGATGGGTACCACTCGAAGCGCAGGTCCCAGTTGGTGATTTTGGACTGCTTGACGTAATCTCCAAATTTTGTATAGGTAATCATGCGGTCTTCCACTCTATAGTATGGGGTGAACGTGAGTTCACGGAACTCAGGGCGGGCAAGGGTCTTGCTGAAGGCCAGGCGGGCGTTGAGCGTGGGCGTGATGTTATAGACCAAGGTGGCAGCGGGCAGCCAGTCGGTGTTTTTAATGGAAATAGTAGTGTCGTTCCAGTTAACACTCGTAGAAGTCAGGATGGCTGTTCTCGTGGTGGTGCTTGTTTGGGCATCCTCCATACGCACGCCAGCGGTGAGGTGGAGACGGTTGAAGAAAGTGAAATCGCCCATCAAATAGGCGGCATGCACGTCCTGGCTGCCCTCGTAATAGTCAGCGTATGAACCCATGATGCCGACCGGCGAATATACCGCAAAGCCCTGTTCGAACCATTTGGGATTGAAGGCATCGTTGAGGGGTAAGCCTTTATCCGGTAATTGGCCGGTAGGGCTTGTTATGTGGGGCTTGATGTACTGCTGGAAAAAGTCGGACCGGCGAAAGGTACCCATGTAACCAGCCTTGACACGCTGCTTGTTGCCTGCCACCTCGAAAGGATGCTCCACGTTGACTCCTACGGTCTTCTTGCTTTCGTTCAGGTCGGAATACATCAGATGACCACTGGTAAGATCAAATTGACTGGCGCTGCCACTGGCAGGTCTCCAGCCAAAGATATTCGTCGTATAGCGGTCACCTACCATATTCGCTTCGACCAATGCAGTGTTGGGGTTGGTGCGGTTCACCTTGTTGTAGGAGGCATTCCAGGTGAGGATGAGCTGATCCTCCCAGAACTTGTGCTCGCCGTCCATCTGTGTCTGGAACATCAACGTGCGCAGCGGGTTGCTGTAGAGCTCTCTGGTCCACCATGCGGTGTAATCGGTGACGATAAATCGGTCGGTGGTGGTGTGGGTGAAGCGGTTATTGAAGAGATTGCGCCACGTAATTTTGTGGTTGCGCGCCTGCCAGCCCATGTTGAGTACGGCACCGGTGGCGGTGACGAAGTTGTAGGCTCGGTTGGTACGGAAGAGGGAGTCGGCGCTGATCATTCGTGCCTCCTTGATGTTGTGGATGGTCTGCTCGTTGCGGTAGGTCAGGGCGAGCACAGCGCCGAGCTTGTGGCCGTTGTGCAGGGTGATGGGAATGCCTGCCGTGAGCGAGTAGGTCTGCAGCGGCAAGGCCTTGTACTTGAAAAACTGGATGGGGTTGCGCTGTGCGGCGTTCTTGCAGTACACGTCAGCTGCCTCGGCGGAATGGTCCTCGGTGGCCCACTTGCGATCCTTGATATTGCCGAAGAGATAGTCGGAGGCGTAGTTGATGCCCGTCTCCATGGTTTTGCCGGTGGAAATGGTATTGATACCCGTGCCGATGCTCACGTTGAGAAACTTCTTGGTGGGCACGGACAGCGTGTTGACCTCCACCAATCCGCCCGTGAACTCGGCGGGCAAGTCGGGGGTGAAGGTTTTTGCGATGGTCACCTTGTCCACCAGTCCGGCGGGGATGACATCGAAAGAGAAGTTGCGCTTGTTGGGCTCAGTGCTGGGCAGGGCGGCCCCGTTGAGCTGCACGTTGTTGTAACGTTCGCTCATGCCGCGCACCACCACATATTTACCCTTGTCGATGGTGACACCCGAGACGCGGCCCAAGACCTGCGCCACGTTGTTGTCGGGGGTCTTGCGAATAAGGTCGGCACTGATGCCGTCGCTCATAGCCATGCGGTTCTTCTGCTGGGCGAGCATGGCATTGGTAGTGGCATTGCCGTAGGACGCTGTAACGGTGACACCCTGCAGCTCGTTGGTGGCCTCCTGCAGGATGAAGTCGAGCGGCGTGGACTTGCCGCCGCGCACCTTGACATCGGAGATGCGCATCTTTTGAAAGGAGATGCACGAGGCCTCGACGGTAAACGAGCGGGCGGGCAGGTTGGTAATCTTGTAGTGCCCTTTGATATCGGTGACACCTCCCTTGCCGCTCATGCCCACCACCATGACGGTGGCGCCGATGACGGGGAATCCCTCCTTGTCGAGCACGGTGCCCGCAATGGTGCCACGCCCTGTAGTAGCAGAAGCCTGTCTCTGAGCGGTTGGCGTGAGCCGTGGCTTGTTGGCATCTTTATAGACTACGTACGACTTGGCTCCTGCACCTTTCCTGTAGCTGTAAGGTGTGGCGGCGAGTGCATTGGCAAGATCGTTCTCCACACTGACTTTTCGCGAGGCCTTCACGCTGATGGTAGCCATGTTGGACGAGTCGTAGTTGATGTCTACACCGTATTGCTGCTGTATTCTCTTGAGTCGGCTGCTGAGTTTTTCCTTCGGATAGCCAGCTGTTGCCACTGGGCTTTTGACTGTTGCTGTGGGGGTGTTTGCTGTTGTGGTCATACTACTGGCAGATGTTGCATTGGCGCGTAATGACGGCCATACGACCAGACCTCCTACCAGCAGCAGAAACCCTGCGATAAAGGATTGGGGAAAAGTGTAATTCCTTTTTTTCATTGTTTTGTTTTTGTTTATTGATATTCTTGTTTTGTCGTAGGGGCGTGATTCATCACGCTCCGCTATTGATATCGTCCGCATGCCCTTACCGAGTTGAGATGATGATGGCATTGCCCAGGTCGGCATACTGCACATTAAAAATGACGCAGATATCATTCATCACGTTGGTCACGGTGGGACGCGCTGCGGTGGCCGAATAGTTGATGCGGGCAGAGGCATCGATGGCATTGTCGCGAATGACGATCTCCTTGCCGAAGTGGCGACGTATCTTGTCGCAGAACTGCTGTCGCGTGGCATCGGTCAGGCGAAACTCATGACGTTGCCATTCAGTCATGTCGTCCACGTCTACCTGATGTACCGTTGCCCGTGCTGTCCTGGCATCGTAGGCGATTTGGTCGCCGTGACGATAACGGCCGAAGGAGTGTCCACCATGGGCTTTCTTCACCTCGACACATCCGCTACTCACGGTAATCTCGCTGATAGCCTGCCCAGGATGGGCGAGCACATTAAAAGATGTGCCGTGAACTACGGCGTGGAGTTGCCCGGCTTCGACGGTGAACAGGCGGGCAGAATCGGTGGCGACGTCGAAGAATGCTTGCCCGCTTAGGGCGACCACACGGGAAGAACGTCCAAAATCGTCGGCGATGGAGAGGGAACTACCGGCCTGGAGATCCACCCGCGTGCCGTCGGGCAGGGTGATTGTGGTGTCGGTGACACAGTGAGCCAACTGCTGTAGGCGATGCTGCGGAACAGGCTGCAGGTCAAGCCAGGTGAGCATGATGCCTACACCGAAGAGGATCAGCACCGCTGCTGCAATGCCAAAGAACCTGGGCCTTGCCGTCCGTGGTGAACCCACGATGTTGAAGCCCAGTCGAGCAGACAGTGCCTTTCGGGTCATGTGCTTGCATTGCTCAATTTGCCAGGCTTTCAGTGGAGAGACCCTTGTCGGGGAATCTTCCGGCATGTCGTCTTCAAGGTCATCTGCCTGGAGAGGGGTGTCAGAAGACGATGCCATGTACTTATTGTAGAAGTCGCAGGCTTCCTTGCCGTGCTTCCTCTTTTCCTCGTTCATATACTCATTCATAATCAATCCATAATTAGTTTACATCGATCGGAAATCATGATGTTGAGTTCTTAACCGAACTCTGGTTTCATTTTCCATGAAGGGCATTGATGCTCCCAGTGCGCAGGCATGACGTCCGAATGGTACTCAAAAATGAGATGCCCCTCTATATATAATACCGAAGAAAAGGGGTGACCTTTACCGCAAATCACGTTACAATCATGTTAAGTTTTCTCTTGTCCTTATTTTAAAGGCTTTCCAGAAGAAAGGGCCGCATGAACGCTTCTATTTTTTATAACAGATTATTCATAAAATTGTATTGATATTTTAATAATCCCAAACTACCTTTGCCGCATGTTAATCTATGAACAGCGATCGATCGTAGGTGAGACAACGGAAATGGATGATCTTGAAGCGCTCCGGATGATTGCATCAAGATGTGAAGGGTGGCAGAAGGCTTTTTCCACTCTTTACACACGGTATGAGGATACTCTAATTACCTATTATTGCAGGACGCACGGCAAGGAGGCTGCCAGCGACATGGCGCAGTCTCTGTGGCTTACCCTCCTGGAAAGAGCAGAAGAATTGACGCACCTCGAATCGTCGGACGGGATTAAGGGTTTCCTGATGAACTTAGCCCGCTGTCAGGTCATCGACCTATACCGAAAAGAAGCACTGCAAAAAAAGTACGGTCTGGCATCCTTGGATGATAAAGAACAACTTAAGGTCGCCGTGAACAGCATGGAGGATGAGTCGGCGGATGCCTCAGGTGGCATAGCCAGTCGGGAGATTGAATCCATCGTCTCTAAAGTATTGAATAGATACAGAAAAAGGGAACAAATCGTGTTCCGCAAAATGGCGGAAGGCTGCCCTGCTCGTGAAGTGGGCAGGATGGTAGGCTATACGGAAGCCACTGTCTATAAGAAATATAGCCTCATGCGCAGGAATATCCGCCTTGCTCTGATTCAAGGTGGCTACATGCTCTTAGCCCTGCTGATGTTTACGGAGTGACACGACCGTAAACTTCGCTCCACTCCATTTCCTTGAAATAATACTTGTATTCTTTGGTAGCGTTCCATTGTTTCAAAGGGACATAAACACTCAGCCCACAGCAGTGGCTGGGGACGAGCGTAAGTTGATCAAGTAACTTGTTGGTGGCGGCCTTGTAGAGCACCGCATCGGACAGAGCTTTGTCGAATGCCGAAGTGGCTTGGTCCGCTGACTGATGAACCATGTCAGCCAGGTCGAAAAAGACGTGTGGATCATTGTCGCGATGGTAGGCTTGCAGGGTGCGGGTGTCCATCGTCTCCACGCCGGACAGCCTGTTCTTCAAGAGGACGTTCACATTCTGGTGGAGGGCATCCATCTTGGACGCATCAACCAGTGTAATCGTGGCAGAGCGCATATTGCTGTATTTCTTTCCCTCATAGTGGCGATAATAGGTCTTGCAGGCCTGCACCAAAGCATCCTTTCCACCGAACAGAAAAGGCAGCACCTTGGCATAGGGAATGCCCGAAACGTCGTACTGGGCTTCGGCAAGTACTACCGTGGGCGACCCGATGAGGTACTGGCACTTGTGGCGCAGCTGGTAGAACGTCTCGACATTCGCCATTAGACAGGCATCGAACCAAATGTAGTCAGCCACGTGGTCGGGCAGCAACTTGGCCAGGGCGTCTATCTCTATCAATGGAGAGGTGGTTGCCTCGTTGGGCGTGCCGTCAAGGCCCATATATCGGGTGTTGAGATTTTGCCGTGAAGGAACGCTGACCTGCATGATGTCGTGCGAATAGCCTCCCGGCAGCCATCCCGTGGCATGTCCCCACAGCACAAGCCCGAAATGGTCGGCAGGGACAAGCTGCTTAGTCTCACCAATGACACGCACCAGCGTTTCCGCCTTGGCCGAGTTCTCTTCTGGATAGTCTTTAAGGGGTATTTCTTCTCCCTGCCTTGAAATGCGGAACAGCCGTGGTGAAGCATCCTGTCGGTCGAGATAGACCACTGTGTTGCCCACATCCTTGCTTTTCATTCCCTGCTTGAGCTGACCGACCGCATAGTCCACCTGTGAATCCATGGAGTTGTCGGCCATCATATAGACCAGTGTCGTGAAAGAAAGGGGTGTGCCAGGCATTGTACCGTTCTCCTCAGACGAACAGGCGAGTAGGCATGCGGACAAGAGGAGGAGGTAGGCCAGCCGCTGTACCCCATGGACAAGGGAAAGTTTCTTTGAGCTCTTCATGCTTGAATGGTTGATAAATGGCACAAAGATAGTCAGCAGAAGTTACAAAGACTTTAAAAATAGAATAAAATACAAAAACACCTCTGGAAAAATTCAGGACGAGCCCCATGGGAGCGTGAGAGGTTTGATTACGAATTAACGGTTATCAAGAAACAATGAGACAAGCTGAGATATATCGAAAGGGAATCCTTGCTGGCATCCTGACTGAAGATGGTGGCGAATACCTCTTCTGCTATGATAAATCGTATCTCAACCCCACGTTAATATATGAATTAATAGAACCTACCTTAATTGTTGATGCTCTTTATTGTCATTCAATGATTATTTTTGTATTCTTTGATTGAATCTTTTATGAGTTTAGTTGTCATATTCAAGAAAAATAGCTATCTTTGTTTCGTTATTTAGATGGAGTAGGTGTTATGCTAAGTTTTTTAATTTTTGATGCACCTTGTCCCTCAAACACTTCGATATAAAATATGGTTGTGTAGCTCTTTGACCAAGTTAAAAACATCCTCAATAGAATATGTGCTAATGATTCTTGTTGGGTCATATACACAATGTGTTACTGGTGTGTTACCACCACAAAAACAACTGCAAAGTGAAAGTTTAGCAAAACAGTTTAACGCATTGTCGTATATCCAATTATATCAAAATGCAAGAATATTGGAAATGATTCCAGCCGAATCACAAAAGATTCCAACGGAATCACTTATTGGGAACTCCCTATAGTACTGTGTTTTAGGTACTTTCCATTTTTTCGCATTACAGCCGTTAAGCTATTCTGGAATAAAAAAACGCTTATTTTGTCCAAATTTGGACGGTGGAGCAAGTTTTTTCTATTCGTTTTTAATAAGAAAGCATAATGGCAACAATAAAACTCGCAGTGCTAAAGCATACAAAGACAAAAAATGGCTCATATAAAATTCGTATTTCCATTGGTCACAGGTCTGAGACGCATTATATCGTTACACCTTATTCCGTCACCGCCTTTTCAGAGTTCGATAATGGTATTGTGATAAGAGTTCCGAACGCACACGAAATAAATATTAAACTCCGCAACCTCCTTAATGACTATGAAGAGAGATTGCAGCGCATAGACTCTCCAGATGACTACACCTGCAAGGAACTTCGAGACCTTCTAAAATCAATGCGTTCGCACTCTTCTAAAGTGACATTCAAACAAGTATCTGAACATTATCAGATAGAACTAACAGAGGATGGTCGTGGCTCTTACGCAGGTGTGCTCAAAAACTCATTGAGGCTCTTCTTAGATTTTACGAACGGCGACATATACCTTTCTGAGATTAGTACTATTACCATATCAGAATTTGAACGCTGGCTCAAACGAAAAGCAGTATCGCAAACATATATCAGCATGACTCTTTCAATGACACGTACAATCATAAACCGAGCCATTAGAATGCAACTCGTTACCTATGACGTACATCCATTCACATACTGGAAACGACCAGCAGACCCGGAGCAAGAGATAGACATGTCGGTCAAGAGCAATCGCCCTATCTTTAACTATCTGAAGATAATGCGAAAGCATGCGGACGTAGCTTTCCGTATGATACTCGATAATCTTGCAGGCATACAAGTTACTACAAACAAGGATTGAACGCCGTATGCGCCGAAACTGGTTAAAATAAGGTAGCGAGATAACATAACTACTATTATTTGAAGACAAATACCAGTTACATTCATCTCGCTATTATTTATTATTCTCCTTGATTTGCTCGCACACCCATGCGGATATATTAGCAGGGTTTGCCTGTTGTAGCAGCTTTTCTGCTTCTGCATCAAACGCAATCGTGCGTCTGAATGCCTTCTGCCCGCTATGAAGAGGTATGTCACATTCAGACAAAATGCTGTACACTCTGTTGACTGATACGCCAGTAGCAGCGACAATCTTTGTAATGGGTGTTTTCTTTTTGTAAAGTTCGATAACGAGTTCTTCTGTCTTTGTCATCATGACTTCGTTTTAATGGCACTCACCGAGTGGGCGAGTGCCGTTGTTGCTTTTAATATTCGTTATTGTTAATAAGCCCAACCACATAGTTCTTTGTGTCGTAACTATATTGCATTGTTTTTTCCTTGATAGTCTCAACGTACACTTCACCGTCTGCAATAACGATTTCATCGTCAGCGGCTTTTGCTATCGCATTGTATAACACTCGTAATTCTTTCGTGTATTCTTCTATTGCTGCATGGCCATATCGTGCGCCTTCGTCCAGATATAGTTTCCCGATGGCGTGCTGTTTTTCTTTAGCTCACGACTGATCGTAGCTTCACTCGTGCCCACAATGCGGGCAATTTCTTTTCTCGCTGTTTTCTTTTGGAGTAAGGCGAAAATTTGCGACCTTTGCTCCGAGGTTAATTGATGATACATTTGCAATACAAAGTTAGTTAATCTTTGGGAGACTGCGGTCTCCTTTTTTTTATTTGTATTGCTGGTTGTTTTTTTCCTCGCCGAGAGATGCAGACAACCTCTCGCTACGCTTCGAGAACGTCTGCATCTCTCGGCGAGGGGACTCTTTTATTGCACTTCGTTTTGGAACTTACGTTCTAATGTTTTTTTTATGAATTATCGGGAGATCTTTAATTGCTTTGTATCTTGATTCTACATTAAACCACAACATATATGAGTACTACGCTACGTTCACTGAAGTTGCTTTATATCTTGATTCTACATCAAACCACAACTGTGGTCGCTAAGGTGAAACATAGCCCGTGTTACTTCATATCTTCTATGTTGCTTTCCAAATAATTGGAAAATATTTGTAATTTATTAACTATTCATTATCAATCACTTAGCGTGAAGTTTATTAGTACGATGACTTTAGAAGAAGCAACAGCCACCAGCCCGGCATGGGAACACCGGGTATGGAAAGGCTACGAACAACAGACCTATCAGACAAACTTCTATGAGTTGACACGGACGTATCCGCCCAACAATTTACTTCTTCAGAATATAGATAAAACGCAACAATCTTATCGGAGATGACACCCGAAGGTCCATCAATTATGAAAAGGAGTCGTTTTATGAAGTTGTCCGAAAGTCTGTATGTTATTCTTTATCCCATCTGTATGGCTCATATTTCCTACTGTTCTTGAGTACCGAGAAAATGATGTTGGACATCTTTCTGGCTATTTTGACTATGGCCTCCTGCGGTTTCATGGACTGCTTGTATCTAGCATAGGCCATTCCCAGTCCGTAATCTCTGTAGATGGCTATCCATGCAGCCTCTATGATCATCGGTCCGAGATACTTGTTGCCACGGAAGGTCTTCTCTCCGCTTGCGGTTTTCTCTCCACTGTTATGACAGGTCGGTATCAGGCCGAGATAACTGGCGAACTGGTTCTCGTTACGGAATCTCTTCACATCGTAGATTTCTGTCAGTATGCACATGGCTACACTTACACCTATGCCGGGTATCGACATCAGAAGCTCGTAATTGTTCCTGTACCTGTCGGTCTGCGCAAGCATTCGTATGGATTTTGTCGCGTCCAAGAGTGTCTGGCGTATCGTCTCCACCTGCTTGACGAGCAAGTCCAACGACAATCTTGAGGAGGAAAGTAGCACGACATCCTCCTTGAGCCATTTGATGAAAGCCCTTGACCAGTGCGTCCCCGGTCTTGCGAACCGCTCGGGTATCTCCACGCCATTGCAGTGCAGCAGGTGCTTCACCCTTGCCTTGTAGCCAGAGAGTTGTTTCTGTATGGTCTTCCTTATGCGGATGACTGACCTGTCATCGATATTCTCTTTCTCACGGATGTATATGGGACGGATGTCACCTGCGCGCAAGTTTGGCTGCATCTACCTTGTCGGTCTTCATCACCTCCTCGTACTGGGTAGTCGGAACATCCGCGGCATGGGTCACGACACAGTCGATGCCGTACTCCTTGAGGGCGTAGTATGTGGAAAAACCACTGAAGCCTGACTCATACACGGCATGGTACTCGCCATCAGGGAAATGCTTCTTCAAAAAGTCAAAGAGCGTCTTTGCGGAGGCTTGCTGCGGGTGCCTCTCTTTGTAACCCGACTCGGTCAGCACACAGACCTCCCAAGTTTTTGCATGCACATCAATTCCGATGTAAATCTTTTGTCCTTTGAAGGAAATTTTGTTTCTTTGCATATCGGTACGGTTCTAATTGTTTGTCATTTGTCGTTTGCACTACAAATATACAATCCAATTATTATCGTACCAACTTTTTCCTTGCAGACTATGAAAAACACCGCGGTGGTTTGCCATGCGGCCGGAGGCGAGAAGCCTCCGAAGAGCGGCATCCGACTTGTCTCAGTGTGTTAGCCTTTGCAAACATAGTAACTTATGTTTGCATATGCCGTGGATGCTCTGACCCACAATGCGGAAGAGGCAAAGAGAAAGAATCAACTCCGAAGCGGAAACTCCGTCACGTTTCTCCAATGACAGGCGAGATAACAGGTGACCGATGCCAAACTTGCCAAAAAAGATGAAATAAATCATCACTCATGCGGTTTTTAACACTCAAAAGTTTGGATAACTCACTTATTTTCTCTATTTTTGTTTCAATAATAGTTTTGTTATTTTGCCTTTAGTATCAGCTCTTTAGCGATTACTAATTTACAAAGACAATTCGACAAATTGTTATTTTTCTGTCTATTTATTAGGGTGGGAAACTTTAGTAATAAATATTTATGAAATTATGTGCATAAGAAAAGAAGACTTGCAACTGGGTTATAGGACTGGCCAAAAAGATGTCATATAAATATAGCAATAAAGTACAAAAAAAGGTGAGAATTACAAGAATCCCCACCTGAAATGTTTTCACAACGGAATAATCCTTATTGTGATTTGCTTAAAATATCTTGTTGCAAATGTAGAAAAAAAATTAAATAAACAAATAATAGTAATAAAATATGAAAAATATTTTAGGATTAGATCTTGGCTCTAACAGTGTAGGCTGGGCTTTAATAAAGGCAGAAGAGAATGGAAACCCTATTGGAAGTATAAAAATGGGTAGTAGAATAATACCTATGAGTCAAGATATATTAGGAAATTTTGAGAAAGGTGATACTGTTTCCCAAACGAAGCAACGTACTCTATATAGAGGTAAAAGACGTCTTATAGAACGTCATGTGTTACGCCGTGAACGTTTGTGCCGAGTATTACATATAATGAACTTTTTACCTACTCATTTTGATCAGTTATTGGGTTGGGATAAGACTGACAATAAAACCTACGGAAAGTTTATAGATGACAGCGAACCAAAATTAGCATGGAGGCAGAATAAAAATGAAATGGGGAAGATGGAATTTGTGTTTATGGACTCATTTCATGAAATGTTATCCGACTTTGCCAAACATCAACCTCAATTAATAGCTAATGGAAAGAAAGTTCCTATAGACTGGACTATTTATTATCTGCGTAAAAAGGCCCTTACACAGGTTATTAGTAAAGAAGAATTGGCATGGATATTACTCAATTTTAATACCAAACGAGGTTATTACCAATTACGTGGCGAGGAAGAAGAACAGCCTACTAAGAAAGAGGAATACAAAGTATTAAAGGTGATAAGTGTAGATGCTGACGAAGAACAAAAGGGTAATGGTATTTGGTATAACATACATTTAGAAGATGGCGGTATATATAAAAGAAAGAGTGACATACCTTTATATGATTGGGTTGGTAAAACATTACAACTTATAGTTGTAACTACTTACGAAAAAGATGGTAAAACGCCAAAGATTTTTGATAGTGGTAAGCAAAATCCGTCATACAGACTACCCAAAAAGGACGATTGGGGATTGGTAAAAAAACGCACAGAAAGCCAATTACTATCATCGGGCAAGACAGTGGGCGCATTTATTTACGATAATATACTTAGTAAACCTGCTGACAAGATACGGGGAAACTTAGTAAGAACTATAGAGCGCAAGTATTATAAAAAAGAGTTAATAGAGATATTTCAGCAGCAAGCTAAATATCATGATGAGTTGCATAATCAGAATTTGCTTGAGAGTTGTGCAAAAGAGTTATATGCCCATAACGATGTGCACTACAATGAAGTGATAAAGAGCGACATGATACATCTGTTAGTAGACGATATAATTTTCTACCAACGCCCACTTAAGAGCAAAAAGTCGCTTATAGCTAACTGTAAATATGAGAGCTATGAGTTTGTGGATAAAGAAACTGGTGAGGTAAAAGAAATGCCTATTAAGTGTATAGCTATATCAAATCCGTATTATCAAGAGTTTAGGTTATGGCAATTTATTCACAATCTACGATTATCTGATGTCGTTACAAGAGAAGATGTAACGGCGCAATATCTATCAACACCACAAGATTATTGTAACCTCTTTACATATCTTAATGATAGAAAGGAGATAAAGCAAGACATCTTGTTAAAGGATTTTTTCCAAATAAAGAAAGTACAGATAGATAAAGAAAAAGTATTCCCTATAGAGTGGAATTATATTAAAGACGCCACTAAAACATATCCTTGCAACGAAACCAGATATGAATTATTATCGGCTCTAAAGCGTGCTGGTATGGATAAGCAATGGTTAGATGACACACCTAACATGCAATATCGGCTTTGGCATTTGCTGTATTCTGTAGAAGAAAAAGAGGAGTCGGCTAAGGCTTTACGTAAATTGTATGATGATGACAACTTTGTATCGTCATTCCTAAAAATCAAGCCTTTTGAGAAGTGTTATGGTGCATACTCTGAAAAAGCTATAAAAAGACTTTTAACGTTGATGCGTATGGGTAAGGCTTGGAACGAACAAGCCATTGATGCTAAAACACTGAAATGTATTCAACAAATCATAACTGGTAATATTGATAGCAAGCTAAAAGAGAAGATAGATGATAGCAGATATGTTTTACATCATGTATCCGACTTTCAAGGGCTGCCTACTTACTTAGCTTCTTACGTAATATATGGACGCCATTCAGAAGTTACGGACATACGATGTTGGGATACTCCAGAAGATTTATTAAAATTTATTTACGACTTTCCGCAGCATTCTTTGCGTAATCCTATTGTAGAACAAGTAATTTTGGAAACGCTTAGAGTGGTATATGATATTTGGAAAGCAGTAAAGCATATTGATGAGATACACGTAGAGGTGGCACGTGAAATGAAGCTAACTGCGCAGCAACGTAATGAAGCTAATCTTAGAAATCTTAATAACGAAGCTACTAACTTACGAATAAAGTATCTGTTAGAAGAATTGAAGAACGATACCTTTATCAAAGATGTCAGGCCTTTATCTCCTATACATCAAGAAAAAATGCGTATTTACGAACAGGCTGTATTAGGTAACCTCAACAAGCAGGATAAAGACTATGACGAAATTATTAAAATATCAAAGAAAGAACACCCTACCAATGCAGAACTAATAAGATATAAATTGTGGCTCGAACAAAGATATTGCTCGCCTTATACAGGTAAAGCTATCTCGCTAAGTAAGCTCTTTACAACGGCATACGAGATAGAACATGTTATTCCACAAAGCAGATACTTTGATAATTCTTTTAATAATAAAGTTATCTGCGAAGCAGAAGTAAACAAAGCAAAGGGTAACATGTTGGGCTATGAGTTTATTAAAAAACAAGGTGGACAAAAGGTTTATTGTACCCTACTGGGCAAAGAAGTAACAATATTAAAAGCAGAAGAGTATAAGCAGTTTGTGAACGAGCATTATGCACATAACAAGCGTAAGCGTGATAACTTATTAGCCGAAAATATACCGGAGAGCTTTAGCAATAGGCAGCTTAATGATACGCGTTATATTACAAAAACAATTATGTCTTTACTTTCTAATGTAGTAAGACAGCAAGGCGAAGAAGAGGCTACGGCTAAGAACTTATTACCTTCATCTGGCTCTGTTACTGATAGGCTGAAAAATGATTGGGGGCTTAAAGATGTATGGAATAAGATAGTTACGCCAAGGTTTGAAAGGCTCAACAAGTTGTCTGGAACAAATGATTTTGGAGAGATGAAAGAAGAAAATGGTAAAAGATATTTTCAAACCAATGTGCCGTTAGAATATGAAAAGGGATTTAAAAAGAAACGTATCGATCATAGGCACCATGCTATGGACGCCCTTGTTATAGCCTGCACTACGCGAAACATGGTAAACTATATTAGCAATGCAAATGCTAACAGCCCTAAGCAAAGAGAAGACTTACGACAATTGTTATGTGATAAAAACAGGATTATTAACAAGCCATGGGATACCTTTACACAAGATGCCTTAAAAGCACTAAATGATATTGTAGTTAGTTTTAAAAACAATGTAAGAATAATTAATAGGGCTACTAATAGGTATCAACGCTACGACAAGAATGGAAAGAAAATGATATTTAATCAGAAAGGCGATGATATGTGGGCTATACGCAAGTCTATGCATAAAGAAACAGTGTTTGGAAGAGTAAATCTTATTAGGAAAGAAGTTTTACCCATTGATAAAGCCTTAGATAATATATCTGCTATATGCAACGCACAGTTAAGAGCTTATGTCAACGATTTGGTTGATAAGCATTTTAACAAAACACAATTAGTTGCCCATTTTAAGAGTTTGAATTATAAATGGAACCGACAAGATATGTCAAAAGTTGAAGTATGGATAAGTAGTGATAACAAAACTCCTATGGTAGCTGTACGCAAACCATTAGATACATCATTTGACAAAAAGAAAATTGCATCTATTACGGATACAGGTATACAAACTATTTTGCTTAACTACTTAGAAAGCAAAGGGGGAGATGCTTTAGTAGCTTTCGCTCCTGAGGCTATACAAGAGATGAATAACAACATCGAGCTATATAATAATGGTAAAGCTCACAAACCTATTAAGAATGTGCGACTGTCTGAAACGCTCGGTACTAAATATCAAGTGGGGGAAAGAGGAGCTAAAACTAAGAAATATGTAGAAGCTGATAAAGGTACTAATCTCTTTTTTGCTATTTATGAAGATGAAGAAGGTAAGAGGTATTATTACTCTGTGCCGTTAAGAGAAGCGATAGAACGACAGAAGCAAAAGCTTTCACCAGTTCCTGAATATAACGAAAAAGGTGCGGCACTGAAGTTTTATCTATCGCCAAACGATTTAGTCTACGTCCCCACTGAAGAAGAACGGATAATGGGAACATGCCAGATTGATAAAACAAGGATTTATAAGATGGTTAGTTCTACTGGATATAGTTGTTATTTTGTTCCATCTACTTTTGCTAAAGTGATAGTTGATAAGGTAGAACTCCAGTCTCTTAACAAAATGGAAAAAGCTATAACAGATGAATGCATTAAAGAGGTATGTTGGAAATTAAAGGTAGACAGATTGGGTAATATCTTAAATGTAATAAAATAAATGTATGATAAAGAAAACGCTTTGCTTTAACAATGCGGCTTACCTTAGCTTGCGAAACGAGCAATTGCTTATCCATATACCAGAGGTTGTAAGCCAAAAAGATTTGCCAAAGCCATTATTACAAGAAGCTGAGCGCACTATTCCAATAGAAGATATTGGAGTAGTGGTGCTCAATAGCCTACGTATTACCATTACCACAGGTGTCATGCAAGCTCTTTTGGCTAACAATGTTGCTGTTATAACGTGCGACGCAAAAGGCTTGCCAGTAGGGCTGCAATTACCTTTGTCGGGTAATACGCTGCAAAACGAACGTTTTAGACATCAGTTAGACGCTTCGTTGCCATTGCGTAAACAATTGTGGCAGCAAACTACGAAGCAAAAAATCCTTAACCAAGAGGCTATACTTCGCCATAACACCGAAGCAGAAACTAAATGTATGCGGGTTTGGGCTAACAATGTACGAAGTGGCGATCCTGATAACCTGGAGGCAAGAGCAGCCGCTTATTATTGGAAAAACATCTTTCCTTCGGTTCCGCTATTTACAAGAGAAAGAGAAGGAGTTCCTCCTAATAACTTGCTCAATTATGGTTATGCCATATTAAGGGCTGTTATAGCAAGAGCTTTGGTAGGTAGCGGACTTTTACCTACCTTAGGCATTCATCACCATAATAAGTATATAATGCTTATTGCTTAGCCGATGATATAATGGAACCTTATCGTCCGTATGTAGACAAAATGGTAATAGACATTATGCATCAAGAAGATAGCATTGATCAGCTTACAAAAGATATTAAGTTTAGATTGTTAGGCATTCCTGCGATTGATGTTATTATTAAAGGTAAGCGTAGCCCACTTATGATTGCTGCACAACAAACTACTGCATCACTTTACAAGTGTTTTTCAGGGGAGTATAAAGCTATATTATACCCCGAAGTTACATAATTACCTTTTTTCATATCATCTATTATGCCTTTAGACAGACTTAGCGAATATCGTGTTATGTGGATACTTGTATTCTTCGATTTGCCTACCGAAACGAAAAAGGAAAAGGAAACCTATATCGATTTTAGAAAATTTCTGATAAAAGATGGCTTTACAATGTTCCAGTTTTCTATCTATGTTCGTCATTGTTCAAGTATGGAAAATGCAGAAGTTCACAAAAAGCATATTCATGACAATCTTCCTAACACAGGAAAAGTTGGTTTGTTGTGCATAACCGATAAGCAATTTGCCGCTATTGAGTTGTTTTATTGCAAAAAGCAGAAGGCTCCTAACGCTCCTTACCAGCAGTTAGAATTATTTTAGGGCGGTTCTATAAATTAGCTTTGACAGATTGCGAGACTATTTTTGTGGTCAATTTGTTTGTGAGTGAAGGAGCATAGCGAGCTATACGACTGAACGAACAAGCAAATTGACCACGAAAAGAGACCGCAAGATGACAAAACGTAAACCGTCCAACATAAATAAAACTTTACGGTGGTAATTTATAGAACCGCCCTTTAATAGCTTATTATTGCTGTCCTTTCATATCACTGTATCGTACGGTTTAGTACACGAAAAAATCCCATTCTGTATGAATGGGATTTGTGTTTGTAGTAGCATTTTTATTTTTCTCTAATATCCTTACAATAGCTTGATAAACAGCTTGTTGTAGCGCCAAAGTTGTTTATGCACCTACAAAGGTAAGAAATTTTAAGCAAATCACAACCACAGGGTAGGGCACACGAATGCTGTCTCGGTTGTTTATGCACCTACAAAGGTAAGAAATTTTAAGCAAATCACAACCGTTACCGAGCGGCACAAAATAGCCGTGAGTTGTTTATGCACCTACAAAGGTAAGAAATTTTAAGCAAATCACAACCACAACAATAGGGGGGTGTGACATAGAGGTGTTGTTTATGCACCTACAAAGGTAAGAAATTTTAAGCAAATCACAACCTTATTCCAAAAGTAACCTTTGTACCGTGTGTTGTTTATGCACCTACAAAGGTAAGAAATTTTAAGCAAATCACAACTAATTAAAAAACAACCACCCGAACATTCTCGTTGTTTATGCACCTACAAAGGTAAGAAATTTAAGCAAATCACAACACTTTCTCCATTCTAAAATCAAGCTCTATTAGACACTTTGCTAACATTGTCATCGAACGATGA
Organism: Hallella colorans; assembly: GCF_003096815.1. Taxonomy (GTDB): domain Bacteria; phylum Bacteroidota; class Bacteroidia; order Bacteroidales; family Bacteroidaceae; genus Prevotella; species Prevotella colorans. The sequence goes on from NZ_QENY01000006.1 coordinate 36,690, forward strand.
CTTATGGTCATTTACACTCATTGCCTCTTCGATAGCGATATTGTTGATTCTGTTCATGATTGTTTTTCATTGTGGGCAGGTGGTTAATCGGCTCAGCTGATATTTAATGGGGGAGCTAAAGGCTCAGTAGGCATTTACTTTTGGGAGCACCGTAGGTTCCCCTACGATTGTGGCAACCATGTATAATCGCAAACAGGATTAAAAACAGGAAGATATGATGTAGGCATAAAAGTTCATACGTGTAAGTTTCTACTGCACTCAGACGCTTCTTGAATCCGGTGTAGTTGTCTTCATTCATTCTTTGCTCCCCATTCTTCACCCTTCACTCCTTAGTCTTCATTTTGTAAAATATAATTACTGTTTTTTGATCATTATTTTCGAGTCATCCAGAGCAAAAAGGGCTATCTTTTTTTGTCAAAACAAAGTCGAGCATTACCAAAAATCATAAGAGTGCCGCGATTGGTGCTTGCTCGTAGCATGATTAGGCCTTATTGGCAGCGCGGAAGAGCCTCAATCACACTGCGATTACAACCTTATCATCATGCCATTTGATACTCAACCGCAGACCACAAAATAGGAGAATAAAGGCTGTTTTTTAAAAGATGCTGAATGTCAGCAATTTACAGACCGTCGCAGATTTCGCGTATTTCGGACGATGGCAAACTTATTTTTAAATAAGCGAATTTGAGAGGGTTATTTGTTCAAATAATTGACTATTTCTAATTTTTCAAAAAATGCGTTCGGGACAAGCAGGGTTTTAAAGAGAAAAAACGAAAATGCGCAAACATTCTGTCGCCATCTCGAAGCGTACACACTCACCATTCGCCCCTCCTATGTTGTACAGGGCGAGTATCTCTTCAAAAAAAATACGGGCATTTATTGTGGGTTAATCTCAATAGCAAAATGAAACTCCATACTTTTTCTACTGAGCCATAACTCCTCTAAATGTGCTATTTAGCTAACAAGTGGCTTGTATAAACGGAAAAGAGGACTTCATTGCTGAAATCCTCTTTTTAGTACTTTGTGACCCGCATGGGCCATCAAGTGATCCGTTTGGGGCTCGAACCCAAGACCCCAACATTAAAAGTGTTGTGCTCTACCAACTGAGCTAACGGATCATTATTTATATACTTATCTTTTATAAGCGTGTGCAAAGGTAAGAAGTTTTTGTCACATTTGCAAATTATTTCATTCTTTTTTAACAATGAAAAATTCAACTCCAAAATACAACTATGTTTGACAAATTAAGAAAAAAGGTTCAAGCGGCGTTCTGAGCTCTAACTTCTTTCTTGGTTTTGCGTTTAGTTTGTATTGATAATTTTTGATTATTGCATCAGTAAACTCATTAATAATCACTTTGTTTAGGAATATGCCACTACCATATATGACGGAGGATAAGTTTGTCATCATATTGCCCATGAACTTCAAATAACAGACAACCCTTAATGTTGCCAAAAATTTAAGGGTTATTTTTTTAGTGTGAAAAACAGCAAAAAATGGATATTTACGTCCTATCCACTATATATAGCAAAAGGCAGGGTGCGTGGCGCATCCTGCCTTTTTTGATCTCTCTTGCCATTTGTCTATGTGGTAGATAATAGCAATAAGCTTAAATGAGAGGTGTGTGAATTATGACAGTCCTTGGATAAATCCATCGTCAATGTCTATGCGCTCAGCTTGCGGCGACTTGGGCAGGCCTGGCATACGCATAATCTCACCTGCAATAGCCACTATCATCTGAGCGCCCGCATTGATGACAAAGTCGCGAATGGTTATGTCAAATCCTGTCGGTACACCATAAGCCTTAGCATCATCAGAGAAAGAGTATTGGGTTTTGGCTATGCAGACTGGGTAGTGGCTGAACTCGCCACCCTCTATGGTACGCAGTTTGCGCATGGCCGATGGTTTGATTACAACTCGTACTGCACCATAGATGCCCTTAGCTATTTTTTCAATCTTATCCTGAATGGTGTCGTTCTCTTCGTAGACGTAATGTAATTGCTTGGACGGATGCTCGTCAATGGTCTTCACCACAAGACGTGCCAAGTTCTCGGCACCAACGCCGCCATCTGTATAAGCGGTATTGATGGCAAAAGGCACATTCAGTTTTTCGCAATGATTGCGCACGATTTCAAGCTCACTCTCTATGTCGGTGGCAAACCGGTTAAGACACACCAAGACTGTTTGACCAAAGCGACGCAGGTTTTCTATGTGCTTGTCCATATTAGCCAAACCATCAATAAGTGCGCTCTCATTAGGTGCTACAAGATTGTCTTGTGTCACGCCACCGTGCATTTTCAGTGCCTGCAAAGTTACCACGAGTACTGATAACTTAGGTTGTAAGCCAGCTTTTCGGCACTTGATATCGAAAAATTTCTCTGCACCGAGGTCTGCACCGAAGCCTGCCTCCGTGATAGCATAATCGCCAAAGGTCATAGCTGCCTTGGTGGCTATGATGCTATTGCAGCCGTGCGCGATGTTAGCAAAAGGTCCACCATGAATAAAACAAGGCGTGTTCTCAGTGGTCTGCACAAGGTTGGGGTTGATACTCTCATGCAAAATAGCTGTTATGGCACCCGCTACGCCCATGTCGCGCACCCGAAACGGCTTGCCGTCAAGGGTTGTGCCAAGCAGTATATTGTCGATACGCTCGCGTAGATCGGTCTCATCCTTGGCCAAACAGAGTATAGCCATAATTTCCGAAGCGGGCGTAATGTCGAACCCTGTCTCGCTAATCAAACCATTGGCATGGCCACCCACGCCTGTGACCACGTCGCGAAGGGAGCGGTCGTTAACGTCGAGCACACGTCGCCAAGTTTTCTCTTTAAGGCCAAATCCATCTTTCTGGTGTTGGTATTCGTAATTGTCCAACAATGCTGCAATAAGATTATTGGCTGCCGTGACCGCATGAAAATCGCTCGTGAAGTGCAGGTTTATCTTCTCCATAGGCACTACTTGGGCGTAACCACCACCTGCCGCGCCTCCTTTCATACCAAAACAAGGCCCCATAGAAGGCTCTCTCAGGGCAATAACCGCCTTCTTTCCTATACGGTTCAAGCCAAGACCCAATCCTATGCTCACCGTGGTTTTGCCCACACCAGCTTTTTGTGGCGTGATAGCAGTTACGAGAATGAGATTGGATCGTTTCACTTTTTCTTCGTCAATAAGTGTGTAAGGCACTTTGGCCACATACTTTCCATAGTGGTCTAAAGCGTCCACAGGAATGTCAACGCGCTCTGCAACGCGCTCAATGGGTAGCAATTTCGCCTCGTGGGCGATCTGACTGTCGGTTTTCATTGTTGTCGATTTATAAGATTAAAGGTGCCCTAATGATAGGTACACGTGTTTTTTCATAATAAGAAGTAATTTAACTTCATAGTAGTGAGCAATCACAAAATCACATGCAATGATACAAATTTCAGATGAGACTAACAAATGTTTGTCGTAAAAATTGATGTTTAAATCCAATAGTTTTCTAAATAATTTAAGAAAACTCACGTAATGTCGTATCAAACCATAAGATTTGACGTGTTTCTCTAATCGATTTGAGAACTGCAATTTCTATACTGATTTCTGTTGAAACACGGAAAAAGGCAGTATGGCAATCAGGGCCATCTATATCTGTTTCTTAACAACATAGGATGAGGTGCCACAAAACTATTGATGTGGAAATTCTGCTTGAGGTTTCGGAAAAAATCTATGTCCCACTTTTCCATGTACAAATTGACAATGTTTTCTGCGGAAAGTTTCATGTTACTGATCAGGAGTTCCATAATGAAGCCTTGCTCGGCATTATACACTGCAATTCTTCGTATATGTTTCGGATATTGTTCGTATGTTTCATTTCTTGTCAGGCTGACAATCTCATCAATGAGTACATCCGAATGAGCATTGTCGGACAATTCGCACTCTTCTATGTGCTCATAGAGCAGGTTGTTCTTCTCCCTGACTACGACGAATACTTTGATGCTGTCCCAAAAATTCAGCAGGAGCGTGGAAATTATCCCATATTAACCGCCATTGTGTGGTGAAAGCTTTTTATAATATTCTTTGTCCGAAAAACTTTATGTTCGCACTTCCAATATTTGCCGTCTATACGACAGATATTGGATGCTTACAAAAAAGATATTAATGTTATTATAAAGAAATATTTCTTAAAAAAAGAGATTTAAAAGTTTGTTATCTAAGAATATTAATGTTATCTTTGCATCTGTTATCCTGAAAACAATCTTTTTACCTTGAAAAAAACTAATTCCTATTGAAGATTAGAAGCGATTGCCTGTGAAGGCCATCGCTTTTTTGAAGATGTCATCTGAACTGTGTCATACTCTAAAATAATAAAGCATGTCCGCACCTCCTTGGGAGGGGATATTTGCTGCGCAAAAACATTGCACTTCTATCCTGACGCTTATCCTGTTTGTATTAAATCTACATTCACGGTGAGCTCTTATATCCATGTGCTATTACACGAATACCGAAGAAAAAGATGTAGTTTCTTAAAACAATTTTTCTGGATAAACACCTTCGCTCACTAATTTCTGTATCTTAGCCACCACTCCAGGGCGATCGGCGGCATAGGTTACACCAAACCACTTGCTTGTGGTATCTAACACTTTAACAGTAGCTGTGTTTTCATTAATGAGTTTGTTAACCATCAGTGGAATGAAAAACTCAGCTTTTTTGTTCTCCATATTTTCTGGGGACGAAAGGAACTCTTTGAAATATTCCATGCTGTATTCAAAATAATCGGGTGTAAATCCCCATACATTCATTGAAACAGGTGTGTTTTTATCCACCGTTACCCATTTCTCTTTTTCATCCTTGTATTGAATGTCCTCACCATGGCGTTCTATCTCAGTACGCTCAACGACCGTGGCAAGGTTTCCTTTCTCATCCTTCGTACAAATTCCTCGTGCTACGGTTCCATTCTCGCTCAACGTGTTATCAATGCGGAAGCCTACCATGGCATAACGATTCTTACTATCTTCAGGAAGGTCTGCCAAGAATTTCCCGATAACCTTGAAACAGTCTCGATTATAAAAATCGTCACAATTGATTACACAAAACGGTTCTTTAATAACATCTTTAGCCATCAGCACCGCATGGTTAGTTCCCCATGGTTTTTCACGCCCATCGGGTACCGTAAATCCTTCAGGAATGGCGTCTATACCTTGAAACACAAGTTCTGCGGGAATGTGTCCTTCATATTTGGATAACACTTGCTTACGAAATTGTTCTTCAAAATCTTTGCGTATCACAAAAACAATCTTTCCAAATCCTGCTTGGATAGCATCATAAATGGAGTAATCCATGATAGTCTCACCATTGGGGCCCAATCCATCCAATTGTTTGAGACCACCGTAACGACTGCCCATACCGGCAGCAAGAAGTAACAATGTTGGTTTCATAATACAAAGTTTGTTTTTAATATTAGTTGATTTCTGAAATGCAAATTTAGCTATTTTTATTGAGTATCTAATACCTAAAAGAGAAAATCAACAAATTATTTCTTTTATTATGAGCTCCTTTTAGTTATTTGGCTTTGATACTTTTTATTTTTCTTACATCATTTATAATTTTTATTTTTCCATAAATCATGAAATTAGTTAAATAGAGAGTCTCCGTAATAATTTTATATCTACGTAACCATTCTGTTTCACATATGGCTTATGCCCTGAGCAAATTTGGAAACGGAATAGTTACGTTTAAACCGCAATGCTATCGAGAAAGAGAAGCAATCGGTTGACAACGTTCACAGATGAAACTCCAGAGTCAAAATCAAGGGATACAAGATTAAGTTGAGGGTATCGGTTTTTGAGTTTCTTTTCGATGCCTTTCGAAACTATATGGTTGGCGATACAACCAAAGGGTTGTAAGCTCACAACATTAGTAACACCTTGCTTTACCATGCTTATAACATCACTCGGCAACAGCCAACCCTCCCCAAACTGCGCGGCTAATGAAACGATGCCATCCACTTCTTTTGCTTCTTCAAATATATTGGTAAATGGACGGAAATACCTAAAACGTGAGGCTATTTTGTTGATTTTCTTTTGTCTACGCCATATCAAGCTATAAATGCTTTTAACGACAAAGTCGGGTACATTCGAATGACATAGTCCCATTTGTTTCTCAACAATAACATTGACAAAGTTTTGCAGAAAAAATGGTGACAGAAGAGCGGGTACAACCTCAATATTTTTGGATAGTATTTTATCTACCAGGAACTGATGCGCAAAAGGATTAAATTTCAAGAAGATCTCGCCAACAATTCCAACTGTCTGCACGTCTCGTTCTTCTGTGATTGCATTAAATTCCTCTGCTGCTTGGGCAATTAGATTCATAAGTCCCTTGGGGCTGTTCTTTAGTATTTGTGTAGAGGCCAAATTTAAATATTTGTCGCGTAAAGCGAGGGCGGCATTGCTCGATTTAGCTCTAACTACAATGGCATCCCTTTTTAATCTTACCACTGATGAGTGGTAAAATTTTGAGATTGTATCACCATATAGAAATGTTGTCGTAATGATTGGGGCAAACTTAATCCAAGGCACATCAAGTTTGCCGCTTTGGTTTTTATCCTCCTCTTCCGCGCTCGTAGACACTCCAAGCGTGATTAATGGCACTTTGTCAAAGCCGTTGGCTTGCATGGCACGTCGAATGAGCGCGGCATAATTAGTGGCTCTGCATTGTCCACCCGTTTGAGTCATAACCACAGATATTTTGTCAAGGTCGTATTGTCCGGAACGCAATGCTTTGACAAAATCGCCAACAATCAGTGTCGCAGGATAACACACTTCGTTATTGGCATACTTCAATCCATACTTGGCACTTTCAGAATCGCTCGGAGGAAGCACCTCGACATCCCAGCCAAAAAGTCGGCAAAGAGATGGCAACAAAGGAGTGAGATACTCCGTAAAGTAAGGCGCCAAAATGTGACGTGAAATTGGCGGAAGCGCATTTGCCTCTTCATGGCTTGTGTTTGATTTTATGACACCCTTTCTGTCATGCGCGGATAACTTTCCTGCTTTGTTCCCCCCTCGAAGAGATTCGACAAGAGACCTTACGCGAAGTTTAAGACTGCCAATATTGCTTACATCATCTATTTTTAATAATGTGAAAGGTTTTCCATGGCGTTTCAGAATGCCTCGAACCTCATCTTGTATGAAAGAATCTGGTCCACATCCGAAAGATGTCATCTGCACAAAGTGTACATCGTTTGGTTGTTCTGCGCACCATTGGCCCGCTTTGATGATGCGACTCATGTAAGCCCACTGCTTAACAAGGTATGTGTCGCCAGCGCTTGTATTGAAATCGTTGCGCACTATATCCTCAGAAATGACATTTACGCCCAATGACGCTATCATTTCAGATAGTTTGTGTTGTACCAAGGGGTCGGTGTGGTAGGGGCGACCAGCCAGCAAAATCGTCAAATTGCCATTTGCTCTTCCATCTGCGAGAATTTCCTCCGCCATTTTTTTGACTTCACTTGTATAGGCGTCTTGTGCCAATATGGCGGCACTATAAGCTTTGTCAATAGTACTTTTGCACACACCGAGTTTCTTGAGATAACCGAAAATTTGTTTTTTCAAAAGAGCTTTATCCCTAAAATTGATAACCGGAGAATCCACATGCGTACGCAATTTCATGGCGCCTCGTATCACATCAGAGTACGCGGAGACAATGGGGCAGTTGTAGCTGTTTATATTTCTGTTATCGTCTTGCTGTTCATAAACAACATAAGGCATAAAGATAAATCCTGTTTTGTCACCGTTGAGTTTCGATATTTTATCATCAAGTTCTTGGATATGCGCATGCACGAGTTTGGCAGGGAAACAGATATTGTCACTCATCACGCTTCCCAATGCCTCCTCGTAGCGATGGAAGGTAGATTCATCGCTAAGCATTATACCAAACCCAGCTGTTGTAAACAGGGCGTGCCAAAATGGATAATCCTCATACATGTTCAACACGCGAGGTATGCCGACAACACGTTGGCAAGATGGTTTCTCTGCACACTTTCTGTCAAAAAGCAGCTTGTATTTGTAGACATAGATGTTTTTGCCTTTTGAAGCCCCCTTGCCCTTGTTGTTGAAAATACGCTCGCACTTGTTCCCAGAGTAAAATTTATGGGTGCCGGCAAATGTATACTGGGTTACGAAGCAGTTATTTTCACAACCTTTACAATTGAGCAACTTGGTATTATAAGCTGATACGGATAATAGGTCTGCTATGCTTCGAGAACACTTTACATTTTTTTGCTCAAACAGATTGATTGCATTGAGCGCGCATCCATACGCTCCCATCATCTCTGGCATGTTGCCACGGGCCACCTTGGTGCCAGTCAACAGTTCAAAAGCACGTACGACAGAGTCGTTTTTCATAGTGCCACCTTGCACTACTATCTTGTTGCCAAGATGTTCATTCCCATGAAGTTTCAACACTTTGTATAAGCAATTGCGTACCACGGAATATGACAATCCACATGCTATATCCTCAATTGTAACTCCCTCGCGCATCACTTGTTTCACCTTGGAGTTCATAAACACCGTGCATCTCGTGCCGAGATCGCAAGGTTTTTGGGCATTGCAGGCCAATCGGGCAAAGTCTTCCACTTCGTAACCAAGGTTGTGCGCGAAAGTCTGAATGAATGTCCCACATCCTGACGAGCACGCCTCGTTCAGCTCCATGCGCACTACAACCTCGTTCTCCACAAAGATAGCTTTCATATCTTGGCCACCAATGTCGAGTATAAACGACACATTGGGCATAAGATGAGCTGCCGCGCGATAATGAGCCATCGTCTCTATAATTCCGTCATCCAAATTGAATGCCGTTTTGATGAGTTCCTCTCCATATCCTGTAGAGCAAGAACCCACAATGTGTATATCAGCCCCCACCTTGTCCGCTGCTTTTTGCAGGCGTAGCAAACCGTCAGACACGGCCTTGATAGGATTGCCAAGATTCATGGCATAATCTTTGAAAACAATTTGGCCTTTACCCTCCTTGTTCATTCTTACAGCCACTATTTTAGTGGTGGTGGAACCAGAGTCAACGCCTATGACCACTTCTTCCACGCCACGTTTTAAGGGATAGAGTGGGGTAGCATATTGTTGTTTAGATTTCAACCAATTTTGGTAATGTGCCACATTTTCAAACAGTGGCGGCAGCCCTTCTTGAGCATCGGTTTTGTCGTGCCTTGACGTGGAGCCTGTGCCGGTGACTACTTTGCAGTTTCTTTGATCCGCTCGAGAGCGGTCAACGAGCTTTTGTGCAGACTGCGCCAACAATCCTTTGAACTCGGATAATTTCCTCGGTTTTGTATCGCCGGATTTAAATGCGCAACCCATTGCAGGTATCAGATTGCCATTTTCAGGTACGGTCAAATCGTCGTATGGTATCTTAAGGTATTCAGAAAACGCTTTTCGCAGAGCTGGCAGAAATGTGAGAGGGCCGCCACAAAGCAATATTGGAGGAGTGAAGTCGCATCCGCGGCTAAGCGTTGTTACAGTTTGAACGGCAATACTATGGAAAATACTGGCAGCAATGTCACTTTTTGGCAAATTGCGCGACATGAGATTTTGAACGTCTGTCTTAGCAAACACTCCACATCTTGCTGCCATTGGATAAACATGTTGGGCCTTTTCGGCCAACGCGCTCATTTTTGCGTTGTCACAACCCATAAGCACCGACATTTGGTCTATGAAAGCTCCCGTACCTCCCGCGCAGTTACCATTCATGCGCAGATCCATACTTTTGCCATTGAAGAAAACCACCTTGGCATCTTCGCCACCAATATCAACAAGTGTTTTAACCTTCGGATAACGTTCGCGCACAAACACTGTGGCCGCCACTACTTCTTGCACAAAATCGGCTTTTAGCTGCTCTTTTGTTTGCATACCTACCGACCCCGTGACGCATAGTTTCGTTTCTATATCGCCGAACCGCTGGTATATTTCATCAATATACTTGGACACCAATGCCATAACTTTGGCGTTGTGCCGCTCATAACGCGCAAATACCAAGCGACGGTTGTTATCCAAAACGACAATTTTTGCTGTGGTCGACCCCACGTCAAGACCAATCTGATATATATTGCGCATCTACCAATATCTATTAATAAATCTTTTTCTGAAATAAAGCTTTCTTTAATTTACAAATATACTACAAATACAGAGCTTAAACAAAGATTTTTTATTTTTTTGCAAAAACAGAACGATGCTTGCAACCATTTTTAATTCCATTTCGTCTAAATATAAAACAAACAATGCAGATGACATGAAAAAAACTTTATTATTATTTGTTTCAGTTGTTACGCTATGCTCATGTGGCAATTATTCAAAGACATTCAACAGCACAGAAGTTACCAGCGTGCGCCATGTAAGGCCATTTACAGCTATCAAAATTAAAGGAGCATGTGACGTTTTTTTTGCACAATCCGACACGTTTGGAGCCAAGGTAGTAGGTCCTGAAAGTCGTGTTAATGCCATAAAAACAAGTTTCTCTGGCAACACCCTTGTTGTGAGTGTTGAAAAGAAGTTCGTAGATGTAAATTTGTTTAATAATAATCCTTCTCCTGTGCTATATATCACCTCGCCAGATTTAATAGGCATCTCGATGGAAGGTTCTGGCGATTTTTGTATCAATGGCACGCTTGATACAGACACGCTCAACCTTTATCTAAAAGGGAGTGGTGACATAGAGATGGCAAATGTGATTTGTGACGAGTTTCATTCCACATTGTTGGGAGTTGGGGACATTGATATAAAGTCGCTCACAGCCAAACGAAGCGATGTCAAATTGAAAGGAGTAGGGGATGTTAACATCCATTTTGTAAATAGTGGTTATGCGTCCCTCGACTTGCAAGGCGTCGGCGATATATCTCTATCTGGCAACGTCAAAAAATTCCGAAAGAGAGTGCATGGAACTGGAGATATCAATTTTGACAAACTGCAAGTGGGACAATAGGAACGCTTTTATAACTTCTCTAATCTTTTGTTGATAGCCAGAGCTCATCTTTTAGATAGCTCTGGCTTTCCTTTTTTGTTTAGAACGATATAGTCCTCTTCTACGTTCTTGTCCGCATCTCTTGATACCACCAATTGTTATTACCAAATGTTATTACTCTTGCCACAGTGTTTTTTGTGAAAGTGAAACCATCTCACACTCTTAAAACAACGTCATTTTTTTTCGTGTTTACACGATAATATTAAGTAGACTATTCTTTGGTAATATATATAAAATTGTTTATCTTTGCAGTGCAAGGATAAAAATGGTTTGAAGTATATTATGACTTTTAACTGTTTGTGATATTTTTTATCTTTGCCTACTCAACTTACATAGACCGGTGGACGGATCTATTAAAATAATTTTATTTATTAACAGAAAAAGGAAATGAAAAAAATTCTGATGACACTATGCCTAATGTTTGCGACATTGACACAAGCACAAGAATTGAAGAAGTTGAAGTTCGGAACTATTTTTGATGATGCTATTATAAACATCAAATCTTCACTGGGCGAACCAACAACTTCCGACACTAGCTTAGTTGTTTATCAAAATATCCATTACAGAGGGCTCAAATGGGATAAAATCACTTTCAAATTTGCACAACAAAAGTTATGTGAAGTTCGCTGTTATATGAATAAAAAAAACAAACAGCAAGCACTCACCCAACTTTCTACCATTGCAAAAACTATGAAAAAAGATTATTCCATTACAATGGACTTTGAAGATGATGGCAGCGTTTTTTATGCTGGTGGAGTTTCGCCTATGGGATTCGGCCATCTTTTTACCATCTTTGTTTCTCCTCATAAAAATAGTTGGACTGCCCAAATGCGTTTCGGACCGTTTTCAATTTAATTTTTTTAATGATGTGATGGCAATATTCCTTCGTTTGTAAGGTTATTAATGCAACCAAAAAAAGCAAAGATGAAATTTAAAACGGCATTGTTATGGGGCACTTTTATGATATCCCTACCTACATTTTCGAAGTCAATGGTAGATTTATGGCTGTCAATGCCCATCAAAATGATTCCTTATATAGGGCACGACTCTCGATTGGAAATGACAAAATACGTTTCCACAAACACAAAAAATGAAGTGAAACATAGCTTAGAAGGAACGAGCAAGATAGATACAATCACAGCAGATTATCTCCATATTACTTTAAATAGTGCTGTCGAATTGGACATAAAGCGGCTGCCATATCAAAGTGATGACTCCATCATTTGTGTTGTTCAGACATGGAGTGCACCGCAAAAAGAGAGTAAGGTCTGTTTTTACAATCAAGAATGGCATCCCATACATTTGACAAACCCATTATCCGACAAAGCCAAGTTCTGCCAATTGGTTAAACCAGATACGATGACACAAGAAGATTTTACAAATATAAGTCAGAAACTCAATGTAATATTGGTAAGTGCTTCTCTATCTGTTTCCGACCAGACCATGGTTGTGCATCGCTCTGTTCCTATATTTTCGAGCGAAGAGAACGATAAGATAAAAAATATGTTGCCAACAATAACAATGAAGTGGAATGGATTAAAATTTGAATGAGTTTTCAATTATATACAACCAAAAGGAGCTGTCAAATAGTTTTTGGCAGCTCCTTTCGTTTTCTTTACCATTTAATGGTTTGTTTATTCAATGCTGTTTATAAGATACCCATCTTGCCTACCACTATTAATAATGAGAAACCAATTATCAGCGTGATAAGACCAACTATCAATCCGGTCTTAGCCATATATTTCTGCTCTATGAGACCAGTGGAGTAGGCTATAGCATTCGGTGGAGTGGAAATTGGCAGAGACATTGCTGCAGATGCGGCAATAGCAATACCAATGAGGACAGTAGATGTACCTCCGATAATATCCAACTTGTTGCCCATGCCTTCGCATACAACGGTCAAGATAGGGATCATCAAGGCTGCTGTAGCAGTATTGCTGATAAAGTTTGATAGGAAGTAGCATACCAATCCAGCTATAATTAAAATGACAATTGGGCTCCATTCTCCAAAGGGTATAGATTTGATAGCCACTTCTGCCAATCCTGTTCCATTAAGGGCAAGGCCAAGCGCAAATCCACCAGCAACCATCCAAATAACGCCCCAATCAATGTCACGTAAATCTTTTGACGTGATAACACCCGTAAAAGCAAACACTGCGATAGGTAGCATAGCCACTGTGTTAGCGTTGATACCAAACTGCTTGCCAAATACCCACAAGAAAATTGTTATGGCAAACGTAACTCCAACAACTACCGTGCGCCAATTGTGATGCATATCTCCCTCTATTTTCAATTCTATATTCTTTTTTGAAAATGGGAAAAGTTTGCACATTATGAACCATGCTATGATCAGCAATATGATAACTAACGGTGCCATCACCATCATCCACTGTCCAAAGCCAATGTTCATATCCATTCCTGCAGGATCATTTAAAACCTTGTAAGCGAAAGCGTTAGGAGGCGTTCCAATAGGTGTTCCCATGCCACCAAGATTGGCACCGATAGGGATTGCCATGGTTAGTGCTATACGTCCTTTACCATTAGCTGGCAGAGCCTTAAACACAGGAGTAAGAAAAGTAAGCATCATGGCAGCCGTCGCAGTGTTGGAGATAAACATGGAGAATAACCCAGTGATAAGCATGAATCCCAAGAGGACATTCTTGCTCTTAGTTCCAAACGGTTTGATGAGTGTCTTTGCCATCCATACATCAAGACCCGATTTCGTGGCCGCAATAGCCAAAATAAAACCACCCAAGAAAAGGATGATAGTTGGATCAGCAAAACATGCCATGATACCAACCGAGTCTAAAAGCTGACCGTATTCGCCAGTGTTTCCTTGTAGGAAATTAAAGGACGAGTCACTCACACAGAATAGCAGTACAAAAATAATTGTGACTGACGTTGCCCAAGCTGGGATAGCTTCGGTGAGCCATAAGATAATAGCCATCACAAATATGGCTATTACACGCTGTTGCACAATGGTTAGCCCAGCAATGCCAAAAACAGAGATTGGAAGGTTCCAAACTATCAGGGTGATAATGGCAGCGAATAAAAACCACAAGCCTTTTTTCTTGTTAAAATCTCCCGTAAGAGCTTTAGTTACAGTTTCTTGCATAGAATTTTATAGATTTTTATAGGTTATATAATTAAAAGGAAATTATCAGTTTTTACAGGCACTGACAAATAGTGGTAAGAGTTTGTGATAGGGTTAGGTTGGTCTAAAAAAAATATCTTGCAACATTTTGAGTTTATTTTCAAGGTAAAATGTTAAGTAAGTGATGGTACGTAGCGAGCCACTCAATAAAACGAGCTCGTGTTTTGAATCGTAAAGAAAACTAATGTTGACAAAACGTAATTCATGCTTTTACTTAATATTTATACTTCATAATTATTTTTAGATCCTGCCTTAAGGTTAGTCGTGGACCAGTCTTCGATAAACTCAACTTACAATTGAATATTTTTAGATAATATCAGTTTTATTTAATAAACAAGAAATTCCACATGCAACGACCGTCACATGTGGAACTCAATTCTATTTCTTATCATCTTTGGCTTCTTGCATATTACCTTCAATATACAAGCGTGTCATCTCCGGAACACCATTTGAGCGGATGGTGATAGTCTTCTTGAAATGACCTGGAAATTTACCCTTGCCATTATATGTAACGGTAATAGTACCTTTTTGTCCAGGCTTAATAGGTACCTTGGTGTAAGATGGAACTGTACATCCACAACTGGCTACGGCCTGATTGATAACCAAAGGTTGGTCACCAGCGTTTGTAAAACTGAACGTACATTTCTGAACTGAATTAGACTCTGCGAATGTTCCAAAGTTGTGACTCAATTTGTCAAACTTAATCTGTGCCTGTGCAAATGCTACATTAATGCTTGCAACAAACATCAGAGCTATGATTAAAATTTTCTTCATGTTTCTATTCCTTTTTTAATTTATAAAAAACATAATGCAGCGCAAATGTATGAATTATTTTTGATTTTATCAATTTTTTGGATAGCTTTAACAGTATTTATATATTTTTTATTTCTATTTATCATAACACCTATTATATTTGAACAAACCGTTTTTAGGTACGTTTAAAAACGCCTACAGTATCTCCATGTATTTTGAAGCGTGACATTAACTACCTTTGTTAAGTGAGAAATTCATATACATGCCAAAAAATATATAATTAAAATGATTGATATTTTCAAAGAAGTCTATCTCTCCTTTTGTTTCGAAGACGCTTTTTTAAGTAAGCAAAAAAACATTGAAAACATCTAACAAAACTATTACTGTAGATAAGCTATTTCAAAGCGAAGGGCCAGCTGAGCCCAAATTTGTAAGAAATGAAAGTTTTTTGCAACCATTTGTGATACAAGCACTTATATTTTATCTTTAAAAAATAGCAATAAAAAGTTTTCTAATTGCTTGGTGATCGCTATTTTATCACGTACCAAATAAGTATTATTCACAGCATAAACAGATACCAAACACAGCGTCATAAAGGCTTAATCGCAGTATCAATAGATATTAATAGCAACAGAACGGACCTTTTGATCTTTCTTCGAAGAATTTTTGAGATATATATTTGCCCTATAACGTTGTAGAATGATTGATTTTATAGGTATTAAATTTGTGATATTTTTTAAACATTTCAATTATTGCCATCATATCAAACAAATAAAAAATAAATATCTTTAGCTTTTGATAAATAGGAAAAATGGTAATGCTATATTACAGGAAAATAGTTTTATATAGCATGGTTTGCAGCATTGGCATTTAACAAAATATCGAGATGTTTCGAAAATTATTAGTATTTTTGCATTTCGTAGGGATAATTTATACGATTACAATGAAATACAATAATTATATCTTTGACTTGGATGGCACCCTTCTCAATAGCATTGACGACTTGGCGGCGAGCTGCAATTATGCCTTGAGCACCAACGGCATGCCCGTATATTCAGTGAAGCAGATACAAGGATTTGTGGGCAATGGCGTTAGGAAACTGATGGAAAGAACAGTTCCACATGGCACATGCAACCCTTTGTTCGAGCAAGTGTTCAAGTGCTTTCAAGAGCATTATTTAGTCCATAACGAGGATAATACGAAGCCATATCCTGGTATTTTAGAGATGTTGGGGCAACTCAAAGCCCAACGCAAAGGCGTGGCCGTGGTAAGCAACAAATTTGACCAAGCCACGAAAAGCCTTGTAAACAAATACTTTGGCGACCTTGTGCAAGTGGCCATCGGAGAACGGCGTGGCATCAACAAAAAACCTTCGCCCGACATGGTGCTTGAGGCTATGGTGCAATTGGGATGTACTGCGAAAGACACCGTGTATGTCGGTGACAGCGATGTGGACATAGAGACGGCAAAAAACAGCTCCCTACCCTGCCTGACTGTGTTATGGGGGTTTCGCGACCGCTCGTTTTTGTTGGAGCACGGAGCGAGCATCTTGTTGAGCGACCCTATGGACATACTGAAACTATAGAGTATCGCTTGCCACCACCATGTCAGCCACCAACTTGCGCTCCGTATTGCCAATATTATATTTATCAAGTAACTTTGCGTCTTGGGCAAACCAATCCATCATATCTTGAGTGGATGATACGTTGCCGCCGTCTTCCTTGACTGCAATCTTGAAAAGTTCTACTGCCCCGCCAACGTCGCGTAAAAACCAGTTACAGTAGCCAGCGTTGAGATGGTCGGACGAGTCGCAGTCGCCATCACATAGGATTTTGTCGTATAGCTCTTTGGCGCGTTCAACATTGCCAAGCCAGAGGTAACCCCAAGCCAAGGCGCGTTTCACATTGGCGTCCGAGGGGTTCTCATATTCAAGACGGTATAGCAACTGCATGCTTTCCGCGGCTCGATCGTCATTAATCAACGAGATGGCCAAGTTGAGAACGATGCCCTCACGTTGCGGATAGCGCTCGTATAGTTTTTTGTATTGAGTCGCCGCTTCCGCGTAGTTGTCAACATTGAACGCAGCTTGCGCCAGCCCCATGACGGCCCTGTCGTCATCCGGTGCCATCTCGACAATCTGAGAGTAGATGGCTTGTGCCTCAAGATATTTTCTCTCACGCATCTTTATTCGGGCTTCCATGCGCATGTCATCAATGTTTTCCAACTCTTTGTACTGGTAGAAGAGACGTGTTAGTGAGTCGAGCATCTTTTGCTTTAGCAAGAATCTCTGAATGCGTCTTGCCTCATTTGCCATCTTGCTTCTCATGGGTGTTTCGACCATAAACAAGAACCGTTGGCTCTCAAAAGGATTAGGAAACATTCCCCGAGCGTCGCACAGCGTGAAAAATCGGTATAGGTCTTGTAAATACATGCGGCGAACATAGCTTTTGTCAGTAGGATCTATATTTGCCGACTCCATGCCCATCATGGCCACATTGCCAGAGTTGAGCATCTCCTTGATATTGTCTGGGAGTTTGTTAAAAATGCTCGACGTACCTAAAACAAAGCTGTATTTGTCTGACTCACAAAAAGAGCCACTTGACATAATGGCTCTGACCATTCCCGAATGGAGAAATTCCGAGTCTATGTGCTGGAGCTGTGGATGCTCTGGTATAAAGGGCATGAACCAATTGCAAAGCGTGTTGAAAAACGAGAAACGTTTCATTTGGGAAAATCCGCCAAAGTAGATGTCCACTCCTTGGTCGCGCATCTCCATCATTTTGCGAATGCTGTTTTCCATCTCTTCCATCTTGCGGTCAGCGGCGTCTGGATTGAGAATGTCGTCTAAAGTATCATCCTCTTTCTCCCTGACGCTCAGTCCATCCATCTCAAAACTCTGATGACGGAGCAAGGTAGGCATGATGTCTTTGCGAAGTTTTTCGTTATCTCGCTGCGCATTTCGACAGTAAATGACTTGTATTTGAAGTTCTGCCAATTCCTCTCTCACTTTTGCGTCGTCCAAAAGGCTTTCGACCCGCTTAGCCAACGTTGGAAACTTATCAATGCGCAGGCCATGAAGTCCAAAAACCCATCCCACTAAAGCGCGCTGCTTAATATTGGTTTCTGTCGCGCGCTCATAAACATTAACCAAAGCCAACTCTCGCTCAGGATCGCCCGTCATGATGGCGCCAAGCATGATACAGGCCACGAGTGCCATCGCATCATTGGAGTCAATGGTAGGCGACACGAGCAGTTCGCCCATCCCTTGAGCAAACTCGCGCGACCATTGGTGCGAGAAAAGCAGCGCGCTGAATAGTGCCTGTATATATTGTTGATGATTGGCATGCAGCGTTTTAATCTTGGCCGTCTTCTCTTTCTCGGTTTCCAAGGAGGCCATGGCCAAATCCGTCACGAACGCCTCCAGATTGCTCTTGACACTTTCCATGTTCAAATCCACGAAAGATTTAGCGCGCGCGTAAGCTCCCACCTTGGGGTCATTGACTATTCTATAATCCAGCTCTATGTCGTGGGTCAAACTGTACAATTTGTCTAACAGCCTTTCGTACAACATCTCACGCTTTTCGTCCGGGAAACCTTTTCTCAAGAAATCGCACATCAAGCGGTAGTCTTGTTCTATTTCCGCCAACCTGTTCCCAAGTGCCTCGTGCTGGAAATTGTCGAGAAAGCAACGGGTGGCATGGAGGGCTTGTCCCAAATATCCATGCTCCACGATATCTTGCTGTATCTGCTGAATCGCTTGTAGGCGCACGACCCAGTCAGCCGTTTGCTGTTTATTATCCATAATATTAAAAGATATAGACTAAAATAGGGAAACTCCGTGAATTATCTCCAATATCCACGTGCCCGCATGACATCTTTCTCGCGTGGCGGAGCTGCATGTTGGTATCGCAGTTGGGGCAACGCTTTGACCACGCGATCATCCACAAACATGTATTTTTTTATAATCCGCCCATAGCGCGAAACCCCATTGATGTTGATGGAATCGCAAATTGCGTCGTACACCTTTATAAATAGCTTAAGTTGACGCTGGCGGTCCTTTTTGGCCAAGACCCGCTCGCTGAACGCCATAACACCGAGCCTGACCCCTTTGTCACGGCTGTCCATCAGCACTGGGCTTTTGAAGATGCGCGCCATGGTGGCTTGTGGCTCTGTCAACATGGCCGCATCCATCTCATTGTTGAGCAACATCTTTACCCTTAGGCTCACGTCATTGATTTGAACTCTGTACACGTCCGACTTGGTTTTTGCACCATTTATGGCAAGATCAGAAAGATAGTCAGTGGCAGAATACCGTGTCATGGCCACCATTTTGTCCGACATCTGACTTAATTTCTTGACACGTGAAAGGCGGTTGGAGACAAACTGCCAATAGCTGTTAGTAGCGGCCACGTAGCGCAGTGTTACACCTTGTTTTTTCAGGCGCTCGGTACGAACAAGATCGCTGACGACACCCGCTACATAATCGCCGGCTATCAAAGTGTCACCATCCAAGTGCGAGGTACGGGCGCAAAGCCTAACATCCACTCCTCGCTTTTGGAACAAGCTGTCTTCCACGCCGATAAACAACGGAAGGCAATCCATGGTGGGAGTCGTGGCAATCTTGAAAGCGGCGGAATCTTGTCGAGCCAGTTCCATTCTCTCTCTCATAGATTGGCGTTGCCGCTCGTTGTACGATTGGCCACAACCATAAAAGCCCAGCGTGACAGCCGCCAGCAGCAAGAGAATTAGGTATCTATTCATAATGTTGCAAAGTTAATAATTATATTTTGCAAATACGGAAAAAAAAACTACTTTTGCAATAGGCATACCAAACAAGCGTGGGCGCGCCACAAGCCTCTTATGTCCAAGCGCAACAAACGCGACCATGACAGAACGACGCCCCAAGCCCAGTGCGCTTAATCAAGTGAGCAAGCGCGACATGCTGTAGAATAATATTACATGTTTAAAATATTACATTGTGGCCAAAGAAAAAATAATGTATATTTGTAGCAACTGTGGCTACGACTCGTCCAAGTGGTTGGGCAAATGCCCATCTTGTGGAGAATGGTCTTCATTCAAGGAAATCAAGGTTTCAGGAACGACGGACACCAGCGCCGCGAGCAATGCGGCCATGACATTGCGCCACGGCGGCCGCCAGCCGGCCGGGAACATTGCGTCTCAAGTCAAGGTTGTGCGCTTGAATGAAATCGCCGCCAAGGACGAGCCACGCATCGACACGCACGACAAGGAACTGAACCGGGTGCTCGGAGGGGGGGTGGTTCCAGGCAGTATCACTCTTTTAGGCGGTGAGCCGGGCATAGGAAAATCAACTCTCACGCTGCAAACCATCCTTGGCATGCCAGAGAGACGCATACTGTATGTCAGTGGGGAGGAAAGCGCACACCAAATAAAAATGCGCGCGGAACGATTGAATTCGACTAACGCAGAGAATATTTTTATATTGTGTGAGAACTCTTTGGAGAACATCTTTGGTCATATTCAAGAAGTATTGCCCGAGCTTGTCGTCATAGACTCTATCCAAACCATGTGCACAGAGACGGTGGACTCGTCGCCGGGTAGCGTTACGCAAGTGCGAGAATGTGCCGCGACGCTGCTCCGTTTTGCCAAAACAAGTGGCGTGCCCGTCATTCTCATAGGCCATATTAACAAAGAGGGTACTTTGGCCGGCCCAAAGATTTTGGAGCACATCGTGGATACTGTGATACAGTTTGAGGGAGACCAACATTATATGTACCGCATACTACGGAGCGTCAAAAACAGGTTTGGCAGTACCTCGGAGTTAGGAATATACGAAATGTGCCAAGATGGGTTGTGCGAGGTCCCTAACCCATCGGAACTCTTGTTGACGGAAGATCACGAAGGATTGTCGGGCGTGGCCATCAGTTCAGCTATAGAAGGTGTTCGTCCTTTCTTGGTAGAAACACAGGCTCTCGTTTCTTCCGCGGCATATGGAACCCCACAACGCTCGGCCACAGGATTCGACCAGCGACGGCTCAACATGTTGCTTGCCGTATTGGAAAAACGCGTCGGTTTTAAACTCATGCAGAAAGACGTGTTCCTGAACATAGCCGGAGGATTGCGTGTCACGGACATGGCCATGGACCTCAGCGTTATAGCCGCGGTTCTCTCAAGTAACGTGGACACTCCCATAGAGTCTGGCTGGTGCATGTGTGGCGAGGTGGGATTGAGTGGCGAGGTGAGACCGGTGAGCCGCGTGGAGCAACGAATCACAGAAGCGGAGAAACTTGGGTTCACCCACATCATACTGCCATCTTACAACATGAAAAGCCTTAGCCGCAAAAACTTCAAGATAGAAATGCACCCTGTTAAAAAAGTGGAGGGTGCCTTGCGAGCGCTTTTCGGATAAGCGGGCGCACGCAAACCTGCTTTCAGCACCCCCAAATCCCATACATGGGAAAAATTCATGACAACACAATCAAGGCATCAGTATTTAGATATAAAATAGACACATATAAATATGACTGAAAAAAAAGAAGAAGTATCGCCTCGCGACAATAGCATAGAGAAAGAAAACAAGGCTGACTGTGTATTGATAGTGAGCGGTGGCATGGATTCTATCACCATGCTTTATGAGTTTAAGGACCGAATAGCCTTGGGAATCTCCTTTGACTATGGAAGTAAGCACAACGCCAAAGAAATTCCCCTCGCCAAACTACATTGCCAGCGTTTGGGTATTCCGCACCTCACCATCCCACTCCATTTTATGGCACAGTATTTCAGGTCGAGTTTGCTCAAGGGCGGCGAGGACATTCCGGAGGGAAACTACGATGACGACAACATGCGCTCCACGGTGGTACCTTTTCGCAATGGCATTATGCTAAGCATAGCGACTGGCATAGCTGAGAGCCATGATCTCAGGTATGTTATGATGGCCAACCACTCTGGAGATCACACCATATACCCTGACTGCACACCCCAATTTGTACAAGCCATGAGCCAGGCCACAGAAGCCGGGACGTTTCCCGGCATCAAGATCCTCGCCCCATATACAAGGATAAACAAGGCGGACATAGCGCGTCGAGGCAAGATTCTGAAAATAGATTATTCCGAGACATGGAGCTGCTACAAAGGCGAGGAATTTCATTGTGGCGTGTGCGGCACGTGCAGAGAACGCCGAGAAGCCCTTGCCGAGGCTGGTATCGATGACACGACCATATACATGGACTAACGGTCGCACAGTCCAACACTTGCCCCATTCGTTGCGACACAGACGTAACAAAAAGCTAATTATTGAGCGACAACGATAAAAAACAACGTTTGTCTCTTCAGATTATCATATAAAATAAGTAACTTTGCAATAAGTAAAAGACCATTTATCTCACTATAAAATATTGTAAAGTATGACAATCGAACAATTTAATTTTGCCGGCAAAAAGGCTATCGTTCGCGTAGATTTCAACGTGCCATTGGATGAGAATGGCAAAGTGACAGACGACACACGTATCCGCGGGGCTCTCCCTACCTTGAAAAAGATATTGGATGACGGTGGCTCCGTTATCATGATGAGTCACA
Organism: Hallella colorans; assembly: GCF_003096815.1. Taxonomy (GTDB): domain Bacteria; phylum Bacteroidota; class Bacteroidia; order Bacteroidales; family Bacteroidaceae; genus Prevotella; species Prevotella colorans. The sequence continues at coordinate 59,155 of NZ_QENY01000006.1, forward strand.
TGGGCAAGCCCAAGGGCAAGGTGAACGCGAAACTTAGCTTGTGCCAGATCGTAGATGCCGTGTCAGAACGACTTGGCGTGCAGGTCAAGTTTGCCAAAGACTGTGCCAATGCCGAGGCTGAGGCCAAGGCTCTCGCCCCGGGCGAAGCCCTGCTGTTGGAGAACCTTCGCTTCTATCCTGAAGAGGAAGGGAAACCCGTAGGCTTAGAAAAAGGCACTCCGGAATACGACGCCGCAGCAAAAAAAATGAAAGAGTCGCAAAAGAAATTTGCTGAGAAACTGGCTTCGTACGCGGACGTATATGTAAACGACGCTTTTGGAACCGCTCACCGCAAGCACGCCTCTACGGCGGTGATAGCTGACTATTTTGACGCAGATTCCAAAATGTTGGGGTTCTTGATGGAAAAAGAAGTTTCCGCTATTGACAGCGTTTTGAAAAATGCCAAGCACCCTTTCACCGCCATTATCGGCGGCTCGAAAGTCAGTTCAAAACTCGGTGTGATTAAAAACCTGCTTGACAAAGTAGACAATCTTATCATTGGCGGTGGCATGGGCTATACTTTTATCAAGGCACAAGGTGGAAAAATCGGCAAATCCCTGCACGAAGACGACCTTATACCCGAAGCTCTTAATGTTTTAGCGGAAGCAAAGAAGAAAGGAGTAAATCTTTCTTTATCGGTTGCGACCATCTGCGGTAAAGAATTTTCAAACGATACCGAGCGCAAAAAGTTTCCAATAAACCAGATACCTGACGAGTGGGAAGGTATGGACGCAAGCGAAGAGAGTTTGGCCAATTGGAAAAAAATTATTCTTGACTCCAAGACCATTTTGTGGAACGGACCTGTTGGTGTGTTCGAGTTCGAGAACTTCGCGCATGGTACTGGCGAGATCGCCAAGTACGTGGCAGAGAGCACTCAGAAGAATGGCGCATTCTCTCTCGTAGGCGGAGGAGACTCCGTGGCGGCCGTCAACAAATTTGGCTTGGCTGACAAGGTGTCTTACGTATCTACCGGTGGCGGTGCAATGCTCGAAGCCATTGAAGGAAAGACACTTCCTGGCGTAGCCGCTATCAAAGGTTGATTGGGTGTCAATCCATTGTCTTCATCGTTTTGTAAACGCCAATGTCTCAGCGTTAAGGCCAAGGAGGGATTGTTGAAACAATAGCTTTTTGACAGCAAGGCATGATGATGCTCATGGACAAAGAGACACTTATTAAACGCCTTCCCTGAATTTGGGGAAGGCGTTATTTTGACATTCAGGCCATGATAAAAGCAAAAAATAATTTGCTTCTACATTTATTTTATTACATTTGTGTCATCAACGCATTATTACTATGAGCAAACTGGTTCTTTTTGTCATATTATTGGCGAACGCGACTCTCATGTCATTTGGACAGCGAAACAACGTGGCAGACCCCAAGATAGCCTCGTTACAGGTAATGGCAGGCGAAAACTGGATGGGTATGCCTGTCATAGAATTAGGGCAACCTACCCCCATAACCATATCGTTTGACGTCCTGACACACAACTACCATCGCTACATTTACAAAGTGGAACACTGCGACGCAGACTGGTCTACTTCCTCGGGAATTTTCGAGAGCGATTATTGTGAGGGCTTTGCGCAGGGTAATGTCATCGAGAATTTAAGGCAATCCCAAGGCACGAACCAGCTTTACACCCATTACACGTTGCGCATACCTAATGAGAAATGTATTTTAAAATTGAGTGGCAACTACAAAGTTATCATATACGACGAGCAAAACGAGGACTCGACCGTACTTACAGCTTGCTTCATGGTGGTGGAGCCCATGATGAAACTCAGCATGGAGGTGTCTGCTAATACAGATGCGGGAATAAACGATAAGTACCAGCAGGTTTCCATGAAGTTGGATTTTGGCAATACAAAAGTAACCGACCCATCAACGCAAATAAAAACCGTGGTGTTGCAAAATGGGCTTTGGCACACTGCCGCGCGCAACGTCAAACCACAATACATCACACCCAATGGGATGGCATGGAGTCACAATAAAGACCTGATCTTCGATGGTGGCAACGAATTTCGCAAATTCGAAATGTTAGACATGAACCACGCCACGATGGGATTGGAAAGCGTGTCATGGGATGGACATACATACCATGCCACAGTTTGGAAAGACACTCCACGCCCCAATTATGTATATAACAGAGATGCGGACGGAGCCTTTTATCCCAGAACATCAGATAATTACGATAACGACGTTACTTCTGAGTATGCTGTGACACATTTTTGTCTTGTATCTCCACGTCTTCAGGGCGAGGTCTATCTCAATGGAGCATGGACCAATGACCACCTATCGCCCAAATACAAAATGACTTGGAACGACACCGACAAGCTCTATCAGGCTAACGTTTTGCTAAAGCAAGGTTATTATAATTACCAATATGTTCTCCGACAACCCAATGGAAAGATTGTGTTAGTTCCATCCGAAGGAAATTTTTTCCAAACGCAAAATACTTATCAGGCATTGGTTTATTACAGAGGCGCCGGTGATCGGACTGATAGATTGGTCTCTTACGTACAATCAAAACACTAATCGTACATAATATTATCATTATTTACTACCTATTCTCTCCTATTTCATCATTGTATGAAACGCTTTGGGACGCATCATTTTTTCTTGATAAATGTTTCCAAAACGATCCGTCACTCTAATGAGTAGTGTGGTGTTAGGATGGTTGGCTTGCACCATAAACATATGACTTGTAGGAACTGTTGGGAAATCGACCAAGCGTGCTCCACCCCTCCTAACACGTATGGCATCATACGAAATGATATGTAATGGGTCGTACGTTTGAACCTGCGTTACATCAAGTTTCTTTCCATTTTCACTCACCTCTACAATCCATTCGGGGTCATAGTTCCACACGTTGATAAGCACTTTGTTATCGTTTCGGCGTGTGGCATAGTTATGCGCATATTGCGTCATATCCTTAATAAACTTAGGAGCGTAACTCTTTGGAGCGATCCACGTGGTGTTCAGGTCATAACTTCTGAACTGGTAGCTTCTTGAATGAGCAGCACTTTTATAATACCATTTCACTTGATTGCCTTGCCAAAGGTACACACCGTAACCGCTCGGAGAACCATCTTGGCAAACAGAATTACCCGCTAATTTATCTGTCCACCACCATGTACCACAGATGGCAGGTGTGTTATGGTCAATAATATGAGCCGTTTGTTGCAAATGATGAGCTTTGTGAAGATGTCCGGAAAGCACTTGCACGTTATCAAATCTACGTAGTACCTCCTCTAATTCCCCACCATTTTTAAGGAGATAATCACATGTCTCTTTTCCGTTTTTAAGGTTGGGATGTTTGTATATGGGCGAGTGCATCGCAATGACAATAGGCGTATGACTATTGTCTATGAGCGCAAGATCTTTTTTTAGCCAGTTCATCTGCTGACTTTCAATGGACTCGCGAAAGTTTATTTTACCTACATGACCTTCTCTGCCGTTCTCGTTGATATACTCGGTATTGTCTAATACAACGTAATGTACCTTGCCAAGATTGAAAGAATAGTATTTGGGGCCGCATGCGTCAATGAACTTTTGAGACGAAGCTCTATCACCTTGTTTATACGGATTACCATCATGGTTTCCCATATTGTGAAACACTGGGGCTTTAATTATCTTCATCTGCTCCTTAGCTTCTCTGATAGTGAAATGATTACTATACCAATAAATATCCCAACTCTCATCCCCCAAACTTATCCCATAAACTTTATAACCCTGACGTTTAAGATCTGAAATAGAGCTGTTGATATCGTCGGCCACTTTTCTGAACTGCTTGATGTCATCGTTTTGAGCAGCCAAATGAAAGTCGGCCATAGCCAAAACAGCATGCTTTTCATTGTCCACTTTATTTAGCTCGAAATCGGCCTCTTCTACAGATTTATCTTTTTTTGAATCCAGATACTTAAAAAAAAGAGGTGAGTTCCCATCCAAACTCACCTCGTAACCACTTGGTATTGACACAAAAACATAACCTAACTCTTTCTTCGAATTCAGTCGATATACCCCGTTCGAATCTGTCACCGCAATCTCTACTCCATCCGAGACCTCCACTCCCACGACACCTTCGCCATTACAACTCACTTTTCCCGTAACAGTATAATTGGTAGTGAGTGCTTGCTCACGCCAATCAAAGTTACTGGGCAAAATCGTGTCTTCGCCAAAATAGTCTCCCAAAGGCACCATAAGCGTTAATACCAAAAAAGTGAATAAACCTTTTTCCATCTTTTATTATAGTGTTGATGAATACTTGTAGTTGTCAGTTTTTACACTGCTGCAAATTTACTATCTAATAATGTCAATATCGTTACACTTGTTTTGTAATTCTCATACTAAATGATTACAATTCGTTTTCAATTCCAAACCAAGTCCATAATAATATAAGATATTGATAGATAGCTCATAAATAAAAAAACCGGAAGCAACCAGAGGCACATCCTACGATTGTAAAACAAACGTTATTGCTGTGAATATTCTGTCTCAAACATTATTGATCTCACTGTTTTTTGGTATCTTTGCACCACCCCACCACATTTAACATCCACAGCAATCCCACTATAAACGAATAATGAAAGAAAAAAGAATCAAAATTCTTTTCATTTGCTTAGGCAATATATGCCGTTCTCCGGCAGCTGAAGGCGTGATGCAAAAGATGGTCGACAATCGCGGACTTGCCAACTTGTTTTACATAGACTCTGCGGGCATTGGCGGCTGGCATGTTGGGCAACTGCCCGACAAACGCATGAGACTCCACGGCAAAGCACGTGGTTACCATTTTGTTCACCACGCCAGACAGTTTGATGCTGAGAGCGATTTCAAAAAGTTCGATATGATAATCACTATGGACGAAGACAACTATCGCACCATTAGGTCCATGGCAACTGACGATGACGAGCGCGACAAAGTGCTGCGCATGAAAACATATTTTAAAAGTTATACAGATGCCGAGAGCGTACCCGACCCATATTATGGTGGTGACAGCGACTTTGAATTGGCTCTCGACTTGATAGAAGATGGATGCGAAAATCTTTTAGACCAATTGACATGTACAAACTGATTATACTTGATTTTGATGGTACCATTGGCGACACCAACCAGATTATAATTGACACATTGCAAACAACGCTCTGTACGCTCGGTTTGCCCAAACGTTCTAAGGAGCAATGCCGACGCACCATCGGTTTACCACTGGTTGAAAGTTTCAGGGCCATGATGCCTCTCTCTAACGAACAGAACAGACTATGTGTGGAAACTTACCATCGTCTGTTCCATGAGAAAAACAAGAACTACAAGGTGAACGTGTTCCCCGGTGTTATTGAGGCCATCAAGAAATGGCATAATGATGGCATTCTCATCTCATTGGCAAGCAGCCGTGGCCATGCCACGCTTGCAGCATTTGTGTCCGACTTGAAACTTGACAATTATATTGCGTTGGTTTTAGGAGCAGATGACGTGAAGATTGCTAAGCCAGACCCCTACCCGGTTTTGAAAACACTGAAGCAGCTTGGTGTCAGCGCAAAAGATACGCTTGTTGTGGGCGATATGAGTTTTGACATACTTATGGGTAAGCGTGCGGGATGCCGAACATGTGGTGTCACTTACGGTAATGGTACTGTAGACGAGCTGCGGTTGGCTGGCGCAGACATTATCACAGACTCTCTTATGAAAATAGATAGCATGAGTTGATAAACCTCTATTGCTTTCATGATTAATATTTGGCGTGCAACCAAGCATATTTGATAACGGCTAAATAACATAAAATCAATATTACACAAATCCACACGAGGGGGCGTCAAAATAGGCATACCTTTTTTATGAATAAAGCCCCAATAGCGTCCTAAGTAATTTTGTCAAACATCACGTAAAGTTTCTTTTCTTTAGTTTCCTTTCTCACCACGAAGCGAGAAGTCAAGAATGAACTGTGTGCGACCATCGCTCTAACACAGCATAAGGAGCCCTATCCCCGAGAATGCACTTCTGGTGCACAAGCGAGAAAATCTTTCCAATGGCTTCCATGCGCAAGTCAGTCTTGGCAAGGTAGGTGTCATACGCTATTAGTACCGCAGGCAAATATGTGTTTCTTTCTTCCAAGCATACTGATTAGCACAGAGCCGTTGTAATGTGAGAAGCCTTTTATGACAAAGAATGGATGCATCACTGATATTTGGAACACGTGAAGATTTATGAACTGACAGTTCCTCTCATGTTTCATTCCGTCATGACTGCGGCAATCCAAGTTAGCGTTTTCAAGGTAGGCGCATGAATGTGTCCATAACGGCAATACGACGTTTTTCACTGAAAAAATTGCGGATTTCTAATGGTAATTTTTTTCATGGATTTGATTTTTTGAGTAATATTTTCTCAAATCTTATCTATTCATTTCCTGTGATATACGGAAATACCAAAGCTTTTTTATGAAAAAATAAACGTTCATATCTTAATCCGAAACTTGCGTAAAATACCGTTAGACTGCAAATTTGTTTAAAAACTATGCAAGTTTTACGGTCTTATGACGTTTAGAAGACAGAAAAACTATTCATGACGTACACCCAAACTGGCAAGGAGGAAGATATTATCAACCTGTTTCGCGAAGACAACGTCTTGGCGATGAATAAATTGTACGCCGAATTTGCCCCATATCTCACGGGCATTTGTGCTCGTTACATTGCGGAAGACGCTGAGTTGAAAGATGTGTTGCAAGAGTCTTTTATCAAGATTTTCACACGGATAGACCACTTTGAATATCGTGGCCAAGGTTCGTTACGGGCTTGGATGGCCCGTATTGTGATCAATGAAAGCCTGCAAACACTGCGTCAGAAAAAGAAGTTCCCTTTGACATCACTCGATAATGAACCGGTCGATTTGCCTGATGAAGAGCCCGCCACTTATGGAATAGACACTGAAACGATGGCTCAACTTATCGGGAAATTACCAGCAGGATACCGAACGGTGCTCAATCTATATATCATTGATGGTTTGTCGCACAAGGAGATAGCGAAAATATTAGGCATTAAGCCAGACACCTCCGCGTCTCAATTACACCGCTCCAAAAACATGTTGGCTAAACTAATTTTGGACTTTAAACGAAGCAAACAATGAAAAAGCAATGGAAGAAAGACCTTGAACGCCTTGGGACGGAATACGTGAAGACTCCGCCCGAAGGGTTATTAGCCGATATCAAACGAGAGATGTTGGCCCGTGGCATTGTACCAGCTCAGCCCAAACGAAAGATTAGTCACGCGGTGTCTTGGCCACAAATGGCAGTGGCCGCAAGCGCGTTAGTTCTTCTTGGAGTAAGCGCGATAGGCTATCTACATCACTATCATAAGAGCGAGCGCACTATGGCAGACAAGGCAAAGTGCGAGAGAAAAAAGACTTGGGATTACGGTACATCCCAAAATGCTACCGCAAATGTAATTTCCACAGCTATCAATGACGCTGGGTATCAACTCAAAAAAAACGAAAAAAAAGATATGGCACAGAGTTTAGGGAAAATGGTGTCACGTCTAAAATTTGCCATGAGAAAAAGCCCATCAGCGCATACCAACTACGAGGGCAAGACTCTTTTAGCCCAGTCTGACATTGACCATGATGTGGTCCAAATACCTTTAAAGCATGAGGGAGATGCCAAAATTGTCGATCAGAATAACGCCAGCCAAACTTTTATGGGCAACGACCTACCCCAATCTCAACACTATCGCTCTCAATATTCTACCAACCGGCATAACACATTGCGTCATGCCGATACATGGCAACTTACAGCATACTATATGGGGCAACCCCATCATCAAACGGGCGGAGGTACAGACATGATGTATACCACCAGCATGACCCATTTTGCAAGCGAGCCAGTAAACGGGGATGACAACAATAAATCCATGTCCGCCATTAGCGCTCCGCCTGTGAAACGCGAATATCACCATCGTCCCATCAAAATAGGCGTATCAGCTCAGTACATGATTGATGATCGATGGAGCATCCTGTCCGGATTGACTTATAGCAAACTAATCTCCACTTTCACCGAAGAAACGGTCGTTTCCACCAAAACGACCGAGCAAACCCTGCATTATATCGGCATACCCATCAGTGTCACTTACTCTTTGTGGCAGTCTAATTATTTTAATATATATGTCAAAGCTGGGGCTGAAGTTGAGAAGCTCGTCAAGGGAAAAAGCGTCACGAAATGCGTTGATATAGACCGTACCGCTCCTCCCATCTCAAAAACTCTAAGCGAACATAAACTATTATTCAGCGCACACGCCGCCGCCGGAATGGCATACAAGCCAGTAAAGATGATGAGCGTTTTCGTTGAGCCAGGATTAGAATATTATTTTAAAAATCAAAGCGATATCAAATCCTCGTACACTGATAAACCTTTGGGGGGCAATGTCAATGTAGGTATTCGGCTGAACATCAAATAGCGCAACTTTTTCAAAACTCATGCCATTGGCCCCCTCGTAGGGCAGCTATTAAGGTGAATTTTATAATATACTTATGTCTCGCGCTGTATTCCCAGCAAAAAAAATTACCAAGACATGCAAGATTTAGACAGTCTAAGCATTTAACGAACAGGAAAAAACAAATTAATAAACATCGTTAAAACATGAAAATTATCAGATCTATCTTTCTCGCTTGCTGCGCATGTGCAGCAGTGACGTTCACATCTTGCATTGGCAATGATGAGCCGACAGTGTTGACCAAAGAACAAAAGGCGGCAGCTTTCCAACAAATTAAAGGTAACTACACTGGCAAGTTGGTTTACAAAAATCCAACTTCCACCACCGCGTCAAAATTAGACTCCGTCGATGTCAAATGGGAAATGCTGACAGACTCCACCATGCGCATCAATAATTTTCCGACCGCCCCACTGGTCAAGAACATAACTAACAAAGAGATAAGTGCCGCTCTTGCCACACTCCCACCCCAAGCTCTAAACTGCATGATAGACATACGGAAGAGCGACCCATTGCTCTTTACTGTCAATCCCAAACCTTTAGAATATAACACGACGTATGAGGGCAAGGCTCATCACCTAAAAATACTATTCTATATCAATATCAGTGGTTCTTTCGGTGGATATATCCCAGCCAAAAAACGAATCCAAATTCAGATAGTCATCGCCTCCGTCTTTGTGGATGGCAAGCCTAAACCTGAACTTATCAAAGGTTACATCCCTGTCGTACTGGATGGAAAGAGAGAGAAATAAAGGTCTCTTAAAACAACCAATTAAGTGCCAATAATAGCTCAAGACACCCAACTTAGCAAATGGCAATTATGCAGACCACATCTTCAAGGCGTAAATATCATTCATAACATTACAGATGTTTATAGTTTTGGCCAATAATAAAGCTTGCGGCGGAGCAAGCGCCATCTGATCTAAACCATTTTAAACACACAGCCCCGTTTTTCGCGACATGCGCGGAGACGGGGCTTATCGTACGCGCCAATTACAAAACAAGGATGCCTTTATATCGCATGGCACAATCTGTCAGGATATATATAATAATAAAAATGCTTGAAATTAGCCACACACAGGGTTAATTTCAAGCATTCTTCCTTACTGGTCTACCTTATCCTAAAAGTGGAGCTGGCGGGAGTCGAACCCGCGTCCAAACAGGGAAATCATACGCTTTCTACACGTTTATTCCAGCCTTCGATTTTCGTGTGACGGCAAGACCTGGACCACCAACCGGCACCTTATCCTCTAAATTTCACCCTTGCATCGAGGCCTACAAAAGCTATTTCCGATTTTCCTGCACCGCTAAACCCTCAGATTCGGAACAACATCCTTGGAGCGATGTCTCGTTCCATCACCTTGTGACGGAATTAAGCCAGTAACTTACTGTTCTTCAGTTAGGCAGCGAGAGCGTAATTGTTTTCGCCAATTAATTTTTTGACAGCTCAGATTAAGGAGCAAGCTACCAAGGCTCCGCGTGCTTACGTACCATCTCATCCTGCTGTCAAATCCAGTCAACCCCGATACATCGTGTTCTACTGAAAAATCAGCATTCTACGTGTTTGCATGGCCTTTAGTGCGAACGACGCTTGCCATCATTTCATGGACATTATCCTCATTTCGGCCATTTTCCAATTTGCAAAGATAGTACAAACAAGCGAAAAGACAAAATAAAACACCCCGAAATTGCACTTCTATCTTGAATATTTACAACTTTACGTTAAAACTATAGTCGATGCCCGATGCGCCGCGAGAGCGGAATAGGCTGCGATGTCGGCATGTCAAAAGCTGGGAAATGTCAGGATAATTCCGAATTTTCAGGGGTTACGAAATGGATTCAAATAGCTTCGGAAAGGCAAGAGGCGAGCTTCCAAACGAAGAGAACAAGACAATTTCCGTGGAAAATCCATCGATTTTTACCCAAAAATCACTCAAAAAACGGACTCAAGATTGCCCTTTACTGCTTTTTCTTCATGCGACAAAGACCTAAACGGCGAGCCTTTACTATCCCATCGCGTTGCCATTGCTATCTAATCACTGTGCGATTGGATAGCAATGGCAACACCGATTTTTGTTAAGAAAGCACAAGTCTCTGTCTTCAAGCGCTTTGCCAAATTGTCATTTTTTGCCCATTTTTCCGCCCCCCTGCCTTGTCTTTTTGCAAAAAAGCTAAAAACAGAATGGTTTTATCCGTTTTTTTCAACGTTATTTTTTTATCCACGCTTTTGACGGAACAGCCACATCAAGCACACAGACAACCGCCCCGTGAGCATAGTGCCAATTTTTGGCGGCGGAAAGAGCGGCTTTCCATATAGGATTTGCTATCTTTGCACCATGAAACCAATGATTTCAGTGCTAAGCATCACCGGCTCCGACAACACGGGCGCGGCCGGCATACAGGCCGACATCAAGACCATCACGGCCCTTGGCGGCAACGCCTTGACAGCCATCACCACCATGACCGTGCAAGACAGCGGCGGCATCCGCAGCCTGCTCGACCTGCCGTGCGACATGGTTGTGGGACAAGTGAAGGCCATCGTCGAGGATCTTCATCCCCGTGCCGCCAAGGTAGGCATGGTGCGCGATGCCGCGACCATCCGCGCCCTGAGGCGTGAGATCATCGGATGTCCGCGGACTGTGCTCGTGCCTGGCATCGTCAGCTCGCGTGGCCAGCGGCTCCTCTCCGACGACGCTGTCGACGCGTGGCGGCGAGAGCTTGTTCCAGAGGCCACGCTTCTCATCCTACGCTGCAATGAGGCCGAGCTGCTACTGGGACGTGCCATCCGTTCAGACGACGACATGACGGCGGCCGCCGAGGCACTGAAGGAGATGGGAGCCGAGGCCATTCTCCTGCGTGGCGGTCACCAGACGCAAGGCCGGCTCACCACCCTACTCTACGGAGCGGGCCGTCCGCAGTTTTTCACCTCGCAAAACACCGAGGGCTGGCAGCGTCACGGTGTGGGCGGTGTGCTATCGTCGGCCGTCGCCACCCGACTGGCCATGGGCGACGACATTGCCACGGCCATCCGATTAGCCCACGACTATCTGCACTCGCAGGTGGTCTATGCCGTGGAGCCACACGGAGGAGGACTTCGGCCCGCCGACCTCTACAACCAGTACATGACGCTCATTGCGGCCCACTACCGCACGGCCCACGGCGTGGCCTTCTACGCCGACCAGCTGGCCATCACGCCGAGATACCTCGCCCGTATCACCTCGCAGGTGGTGGGCAAGTCGCCCAAACAAATCATCGACGACTACCTGATGACGGAAGCCGAGAGCCTGTTGGGCGCTACGAGACTGTCGGTCAGCGAGGTGGCCTATCGGTTGGGATTCTCCTCCCCGGCCATGTTCAGCAAGTTTTTCGGCGCGAACGCCAATTGTCCGCCCAACGCATACCGGAACAAATTGGGCGACTTGTGATTTTCGGAACAATATTTTACGATAAGGGAACGACCGTTATGCCGTTCCTTTTTTTATGTTTAGCTTTGCGGACAAACCATAAATTAATACAATCATACAATGGAAGATAGAACAACTCTTAACCGCAACTTGGCACAGATGCTCAAAGGCGGTGTGATCATGGACGTGACAACCCCCGAGCAAGCGCGCATAGCCGAAGACGCTGGCGCATGCGCCGTAATGGCTTTAGAGCGCATCCCAGCAGACATCAGGGCAGCTGGTGGCGTGTCGCGCATGAGCGACCCACACATGATCAAAGGTATCCAAGAGGCCGTCAGCATACCCGTGATGGCTAAATGCCGCATAGGCCATTTCGTGGAGGCGCAGATATTGCAAGCCATCGAGATAGACTACATAGACGAGAGCGAGGTGCTCTCTCCGGCCGACGATGTTTACCATATAGACAAACGCCAATTCAGCGTACCATTCGTATGTGGCGCCAAGGATCTCGGCGAGGCCCTGAGACGCATTAGCGAAGGCGCGACCATGATACGCACCAAGGGCGAGCCCGGCACCGGAGACGTCATTCAGGCCGTGCGCCACATGCGCATGATGCAAAGCGAAATACGCCGCATCACCTCACTTAACCACGATGAACTGTACGAGACTGCCAAGACGCTGCGCGTGCCGTTTGAATTGGTGGAATATGTACATGACAACGGCAAGTTGCCAGTGGTCAATTTTGCCGCCGGAGGCGTGGCCACCCCCGCCGACGCAGCCTTGATGATGCAACTTGGAGCCGAGGGCGTGTTCGTGGGCAGCGGCATATTCAAGAGCGGTGATCCCGAGAAACGAGCTCGCGCCATCGTGCAGGCCGTGACAAACTATGACAATGCCAAGATGCTGGCCGAGCTGAGCGAGAACCTCGGTGAGGCTATGGTGGGCATCAACGAGAGCGAGATACAAATACTGATGGCCGAGAGAGGAAAATGAGAATAGCCATTTTAGCACTGCAAGGAGCGTTTGCCGAACACCAGCAAACGCTTCAGAAAATGGGCATCGAGACCTTTTTGGTAAGAAACCTGTCAGACTGGCGGCAACCCAAGGACGGACTTGTGATACCGGGGGGCGAGAGCACCACGATGATGAGGCTTGTTCGCGACTTGGGGTTGTACGAGCCCATCAGGCAGGACATCATCGACGGCCTGCCCACGTTTGGCACTTGCGCTGGCCTTATCATGCTTGATGGCGAGCATTTGGGCACCATGAGCATAGACGTGAGACGCAACGCCTATGGCCGACAGCTCGGCAGCTTCGTGACAAGAGCCGAGATGAGAGGCGTGGGCGAAGTGTCGATGGTCTTCATCAGAGCACCATATATAAACAAGGTGGGCAAAGATTGCGAGGTCTTGGCCATCGTAGACGGACACATCGTAGCCGCGCGACAGGGCGACCAGTTAGTCACGTCGTTTCATCCCGAGTTAAGTGATGAGACCGCCGTGCACCAATATTTCATCGACATGTGCCAAGATCGAGCCAAACGCAAATAGGCTGAAACCGCACTCATAACATGGAACCCAATGGGCTGATAGCCCACCATGATATGTGGCGAGCGCATACGACACACACTAAATTTCAAAGAGCAAAGGCATCGTATAAGAAAAATATACGATAGCTTTTGCTCTTGTTGGTTATAGTTTTGCCATCATCATACACCCAGCGCATATAAACCTTGTAGTTAGAAGTGATACAAAAACATATCAGATTTGCTTCGTTGCAATTTTTTTTGTCGTAACTTTGCACAACGCCCACAATATTTTGATAAAAAGAAAGTTTAAATTATAATTAAGAACTTAATAAGAATGAAAAAAAACATCGTTTGTATCATACTGTTGAGCTTATTGCCATTAAGTTTATGGTCACAATCGTCCATGACCGACTCGCAAGTAGCCGAATTTGTGCAGAAAGAAACAGCAAGAGGAACCTCGCGGGCACAGATAGTGACAAAGCTGATGCAGAGCGGTGTGGATATAACGCAAATGCGACGCGTTGAGAAAAAATATAAGCGCATGATGAATAACGATGGTTTGGGGGATGCGAGCCAGACCACCAAGGGAAAGAGCCGCATGCGCGCCAACAACTCACAGGACAAGGAATACGACAAACAGGCCACGGAGACAGAAACAGAGAAACGCGCCACCACCACCACCCATCGACTGCAAGGAAACACAAAGTGGAAAGCGCAATACAACGAATACGACCCTGACTTCACGCAAATGCAGGTGGCGCTCGACAATATGACCCCCACCGACTCTTTGAAACTGCTGAGAGACATCCTAAGCCACAAGGAACAAGAAAAAAACAAGGTTTTCGGGCGCGACGTCTTTAACAACAAGGACCTGACTTTCGAACCAGCCATGAACATCGCCACCCCCCAGAACTATAGGCTGGGACCGGGCGACGCGGTGATTATAGACATATACGGTGCGTCGCAAAAAACGATAGATACCACTATATCGCCAGATGGCGATATAGTGATAGAAAACTACGGACCCATCCAAGTGAGCGGACTGACCGTGGCCCAAGCCAACCGCCGTATACGCAGCATGTTGGGCACGAGATACCAAAGCAGCCACATAAAGATTTCTCTGGGGCAGACACGCACCATATCCATCAACGTGATGGGCGAGGTGAAAACACCCGGCACCTATACCTTGTCAGCATTTGCCAGCGTGTTTCACGCACTGTACATGGCAGGCGGCACAAACGACATGGGAACGCTACGCGCCATCAAAATATATCGCCACAACCGATTGGTAAGCGTATGCGACATCTACGACTATATCCTAAATGGCAAGATGAGGGGCAACGTGCGTCTGGCTGATGGCGACGTGATCATCGTGGGACCATACGATTGCTTGGTCAACATATCGGGCAAGGTGAAACGCCCCATGTTCTACGAGATGAAAAAGAGCGAGAGCGTGGAAAGCCTGCTCAAATACGCGGGTGGATTTACGGGCGACGCCTACACCAAGTCGGTACGCGTAAATCGCAAGACAGGACGCGAGCGCGCGGTATTCAACGTGGAAGAATTTGACATGAGCAGTTTTCGCGTGGCGGATGGCGACAGCGTGAGCGTGGACTCCATATTGCCCCGATACCACAACACGGTCGAGGTGAAAGGAGCCGTGTTTAGACCTGGGATGTATCAATTAGGCGAAAGTATCAACAGCGTGCGCACACTGATAAAACACGCCGAGGGATTGACAGAGGAGGCCTTTACCTCTCGAGCCGTGATGCACCGCATGAAAACAGACCGAACGCTGAAAGTGATAAGCGTGGACGTGGATGGCATAATGAGCGGTCGCGTCGCAGACATACCACTGAAAGAAAATGACGTGCTCTTCATACCCAAGAAACAAGAGGCCATGACAGAGCGTACGATAACCATACACGGCGAAGTGCAATACCCCGGCATATACAAATACGCCGATAACGAGACATTGGAAGACTTTGTGCTGCAAGCCGGCGGACTGAAAGAGACGGCGTCTACCGTGAGAGTGGACGTGGCTCGCAGGGTGAACAACCCCAAAGCCCTAACCACAGATAGCATCATCGCACGCAATTACAGTTTCGCGCTGAAAGATGGCTTCGTGATTGACGGCGAGCAAGGGTTCGTGCTACAACCCTTTGACGAAGTGTACGTGCGCAAGAACCCCGCCTACTCAGAGCAACAAAACGTGACCATTGAGGGAGAGGTGATTTTTGGCGGCACATACACCCTAAACAAGCGCAACATGCGACTCACCGACCTGTTGCAGGCAGCAGGTGGGGTGACAGACATGGCCTATATCCAAGGGGCGCGCTTAGAACGCATACCAAACACGGCCGAACGAGCACGCATGGAAGCAGCCTTGAAAATGCAGCAAGAACAGTTGCAGCAACAACTCCTCTCGCTTGCGTCGAGCAGCAACAACGCCGCCAATATACAGCAAATAGGACAACAGGCATCATCGACACAGCTTAAGAAGTTTGAGGTGCCCAACACTTTCCCCGTTGGCATAGAGCTTGACAAGGCACTCGCTAACCCTAAGAGCGACGCCAACATCGCGCTGCGAGCTGGCGACCGCCTCATTCTGCCCCAATACACCGCCACCGTGAAGATTAATGGCGCCGTGATGTATCCGAACACCGTGGCTTACAAAAAAGGAAAAAATCCAAGATATTACATCAATGCCGCAGGCGGTTTTTCTCAAAACGCATACAAGAGCAAGGCTTTCGTCATCTACATGAACGGCATGGTGAGCAAGGTGAGCCAAGGCGCGAAAATCCAGCCAGGATGCGAGATCGTGGTTCCAAGCAAGATCTCACGCAAGATGAGCATCGCAGAAACCATGAGCCTTGGAACCGGCATGGCCAGTATCGCCGCGATGATCGCGACGATAGCGAACGTGACAAAATAGAGAAACAACCTGTATATCTGATGAGTATAATCAGAACAAAGAATGAGCGTAACAAGATGCTACGCAACAACATATTAGGTTCGGGAGCGCTGAAGTCTATCGGACTACTTACCTCTTTGCTTATAGTGCCAGTTACAATCAATTACTTAGATAATGAAGTATACGGCATATGGATGACTATCAGTTCCATGCTTTTCTGGATAGGAATTTTCGATATTGGCTTAGGCAATGGCATGCGCAATTATCTAGCAGAATCTATATCAAATGGAGACTATAAAAGAAGTAGGAAATATATTAGCACTACTTTTTCACTATTATCCATTGTGGCAATCGTTATATTTCTAATGGCACAGATTCCAATGTCATTAATGAATTTTAATTGGCTGTTTAATACCACGCACATTGACAACACCACTTTACGCGATGCGTTATTTGTAGCCATTTCGTTCACCTTGCTCAACTTTGTGCTGAAAAATATCGGGTTGGTTTTCGTGGCACTCCAGAAATATGCACTCAATGACTTGCTGAATGTATTAGGCAATGTTATTTCCCTGCTCATTATATACCTGCTAACCAAATTCACAACCGGCAACCTCCTTTATGTAGTGCTTGTATATACAGGTACTTATACTTGTATATACCTATTCGCTATCTTTCCTACATTTAGACATTATCCACAACTCAAGCCTTCATTAGCAGATTTCGACAGAAGCATAGGCAAGCAAGTTATAAGCAAGGGATTAGGATTTTTTATCATACAAATCACAAGCTGCCTTTTTATTTTCGGAGCTGCCAATGTTTTCATTACACGCTTTTGTGGGCCATCACAAGTGACTGTATATAACATTGCCTATAAGTATTTCAATCTTTTGGTCATAGCCTATACAGTTCTTATATCTCCCATGTGGAATGCTTATACAGATGCTTATGTGAAAAAAGATTGGATTTGGATAGAAAAAAATTTTAAACGATCATTACGTTTTTGGCTACTCTCTGTAATGGGAGGCCTGATCATGTTGTTGTTAGGAAACTCTTTTTACTATTTATGGGTAGGCAATAAAGTCGTGGTTCCACTTTCAGTTTCTATGAGTGTATTGGCCTATGTATGCTTTTTTAACTTAAATAACTGCGCAACCTATCTGATTAACGGTTTAAACAAAATCAGAATACAAATTATTACATCCGTAAGTTTCACGGTAATATATTTTGTGGCGGTTGTTTTTGTAGGTAAACAACATGGAATAGAGGGTATCGTGATAGCTATGGCGGCAAGTTATGCACTGATGGCCATTATCCATCTCTATCAGTGCCATCTGCTTATCCAAAACAAAGCACAAGGAATATGGAATCATTGAAACTGATAAGCAAAAACAATAAAATAAGCGTAATCACCGTTGTCTTTAATGATGCGAAACATATCAGAGAGACGATGGAAAGCTTTTTCTCACAAACGTGGGAAAACAAGGAATACATTGTGATTGATGGTGGTAGCAATGACGGGACTGTCGAAATCATTCGCGAATACGAAGAAAGGATAGCTTATTGGTGCTCAGAACCCGACAAAGGCATATACGATGCCATGAACAAAGGTATCGCACACGCAACAGGAAATTGGATCAACTTTCTCAATAGTGGTGATCTTTTTGCCGAGAAACAGTCGTTGGAAAAGACTATCAAATATACTCCAGACATTCAAAATGTAGCTGTTATCTATGGCAACAGTATCAAACGAGATGACGATACGGACATATTCCAAGAAGCATCTCAAAATCTTGAGGATATGCGGCATGGACCAATTTACCGTCATGGATCGTCTTTGGTGAGAACGGACGTGCATCAAACACATCTGTTTGATGTCTCTCAAGCAGAGAAATATGGTTTTGCCCTTGATTGGTTGATGATCTATAAACTTTATTCCAAGGGTTATAAGTTTAAGAAAACAAATGTTACAATTCAGATTTTCCTAACAAAAGGTATATCAAATCAACTGGAGCAGAGCCTCAAACACAATAGAATAATCGTCACAGGAAGACCTCTTTCCTGCATAGACAAGTTTAAAATCAAAAAGCATATAGTGGTTGAGCGACTGAAAATGAGCCTACCCTACAAGTGGATAGTCGCATTTGGAACCGAATATCTGCTCAACGACTGGTTACCACTCATCCCTTTTTGGAAACTCAGAAAGCCTTTTATGAAGATGCTCAAAATGAAAATAGGTAACGGGACTATTATCATGAAGCGAGTTTATATCATGACTCCGCAGAAAATCAGAATAGGAAGATACTCCCATATCAATAGAGGCTGCCTGCTCGATGGACGTGGCGGGATCACAATTGGCGACAATGTATCTATATCCTATCATGTGAACATCATGACAGGAAGTCACAATCACAACACCCGACAGTTCAGAGGAGTCTTTCTCCCCATCGTGGTTGAAGACTATGCGTGGATTGGAGTCAATGCGACGATATTGCAAAATGTAAAAATTGGTAAAGGGGCGGTGGTCTGTGCCGGTGCAGTGGTCACCAAGGATGTGAAGCCATTCACCGTTGTTGCTGGAGTGCCAGCTCGTTCAATTGGAGAGAGAAATCGTGATTTAAATTACCATTGCAAGTGGGATGTTCCCTTTACTTAAAAAAAACAAAAATGGAAGAAAACAAAATATCGCATGAAATCGACCTGTTGAAATTGGCCGGAAAAGTTTTAAAAGAATGGAAAACCCTTCTGCTCTTTATATTATGCTCGATGACTATTGGGATTATTGTTGCCTTGAGCACACCCAAAGAGTATAGTGCCAACGTGTTACTCGCTCCCGAATTGTCATCCGGTGGCCTGGGATTGTCGAGCAATTTGGAGGACATGGCCTCTTCTTTCGGATTTGATATCAGTGGCAAATCGTCCATGGATGCCATCTACCCAGAACTGTATCCAGATATTTTCCAGTCGACAGACTTTCTCTTAGGTCTGTTCAGCACACCCGTGAGACTCAAAGACAACCCCACCATTCGTTCCTATAAAGATCATATTCAGAACGAAACTAAGTTTCCATTTTGGTACTATCCTAAGCTATGGGTTGCCAATCTTCTGAAAAAGAAAACATCAACCAGTGAACAAGCAGGACAAAAAGACCGCTTTAAGATTTCCAAAATTGACTATGATCTTTGTAACGCTATTAGTAAAAAGATCCTCTGCAACATCGATAAAAAGACCAGCGTGATATCTATTTCGGTTTCCGATCAAGATCCATTGGTGGCTGCCATCATGGCTGACACACTACAAAACCGGCTTCAAACCTACATTACCAACTACCGAACGCAGAAGGCCAGAGCCGATATGAACTACTATAAAGCACTCACTGTCAAAGCTAAGCAAGACTATGAGAAAGCCCGTAGAACCTATGGTGGATACGCAGACGCCAATACCGATATAATCCTCGAGAGCTTTAAGGCCAAACAGGAAGATCTTGAGAACGACATGCAATTAAAATATAATGCCTACACATCTCTGAATACACAGTTGCAGGCAGCTAAAGCAAAGGTACAGGAACGTACTCCGGCTTTCACCATCCTACAGAAACCCATCATGCCTTATATTGCGTCAAGCATGCCAAGGAGCCTCATGGTAATCTTATTCATGCTCGTCGGACTCTTCCTTGATGTATTATGGATTCTCTACGGAAAAAACTATTTGAAGAAAAAAAAATCGTAAATGTCTATCGAACTGCTCCTCTCCTTGCCTAAAAGTTTCTATGTCTCGTGGCGCCTCACATCGTTTAAGGAGGCATTTAGACTCCCTGTTTTGGTGAGATTCAACACAAAGCTGATCTCACTGAAAGGCCATATGTCTATCCATTCGGCTCACAAGGGAACAACTCGGCTGATTATCGGTTTCAATTCCGTAGGCATCTATGACAAAAAATATTCCCGTTCCATACTCCAAATAGATGGGAATATCGCTCTCCATGGGAAATCCACATTCGGTCAGGGAGCCCGCATCTGCGTCATGACAGACGCACTTCTTTCCTTGGGCAATGGGGTCAACAACACGGCTGAAGGCGCTATCGTCTGTCGAAAAAATATCAAGATTGGGCAAAATTGTCTCATATCGTGGGAAACTGTTATCATGGATTCAGATTGGCATGCCGTCAGAGATCTCGATAAAAATATGTCCATGGACGACACTCAAGATATAGTGATCGGGAATAATTGTTGGCTCGGGATGCGTAGTGTGGTGCTTAAAGGAAGCCGAATAGCCCATGGAAGCATCGTTGCAGCTCAATCAACCGTGACCCACGCATTCGACACGCCCAACGTTTTGTTGGCAGGCACGCCCGCAATTATCAAAAAAGAAAAAGTGACGCTTCATAGACCATGATATATTCAATACCCTACAGCCTATTGGTCATATTTTTAGGCATCCTCGCCATGTTGTTGCATCAAAGGCGTGATGATCAGGACTTCTGCTATAAGTTGAAAATTGTGGGGGTGAGCGTTTATTTTGTGTTTTTTGCTTTTCGTGGCTTTATATTTACCGACTGGCTCACTTATTACATAGAATTCGACAATGTCAACTTAGATCTGCTGCTCCACTATGAGTTGGGCAAGAGTCGAGAGCCCTTGTTTCTCATCTTAATGCTGATAACGAAAGGGATTATCAACGATTTCCACTTCCTTATTTTTATTTGCACGGCCATCAACACTTGGTTGCTAATTACATTTTTCCGAAAATATACCGACAATATTTTTATATGCCTCGTGCTGTATTTGGTATTTGAGGGTTTTGGTATTTCCATCAATCTAATGCGTAATTCTATTGCCATTTTCATTTTCCTCAATGCTATAGAACACCTCGAAAAACGCCAGCCTCTACAATATTTCGGAATGTGCCTGATGGCCGTAGGATTCCATTTCTCTGCATTTGTCTATATTCCATTATATTTTTTTTTCCATCGAAAAATGAACAAATGGGGGTATCTAACAATATTGATAATGTGTAATGCCGTTTTTATCTTTCATATTCCTATATTCATGAGACTCATCTCCCTATTTGGCATCGGCGGAGCATTTCTTGAAAATAAAATCGACGTGTATTCCGAGATCGGAAATCGATTAGGATTCGGCATGGGATTTATCGAGCGTTTTATCACTGGCTTACTAGTGTTTCTCTATTATGACAAACTCAACAGCATACGTCCCACAAACAAGATATTCATCAATGGACTGATCACATATTTCATTTGTAGCTTCATGTTCAGCGAATTTACAGAAATCAGCAAGCGATTGGCCATGCTCTTCGTGTTCTCCTATTGGATTATCTGGGGCGACCTCATTAAATGTTTTGCCATCAAAAACAACCGACGTCTGTTCATTGCATATCTCTGCGTCTATTGCCTACTGAAGACAACCGTCACCATTAATCAACCAGTAGACCAATATGAGAACTTGCTGTTTGGCAAGACCAAGTCGTTTCAGGAAAGAAAGTATATATACGACCGAACCTTCGAAGAGCCCAAATACTGACCTCAACCAAGATTTACACCATGAGAAAAATACTTTTCGTGACATTTGCCAATCAAAGCGCCTATTCTGGTGGAGAACAATGTGCCAAAAGAAATTTGAAAGCCATTGAAGATATTTACGGGCAAGAGAATGTGACTGCCTATATTATCCGTCCTGACAATGCTGAGCGAAAAATTCGCGACAAGCTCGTAAGAATGGCCGAAATCATGAAATGCTATATGGGCGGATTGCGAAAGTCGGTGCTCAACGATATTATCCGTATAGTCAAAGAGCAACAGATCACGGATCTTTTCATAGACAGTTCGCAATTGGGTTATCTTGCCAAGAAGATCAAGCAGATAGCCCCAAAGACCAAGGTTTATGTCTTCTTCCAAAACATAGAATACGATTTTTTTTCCTCCACAACGCTTCACAGCTACGACTACCTACATCTCTTTTGGATACCCTTGTCTTTTCAAAATGAAAAATGGGCTTGCCGATGGGCTGACAAGGTGGTAGTGCTCAACCAGAAAGACTCCAGTCGGTTAGAAAAGCTCTATTACAGGCAGGCCAATGCCATCATTCCCATTACAATGGTCGACGACTACGCACCCACCATGGAAGCAATGAAGGCACCCACTTCAAGACCGCTCAGTGCTGTTTTTGTAGGTAGCTATTTCACGGGGAATGTCAAAGGTATCAAATGGTTTTGCCAAACAGTAGTGCCATGCGTCGATTTGCGCCTTACGATTGTGGGGGCAGGCATGGACAAGTTGGCCAACGACATAGCCCCGTCAGACAAAATAAGTATTCATGGTACAGTTCGAGACCTCGCCCCATACTATGAAGAAGCCGATGTGGCCTTGATCCCTATCACTTCGGGAGGAGGCATGAAAGTGAAGACAGCTGAAGCCTTGAAATATGGCAAGCATATCATCGGTACCCGGAATGCATTAGAAGGGTATGAGGGCGACAGTGAAATCATCACCGAATGTAATACGGCAGATGAGTTTGTTCAAGCCATTGAGAAGTATCGCAATCCATGGAAATTTCAGCCTAAGGCGAGACAACTGTTTCTCGAAAAGTATGCCTACGAGGCATCTCTACTATTGTTCCACCAACTCTTTCAATCATGAATGTACTTATCGATGGCCGGCCATTGGTCACCAGCAGTGCCGGCATTACGTTTTTTCTAATAAACAGTCTTCAAGCCTGGGCAGCGTCAAGCCCCGAAAATCTTTTTTATGTGGCTATTCCGAAGCCACTTAACAAGACGGTAGATACCACCGGCTGGCCCAACAATATCCATATCATAGAGAACCGATCCCCATTCCTTCGTCGACTCCCCAATCTGATTTGGCTCAACCTGATTATGCCATGGTTAGTGCGCAGACTGAATGCCGACCTTTATTTTTCACCCCTACCCTGCATTCCTTTCTTGCTGCCCCAACATCTATTTCGGCTCATTGTGGTGCACGATGTGGTCAATATTGAATATCAATCGACCATGCAGTGGACCAATATAATATCTAACGCACTGTTCTTCTCACGTTCGATACGCAAGGCTGACCTCATCTGGACCAACTCGCTTTATACCCGTTCAAAGGTGCAACAGTATTTTCCCAAACGGCGATGCCAACAGATTTTCACCGGATGCTCCGTCAACCGTACATTATTTCGTCGCCTCTCGCTCACCGAAGAAGACCGAGCCGCTGTCAAGAGTAAATACCGAATCAACGACCGTTTTATACTCTTTGTAGGCTCATTAGAGCCTCGCAAAAATCTTGGCTATCTATTGGGGCTTATGCCTGACATCTACGAGACCACCAAAGTGCAATTGGTTGTAGTGGGCGGCATGAGCTGGAAAAGCTCTGCCTTAAAAGACATTATCCAACAGGATGGATTTCCTCGCGAGAGCGTTGTATTCTGCAATTTTGTGCCTAACGACGATCTCGTCAAGCTTTACAACATGGCTGACAGTTTCGTATCGACCTCGTTGAACGAGGGGTTCGGCATGCCCCAATTGGAAGCCCTGTCGTGCGGCTGTCCCGTCATCACCTCACGAAACTCGGCCATGGCCGAGATAACAGAAGGAAAAAGCGGAGCTGTGGCTATCGAAGGCTACGATAGAAAACAATGGATCAGTGTAATCAGAAAGGTAATAGACCAACGACCCACTCCGAAAGATGACGAAATAAGCTCATACGACTGGACTTCGATCATCGCCAAACTGAAAGAGCGCCTGCCGTTCCACCGTAAACATTAAAAACAACCAATATGAAAATAGCGATAGATTGCCGCCTGATCGGCTCCAGTGGCATCGGGACTTTCATCGAAAACGTTGTGAACTACATGGTAAAATATGCGGATCATTCGTATGTCCTCATTGGGAACCCAGACTATTTAGCAACTTATCGATACCATTCGCATTGTCAAATCATAACCTGTACCCATCGTAGTTTTTCCCTCAAAGAACTATTATTTTTTCCAGTCGGGATCATTAACCAATGTGACGCATTCTACACGCCAAACTTCAATGTTCCCTTAGGTATCCATGTGCCTACCTACTCCACCATCCACGACATTGTAATGCTCGATACCGAACATTTCAACAACCGACTGAAACGCTTCATTACAAAGTTGTATCTACGTCATGCTCTCTACATCTCAAATACTGTATTCACTGTCTCTAAGTTTTCGCAAGAGCGCATCCGGTCCACTTTCAAAACTAACACTTCCATAAAGGTGGTGCCTAACGGAATTTCCAACGAACTTAGAAACTATGCAAATAACCACTTGGAAACTACATGGCGCAAGGGCATTGTTTTTCTCGGCAACCTGAAGAAACATAAGGGTTTAAGTACACTCATCCAAGCTTTCGACCTCTTGGTCCGCAACGGCCTTGCCAAACAGCTCACGGTTATAGGACGATTTGACTTTCGAACCAAAGACAAAGATATTATAAAAGTGCTTAAAACCCATCACGAACACATTCGTTTTGTCTCCAATGCCAGCAATTCCGACGTTTTCCACATGGTTTCTGAGGCTGAGCTACTTGTTTCACCCTCGCTTTACGAAGGCTTCGGAATTCCTCCCCTCGAAGCAATGTATCTTGGCACTCCTGTCATCATCTCCAACATACCAGCATACCAAGAAATCTATCGAGACCTACCTGTCACCTTTTTTAAGGCAGGAGACGCTAAGGACTTGTTTGAGAAAATACGAGATCACAGTCCCCACGCACTTCACATTAGGGGAAAAATAGACAAGCTCTACAACTATCAAATGGCGGCAAAGCGTATAATAGACGTGATCTATGAGCAACGGCATCCACAATAAAACGTAAAAATCAAAACAACAGAAACTTTCTAAAACAACGACTGATAAATTTTGCGGCATCCATCAATCATCTCGTCAAATTGAAATATCTCTTTATAACGACGCGATGCACCCTGCGACAACCGCTTTCGGAGGCTCTCGTTTTCCATTATTGATACCAAAGCTTCGGCCAAGGCATGACTGTCCGCGACTGGCACATTCAAGCCCGAAACACCATGCGCATTGACCCACGACACACCTGACCCAGGAATGTTAGTGGCGACAATAGGCTTACCACACGACATAGCTTCCAATTGAACAATAGCAAATGCTTCAGTTCTCAAAATAGAACTCAAACAAAACAGGTCGCATGCCTGGAAATAGTTAGGCAGGTCTTCGTCTGGCACACGTCCAAGAAGCTTTACCCTATCACTGAGTCCATAGATATCAATACGATCTTGAAGTTTCTCCCGTAACTCGCCACCGCCGCCAATAAGCACTACATAGTCATCGGAAAGCTCGCGAGCCGCATCGACAAGGTACTCAAAACCTTTATAGCGCACCAGCCGACCTAACGAAAACACAATGTGCTTTCCCGGATACTGGGCTCGAATCCGTGCCACTCTCTCATCATTCCAAACCACAGGATGAGTACCGATGGGCAAATAAGTACATTTTTTTTGAACAGCCTGTAGATGTGGAGATTGCTGAACATAGACAGGAGTGGTACCCACTACAACCGCTGCACGTCTGAGCAGCCAATTTTGCAGGGGCATATAAAGCCGTAGGAGAGACCTCTGGGATAGAATATCACTGTGCCAATGAACCACCACCTTGCCTTTAAAGCCCGACAATAGCAATGCTAACGCAGCCATTGGATCGGGATGATGTACATGGATGATATCGTAATTGCGACAAATACGTCTCAACTCAATTATCATCTGTATAGAAATCATTGTGGAATATTTTTTTAGCAAAGATTTCTCACAAATAATATGAGCATTCGAAGCCACTTCCAAAACTCGTCGCGATGCTCCAACCACTGCATTACAACATAGCATATCACAGATTAAGCCTTGCTCAGATAGTCCTTGCAGCAAGTCAACCATCACCCTCTCAACACCACCAGAAACTGGATAGAATTTGCCTAACTGAAGTATCCTCATTAACATTTCTTTTGTGCAAAGGTATTGAATTAATTATAAAAAATCACAAGAAAAATGTATAATAGTATTGAGAATTGTTTATTTGCTACTTAACAAAGTTACTCTGAATGAAAATTCTACGTCAAAAAATGATAATCCCTATCTCTTTCATAGTATTGGCAACCACTCTCGTCTTCTTGCCGCTACCACTGATGTCAGATCCGTAAATCAAACTAATTCAGGCGTTCCCTTTGGCCAATATATAGCATGAAACCTCTTTATTTAATTAATTTGCCAGATCAACAGAAGTGGCAATGGGCCAAACAGCCTCTTTCCAGTTTATACTACTTTCTCCCAAATTCCTTAAAGAAATATATCAAGACAAAAAAATCCGCAACGAGCGGTTCAACTCTGTAATAACATCATAAAGGACTGGGACAACAATGAAACAAACCTTGTTAAATCTTAAAACACAAGGCATCTCTGTTGCTAACTGCTCTCTGCAAAACAAATCGAAGATAAGACTAAATTAGCCATAAAATTCAAATAAAATATGGATAACGATATAATAAAAATGAGCCTTTCGTGTTTTAATATAATAGAATGCACTATA
The DNA here is from genome assembly GCF_003096815.1 of Hallella colorans. Taxonomy (GTDB): domain Bacteria; phylum Bacteroidota; class Bacteroidia; order Bacteroidales; family Bacteroidaceae; genus Prevotella; species Prevotella colorans. The sequence goes on from NZ_QENY01000006.1 coordinate 86,100, forward strand.
ACAATAAGAAACTTTAACAGAAGTTATATTACAAACTTAATCCAATGTTCGACAACATCCTTTCAAGTACTATATACAACGACGACATTGCCAACAAACGGTTCATTCCCGATGGGATGAATGAATTTGAGCGTAATGTTAAGCGTGTCTTTGATTTTCTTACAGCCATTGTCTGTATAATCATTTTCTCTCCTGTATTTCTTATTTGTTATTTTCTTGTCAAGCGAGAGGATGGTGGGCAAGCCATTTTTCGGCAAGAACGCATCGGACGTTTTGGACGACCGTTCACCATCTACAAGTTTCGCAGCATGCGAACAGATGCCGAGAAACACGGACCGCAACTGTATGGGCACGACAAAGACGACAGAATGACCAAGATTGGGCATTTTCTCCGCAACCACCATCTCGACGAGTTGCCCCAGCTATGGAATGTTGTTAAAGGCGACATGGCTTTCATCGGTCCACGGCCAGAGCGAAAATATTATATAGACCAGATTGTCGAGCGTGACCCAAGGTATGTTTACCTTTACCAAATCCGCCCGGGTGTCACGTCTTACGCCACCCTGTACAATGGCTATACCGATACCATAGAAAAGATGCTCAAGCGCTTAGAGCTTGATCTTTATTATTTGGAGCATCGATCATGGTGGTTCGACGTGAAAATATTGGTGAAGACATTCATCAATATCGTATTTGGGAAAAAATTCTGAGGTTTCGTCATCATCAGGTTTTCAACCTAATATTTTCTGAACGTCAGTCTTAGCGTCTCGCTTCTAAGAATCATCCTTTGGCTGGTGAGTTGCTCCACCACGAACAATTCCTCCAGCTTGCTCATGCCGTAAAGTCTCAACCGGTCCACGTTGGTCACGGACACATCACCAGCCTCACGATCGTTTATCCTCGCGTCATAAATTTTCAATTTGTTGTCGTTCAGCGAGAACCTGAAGATATATCGCTCACCATTCGCGGTGGCGTTCATCTGCAGCATGTTGCCTTGCACGGCATAATACACGCGGTTTGCCGTCGTCTCAAGGATGCCTCCCGTGGCCAAGGTGTCCACGCGGGTCATTTGCCACAAGCCGTCCAACTTGCCGTTTCTTGATGTATCGACCCATTCACTACAAGCAGTCAGTCCCACCAATATCAATGCGAACGCAAAAAACAATTTCTTCATAAGTTGAATACCCCCGATTTTGTAACCGTAAATTGAAAACCAAAATTATTTCCTATCAGCGTGCCAAAGTCCAAGCCACAGGCCGCCTTCATCTGCCAATGTCTTGGAAAACAGTATGTGGTCTCCATCATGAGGCTCGTGTTGCGTCTCTTGTCAGTGTAAGGCTTGTCGTAAGTGCCCCACCCCGTCTGCCAGGTTATCATAGCCCGATAGCCTATGCGCTTCGTGGGCTGGCCATCAAAGGCGAGATGCCACGCCACGAACCGGTTGTTCTTAAATTCTATTCTGCCATCATCATTATAAATGGGCGATGTGTACAGTGGATTGCCCATAGCCTGCCCCCAATGTTGCCACCCTGTAAAGATATAGTGATTGTAGAAATTGTCTCGCCCGCCCAAATGATCAGGCAGTCCCATCGAGTGGTCGTGGTAGATGGGGCCGCTCTGGTATTTTGTGTAGATATATTCCAGCACAATGTCGCGCAGCCAACCGCCGAACTTAAAATTTAGCTCGGCACCCACCATCACGTCTTTCAGGTCGTACATGAAAAAGTGGTTGCGCTTCCTCACGTTCCATTCTTCACCCACGCCATATCCGTCATAATCGAGGAGTAACATAGACGAGTGGTCCTCGAAAAACTTATCCGCGTACACGCCCAAACGCCATGAATCCGTATCGTAGTTTACGCGTGCCACCCAGCTACCCAACACGTCTCCCTCTGCGTTTTCATACACAGTGCCTTTCTCCGGCACATCCTCTCCACCGGGAACAAAGGCTTTCAAAAAACTTTTCAATCCCGTGGCGTTACGTATCGTCACCAAATGGCCATTTTCGTCCATGCGACAACTCTTGCCGCCAAACAGCGTGGCCATCTCCAAACCCACCTCCACCGACAAGGGCAAGAACCTGTCCTCCTCACTGCCTATCTTCAGGTAGCCCGCCTTGCTATGGTAAAGCGCATCTGCCATGTACTTCGATTTTCCACCCGTGAACCGTCGCTGCCAGCCATCGTCAGTCATCTTGCCGTACGCTATGTGCCCTTTTAGGTGCAGCCACCTGCCCAATGCGGGTATCGTCCAATACTCGGGCAGGGCCAATCGCACCTGCGGCACCGGGCGGGCGTTCACTCCCAGCGTTTGCGACCCAGTGCTCAGCCGGTTGTTTTTCAGTTCCATGGCATACTCCTTGGCACCCACGGTCAGCGTTCCATGCAGCCATCGGCCCTCCACGAATACTTGCTGCGCCATCACGTCAGCGGCATGGTTAAGGGCCAAAGCCATGTCCACGCCATATCCACAACCCCATCTCCGGGCTGAGTCAGCACTCAGGGGTCGTACCACTTGGCATCGCCAATAGCCGTTCACGGCGTCTATCGACGACAGTCCATGCTTGTTGGCATTGAGCCACAATGGCGTGTGCCCATCAGACACAGATGCTTGCGCCTCTATCTTGTAATGGATATTCTTGCCCAAACACAATTTTTCGCGCTCGGTGTCATATTGTCGGGTATATTGAGCCGCCACATTTTGGGTCGCCAATATCATGGCGAGAAGTATAGGCAAACGGTTCATTCTTCAATGTTATAAATCCAACGATTATTTTATATAGTACCACGTGGGCATCCGTCCCACATAGCCTAACGTAACCTTACATTGCAAAGATAATGCTTTTTTAGGGATTTTCCCCCACCTACATAGGGAAAAACCTTTCCCACCCTGTCACGATATGGTTATCTTTGCAATATATAGCAGGGAGAAACGCTCCTTGAAGCTGTTGAACCACAAATTATCAAGGATATGAAAAAATTAGCATTAGCATTTGTAGCATTGCTCGCCATCACCATCCAAGCATCGGCTATGAGCTATGAGCAGGCCCGCGAGCAGGCCTTGTTTCTCACCGATAAAATGGCTTACGAGCTCAATTTGACCGAAGACCAGTATGAGGCCGCTTACGAGATAAATTTAGACTATCTTATGGGCATAGAAGATTATACAGACCTTTATGGCGCATATTGGACACGCCGTAATCTCGACTTAAGCTATATCCTGCTCGATTGGCAGTACCGCACCTATGTCAACGCGACCTATTTTTATCGCCCACTCTATTGGAATGCAGGCTACTGGCATTTCGGTGTATACGCGCGCTATCCACATCGCGACTATTTTTATTTTGGAAGGCCACGCTTTTATGTAACCTATAATGGCTACCACAGTTGGCATAGCAATGGTGGGCGCAGTTGGTATCGTGGCCGTAGTTTTGGTGGCAGGTACTCCAATGGCGCGGCTCGAGTAGGCATGCGCGACGGCTTTGATCGGGGCGATTTTGGCCGTGGCACCCGATTCTCGTCTAATGGCAATCGGTCTTTTGGCAATGGCACCCGTCGCATAGATGCCGACACACGTTCCTTCGGCAATGGCAACGGTCGTTTTGGCTATAGCAACAGGTCGTTTGGCAACGGCGATCGTCGATTTGACGGAGATACACGCTCATTTGGCGGTGGCAATCGTCGCATGGGGTCCAGTTCACGCTCGTTTGGTTTCGGCCGTCGTTCAGATGATCAGCGCTACGGAAGTCCACGTTCGTTTGGGCATGGCTCCTTTGAGGGAAGTCCACGTTCGTTTGGACATGGCCGACAGAGCAGTACCCGTTCCACTGTCACTCGCCCCAATTCTAACCCATCGTTTGGCAGAGAAGCACCTCAATTCACAGCCCCACGACGCACGTTCACACCTCGTAACAGCAATGGCTCGCAATCATTTGGCAACCGTCCTTCCATCCGTCAGCCTAACGCGCCAGCTCGCTCTTTTGGCGGTGGCAACGGCGGCAGCTCTAACAGCCAGTCCACGGGTGGTCACTTTGGTCGTGGCAGATAATATCGACAAACAATTCCAGGCATGCGTGCCTATAATCATTGGTCGTGCATAGTCTCCACGCGCGGCCATTTTTAGTAGGTGCCCACCTTGTTCCACCGTGTTGTTTGTCAATAAAACATCACAAAAAACAGCACTTCCAAACACTTAGTTTTAGCACGCTCCTAAATCCATCACGGCATACATTGCATTCGTTTTGCCACCGCGTTCACGGTGTCGGCTCTGCCTTGAAGCACCATTCGCACTGCCAAAACTATCTAAACACGAGCTGATTGCAACCCATTCAGCTTGCCTTTAGGCCTTATTCGCATCTCGAATAATGGCTAATGGCAAGCCTATCAAAAAACTTTCGAGACAACACCGGCTTGAAAAATGCACAACATTCTATAATACAACCAATTACAAAAAACTCAAATACAGCGCGTATTTGCGCCCAGCCGGCAGTCCATTTGCAAATACGCCAAGCACACGATGGCTTTTGTCGTATTTTTTCAACGCCGTATTCCCACGGCCAGCACCGATTGCACCAAATCTCACAGCATGAGTACGCGCACCTCAGCATTGCCCATCTTGCGTATCTCTCCCATGGGTTTGTCAAAGTAGACACTCTGAATGGCCTTGTTGATGATGCCATGCCCCACGGCCAGCACCGTGCGCCCGGGGTAGGTCTCCTTGAGCCACGACATAAAATCGCGTGCCCTACCCCTCATGCGCTCCAAACTCTCAATGTCTGGCGGCCATTCCGCATCTCGCAGATCGGGGATATACCTGCCGGTGAACCCTCCCCAATCACGCTCCCTAAGCAATGGCGTGGTGACCACAGCCTTGCCGTGTGGTTCGGCGACAATCTCGCAAGTATGCACCGCTCTGCGCAAGTCGCTCGCCACAAACACGTCTATGCGCTCATGGCTCAGTGCGTCTCTCAACGCCCTGGCCTGCTCGATTCCCTCGTCGCTGAGCCGCCCGTCTGTCTGCCCCTGCATAATCTGGGCCTTGTTCTCCACAGTCTCACCGTGCCTTACCAACAATAATTTTACCATCGCGCGTTTTTTAGATAGGTGTTAAAAAATAAGCGTATAGCGTGCACCACCGTTTATCAACGTGTTTTCGGCTCACGAGCCGTAAAATTACAAATTATATGTGACGATGCCTTGTATATTCAAAAAAATAATATAAATTTGCAAAAGAATACCTATAGATATCCCCAACTAAATTTTCTAACAATGAAATTACTCCAAAGCGGCATATTCCGTGCCATCTGTTCCATCATCGTCGGCGCACTGCTTGTGAAATATCGTGAGCAGACAATGACATGGCTCACCGTGGCCATAGGCGCACTTTTCTTCCTGTCGGGCCTCATCAGCTGCATCGTTTATCTCGCGGACAAACGCAACAGCGACAAAACTCAAGTTTTCGACTCTGAGGGGAAACTCATCCAAGGTGGCAAGCCCAATTTCCCCCTTGTGGGTATTGGCAGCATCGTGCTTGGTGCAATATTGGCCTTGGCGCCCAACTCGTTTATCAACGGACTAATGTACGTCCTCGCCGCAATTCTCATTCTTGGTGCCATCAACATGTTTTACAATCTCGCCTCCATCACACGCATAGCCAAGATAGGCGTGGCATGGTGGGTGGTACCCATATTGCTGTTGGTCACAGGCGTTATCATCATCGCCAAACCCACCCTTCTTCCGGCCTCTGCCCTGTTCATCATAGGCTGGGCCATGATGGTTTACGGCGTGATAGACCTCGTCAATACCATTAAAATTCAGCAGGTGGTCAAAGCCTACGACCGATCGCTCAAGGCCCAAGAGGCCACCGCCATAGAGGTGGAAGACATTGCGCCAGCCGACCCCGCACCTATGGACCAAACGGCCTTGGAATCAGGTGCTCAAGCCACGGGCAATGATACGCCCGACGTATCCAAGGATGGGGCTGGGAGAAACGACGATCAACCCAGCGACTCCACCACAAGAACCATTGACCACAACGCCCCGAACCAAGATTGGTCTACGACCACAAGTGGCACGCTCAACAAGCCGACCAACTGATTTTCACTACCGCTCCAACGAGCGCCGTAGCTCAACGCGATGGCCACGCAGTGCCCACTATCAGTAGAGGAGGCTGCGTGGCCATCGGCGTCTTATCGTCCATGTGCGCATCGAGCGCACTATTGAACGTTTCGCACATACCTTGATTTTCACAATTTTACGTCACGTCGCGCCATTACATGTTAAGAATAGCCGTATCACCGCAAGGCAAGGCGATCTCGACGAGACGGTTTGACCCGCTCGTCACGGAATGAGGTGGCTACTGCATCGCCCCCGTAAGCTCTGACTTCGAGGCCAACCCCTCAATATATTTGCACAATATGCCTATGCCTTTAAGGTTCTCGCCGCCCTGCGGTATGATGAGGTCGGCATAGCGTTTGGTCGGCTCGATAAACTGCTCATGCATGGGCTTGAGCACCTTGAGATATCGCTCCACCACCATCGACACCGTGCGGCCACGGTCTATGGTGTCGCGCTGGATGTTGCGAATGAGGCGCTCGTCGGGGTCTGTGTCTACGAAAATCTTGAGGTCCATCATGTCGCGCAACTTCTTGTCAATAAGGGTCATGATGCCCTCAATGATGATAACGGGCTTGGGCTCTATGTGAATGGTCTCAGGCAGGCGGTTGCTCAGCAGATAGCTGTAGGTGGGCTGCTCCACGGGATGCCCCTTGCGCAACTCATTGACGTGCTTGATGAGAAGCCTCCAATCAAATGCGTCAGGGTGGTCAAAGTTGATGGCCTTACGCTCTTCGTCTGTCATGCCCGTGGTGTCATTATAATAGGAATCCAAGGGCACCACGACCACATAGTCTGGTGGCAACGCCTCCACAATCTTGTTGACCACGGTGGTCTTGCCCGAGCCGGTACCACCGGCTATGCCAATGATGGTGATATTGTCTGTTTTTGCGTCCATAGTGTATCTGTTGACTGTTGTTTTTATATGCTATAGCATGTTGAGGTTGCGAGCTTTACAGCAGGCCGATGTCGCCAAACATCTTTGCGTAGTACTCAGCCTTGGCCTCCAGCCTCATGGGATAGGCCCTCGACGAGCTGGGCAGGCGGTATAACGACAAATCGCGACCATCAAACTGGAAGTCTCTATGGTCGCCCATCCTCATGCCCTTGGCATCGATGCCATAATGCTCGGAAAATATGCGGGTGGCCAATTGTCCGGCTGCCACCACGGCCCGGCATTGTGGCAACGCACGCAGCATGCCGTCGAGGTCTGCCTGCCGCACCACCTCGAGGTCCTTGTCCGATGCCGTACCCTTGGTGCGGCGCACGCGCAGGCAGGTGTCAAAGATGGCTATGCCCTTGTTTTGTAAAAATGCTTTCAGCGGTTCAAGTCGGTAAGTCTTGCGCTCCACGTCCACGAAGCGCAGCTTGTCGCCAAAAAAGCAAAGGCCAACGATGCGCCACATGTCGTTGGTGAAGTTGGGATAATACCACGGTATGCACCAACGCTTGGGCGCCGGGGGAAACGTGCCAAGCATGAGAAGTTTGGCGTTGGGTGGCAAAAATGGAACAAAGGGGTGGACTTCCACGCCACCCCGTTCCTCTTTTTGAACCAAATCACACGCGGATTTGGATATCTCGGTAGTTTCTGACATCAACTTTTGGTTTTCAACGTCCGTGCTTTCTGGCTGTCAGCGAAGCGTGCCTTTTCGCTCCACGCACCGGAAACACGCATGCGGAGTGCTATCATTTCTGCTCTTTAACCAAATAGACGCACACCGGCAGGTGGTCGGAGAAACCGTCCAGCCATACGCCCCCGGCCGAGGTGCGCTTGGGAGCTCCCTTGTATTTACCCTCGGTCTGGAACAGGTAGGGCATGCGCTGTATCTCGTTTTTCCAGTATTTCAGGGTGCGGTAGTCTTTGGAGCCCTTGGGGTTGAGCAGGTTTGGTGTCATCAAAATCTGGTCAAACAGGTTCCAGCGACCTTGATACATCAGCGTGCCAGTGCCCTGTTTGACGAGGATGTTGTACCAAGGGTTATACATGTCGTCTGGTCCCACTTTCTCAATCTCCTCCTTGCCACCAAGCACCTCGTACATACTTTTGTTGGTGGGATCATCGTTCATGTCACCCATGACAAACACTTTGCAGTGCTTGTCGTCTCGGAGCAACGAGTCTTTGACAGCCTTGGCCTGCGCGGCGCCTACCTCGCGATAGTAAGAGCCGCTGAAACGACTGGGTAGGTGACACACGATGAAGGCTACGTGCTCGCCTGCCATCTCGCCGCTCACGGTGAGAAAGCCGCGTGTGGCAAAACCGCTGTCTTGCTTGGCGGTGGGCACGTATGATACCAACTTAACGTTCTCAACCTTGAAAAGGGCCGGATTGTAGAGCAGGGCGCAGTCTATGCCTCGCTTGTCGGGACCCTCAACATGGCAAAACTGGTAGCCGCGAGTCTTGAGCGCCGGCTGGGCGCAGAGGTCAGCCAGCACCCTTGCGTTCTCCACCTCGGCCAGACCGATAACGGCACAGCCCACGTTTGGTAGCACGTTTGTGCCCATGTCGCTCAGCGCACGGGCCATATTGTGGAGCTTGTGACCATATTTCAAGCCGTTCCAACGGTACGACCCCGTGGGGAGAAAGTCGAAATCCCTCTTCCCCTCGTCGTGACACGTGTCAAAAAGGTTCTCCTGATTATAGAACCCCACAGCGTAAACAGAATACTTCTTTTGTGCTGACAGTGGCAAAAGTGTTGCTAATGCCAAGGCAACAAGCATGATTTTGTGTTTCATCGTGTACATATAATATTTGTTGCAAATATCGTAATAAAATCCGAAACAGAACCGTCTTTCACGAAATTTTATCGAAAATGCTGCGCCGATTTAAAATAAATTTCGTTATTTTGTAAACACAAATACAAATATTAATCTCTTTATTATGCAAAAGAAGCTTATCATGGCCATGATGGCCCTAAGCTGCGCACCATTGGCTTATGCACAATCCGACTCAACAAGCGTTGGCGAGGCGGCATTCACCTTTACAGAAGCACAATTAGGCGAGGACGACAACATGGAGCAAAACATATCCATTGTCAACTCTAACTCGAACGCTTACGCCTCGGGGCTGGGCTATCTTTTCTCACCAATGAGATTTAGATACAGGGCCTTGAACCAAAAGTACAACGAGATTTACATTAATGGGGCACCCGTCAATGACATGGAATCAGGACAGTTTCGCTACTCTTTGATTGGAGGACTAAACCAGCAAACGCGTGGCATGGAATCGGCGTTGCCCTTCGAGAGCAACAATTTCGCCATGTCGGGCATGGGCGGGTCAAACAACTACAACTTCAGGCCGGCTGCCATGCCGACAGGCCACCGCATGACTTTATCGGGTGCCAACCGCAACTATACACTGCGAGGCATGTACACATACAATAGCGGACTGACCAATGACGGCTGGGCCTTCTCTGCCAACGTGACCTATCGGTGGGCCAACAGGGGCTACGTGCCAGGCACATTCTACAACGCCTTGTCTTATTTCTTTGGCATCCAGAAACTCATTGGAGACCACCACTCCATCTCATTGTCCACGTGGGGCAACCCCACCGAGCGCGCGTCGCAAGGTGCGTCGACCGACGAGATGTACTGGCTGGCCAACAACTACCAGTACAACCCATATTGGGGCTACCAAAATGGCAAGAAACGCAACAGCCGTGTGGTGAACGACTTCTCGCCAGCGGCTATCTTGACATGGGACTGGGACATGAACGACAAGAACAGGTTGACCACCTCGCTATTTGGCAAATACGGCATGTACTCAAGCTCAAAACTCAACTATAACAACGCCGAGAACCCCCACCCAGACTATTACAAGCGTCTGCCGTCCAACAGTTACAACCCTTGGGGGGTCGGCGCCGCAAACTCGAGGCAGGGATACAACGATTTCATTTTCACGCGAGACTATCTCATGGGTAACGAAAGGGCACGCCAAATAAACTTTGACGAGCTGATATTCGCCAACCGCCAAGCAGCCAAGCAGGGCACCGACGCCATGTACTACATACAGGCCAAGCACAACGACGCGCTCAACGTGACACTATCCTCAACGCTCTCCTCTCGCGTGACAAGGAACAGCGTTTGGAACAATGGCTTCGTCTTGGCGCACAACAACATCAACCACTACCAAACCATGGAAGACATGCTGGGAGCCTCTTCTTACCACAATGTCAACAACTACGCCTTGGGTAGGTACGCGGCAGGGTCGGACAAGTTGCAATACGACTTGAACAACCCGAACGCAACGATCAAGGAAGGCGACCGCTTCGCTTACGATTACCACATCATCACCAACAAGGCGCAATTCTGGACAAGCTACAGCGAGGACTTCGGCTTGGTACACTACAACGTCTCCGCCCGCGTGGGTGGCAAGACCATGCAGCGTGACGGCAAGATGCGTAACGGTCTATTCGCAGACAACTCGTATGGCAAGAGCAAGACGGCCAAATTTGTCGAGGGCGGCTTCAAGGCCAGCGGAGATTTCAATCTCGGGCGCGGCAACACGCTGACGCTGGGCCTTGGCTATGAATCGCACGCTCCCGAAGCATACACAGCGTTCTACGCTCCGGAGATGAACAACGACTTTGTGAGTAACCTTTTCAACGAGCATATATTCTCAAGCGAAGTGGGCTACCAATTGAGCACCAGCTGGCTGCATGCCAACATCACCGCATACTACAACCATTTATCGCACGTGACAGAGTGGACATGCTTCTATTTTGACGACATCAACAGTTTCTCGTACAACTCCCTGAGCAACCTAACCAAGGAATATTACGGCGTGGAGGCCGGATTGAAGTTCAAATTGTCTTCGGCGCTCGACCTGAAACTTATCGGGACGATGAGCGACGCCAAGAACACGAGCGACGCCAAGGTGCGCTACTTGAACTCGACACAGGGCATATACAACGACGACGTGGCCTTGGTGAAAAACATGAGAGAGAGCGGAACGCCACTCACAGCCACATCGATAGGACTGAGCTATCATCAAGGCGGATGGTTTGTCGACCTCAATGGCAACTGGTATGACCGCATCTACCTGAGCTACTCGCCCTATTACAGATACAAAGGCGCATTGGAACGCATTGGCAGACAAGTATCGCCACAGGATAAAGGACATGGAGGCTGGATGCTCGACGGCTCTATTGGCCGAAGCATTTATCTCAAGCGAGGCAGCCTTTCTATCAATCTCATGGTGACAAATATCCTGAACAACCAGAAGATTGTGACCGGAGGATACGAACAAAGCCGTTCCGACTACAGTGCGTCAGGCAACAATCGCATGTATATCTTCTCTAAAAACCCCAAGAAATATTATGCCTTTGGCACAAATGGCATGCTTAACATCGCTTACAAATTCTAATAGAACCACTATGAAAACATTAAAATATATCATGGCTATAGCTATGACATGCAGCGTCAACATGGCCTGCATGAACAGCAATTGGGACGAGCCAGAGCTTACTCCCGAACAGGCTGGTATCGGCAACAACGCCATCAAGGAAACTCACGTTGTGAGCATCGCCGACCTGAAGGCCAAATATAAGGAATATATCAACACCGATTACCGTGATGGAAACTCTTTTACGCAGGTAGCCGAGGACATGCAAATAAAGGCCGTAGTGACTGGTAATGATGTGCAGGGCAACCTCTACAACGAGATATCCGTGGACGATGGCACCGGCGCTATCATCATTGCCATAGCGCAAGGCGGCATATACGGCCAGCTGCCCATTGGCACGGAAATACTCGTGGACCTGAAAGGACTCTACGTGGGCAACTATGGCAAGCAAGCCGAGATAGGCACTCCCTTTACCAACGCACGTGGGCAGACTTACGTGAGCCGCATGAATCGTTTTGTATGGGCACAGCATTTCAAGGCCACCGGCACCGGCAAGACCGTTGAGCCTATCTTGTTTGACAAGAGCATGACTGTCAACAAGTATGGCAACGTGTACGACGGCAAGCTCGTCACGCTGAAAAACGTGAGTTTCAAAAGCGCCGACGGCAAAGCCACTTACGCATACGCAAGCAGTGGCCCGGGCTCGAAACAGGTTTATTTTAACGAGTACAACAGCAAGTTGGTGATGCTTTACACCAGCAACTTCGCCAAATTCGCCGCCTATCCACTGCCTACCGGCAAGGTGAATGTGACGGGTGTCATGAAGCGGTTTAACAACACTTGGGAAATCATCATTCGCACATTGGATGATGTGGAAGAAGTAAAATAATAATAAAAATAATAAGAAATGAAAAAACTTATCTATTCAATGCTGGCGTTGGCCATCGCCACGCTCGCATTTACAAGTTGCGAGGATGTTCCCGCACCATTCGATACCGACTATCACGAAAATGGCGGCGCCATTCCCACAGACCCCACCGGTGAGGGCACTTTGGCCTCTCCATACAACGTGGCCAAGGTAATACAGATTATCAAAGCTGGCGAACAAACCGAAAAAGAGGTGTATTTCAAGGGCATCATCACCAACATCAAGGAAATAGACACGGGGCAATTCGGCAACGCCATCTACTCGGTCAGCGACACGAAAGAGGGCAAAAACTCTTTCTTGGTATATCGTGGCAAAGGTTTGAACGGCCAAAAGTTTACCACTGGAAATGAAATTAACGTGGGCGACACGGTGGTAGTGCTCGGCCAGTTGACCATATTTAACGGCACGCTCGAAACCACACCCGGAAGCAAGATTATATCCATCAACGGCAAAGGCGGCACCGGCGGAGACGATACACCCACCATTACCCCAGCCGGAGAGGGCACCAAAGAGTCGCCCTACAACGTAGCCAAGGCGCTTGCCCTAACCAAGGCACTGCCTAAGGATGGCAAATCCAACGACGTTTACGTAATGGGCACCATCGTCGGGACCCCTTCTATCGACACCGGAACATACGGCAATGCCACCTACGACATATCTGATGACGGCAAATCGGCCGTCACTTTCAAGGTGTTTCGTGGCTACGCTTTCAACGGCAAAAAGTTTAAGGCAGGAGACAAACTGAAAGCAGGCGACAAGGTTGTGGTCTATGGCAAGTTGCTCAACTACTTTGGCAACACGCCTGAGATGGCCCAAGGCAACAAACTCATATCCGTCAATGGCAAAACTTCGTTTGACAACACAGGCGAAACACCGGGCGAGAACCCATCCGATACACCCACAGGCCTGACCATAAACGGTACCATCGTGACGGCCGTGAACGCTAAAGCGACCGTTGGTGCCACCACAGCGACTATCAATCTTGGCAAACTTACGCTGGCCAAGGGTGCGGAAGTGACCACCGTACAGCTTTCTGACGGGTCGACCATCACGTTCGGGGGTGGTGAAAACACGAATAACAAACCGGTGTTCTATCCAACCACAAAGGGCGTGCGCGTATACGCCAACAACATAATCAAGTTTGACTGCAAAGCCAAGATTGCCAAAATAGTGTTCACATGCGACGCTTACAATGGGCAAAACTATGTTGGCAACAAGACCGCGACCATCACTTTTGATGGCAACAAGGGCACCTACATCAACAAACACTTTGAGAACAAAGGTGGCGTCCAGCTGCGCGTGCAAACCATAACAGTGACTTACGCAAAATAAAAAAACTTAATTATCAGCGCCATATAGGCAAAATGTCAGCGAATTGCTTGGCGGGTTGCATTATTCTTCGTAATTTTGCACCCGCTAACAATATAGCATAGACAATATTCACAAATAATAATTGACACAATGAAAAAAGGTATTCATCCCGAAAACTATCGCCCCGTCGTATTCAAGGATATGTCCAACGGCGATATGTTCCTCTCAAAATCTACATGCAAGACTTCAGATACAGTAGAGTTTGAAGGCGAAACTTACCCCGTGGTAAAGGTCGAAATCTCAAGCACTTCCCACCCGTTCTACACTGGTAAGAAGAAGCTCGTCGACACAGCAGGTCGCGTAGACCGCTTCATGAACCGTTACGGTAAGCTCAAGAAGTAACACGGCGAAATACCTATACGGTATAAACGATTTTAACAAAAGTGCGGTTGAATGTAGTTGCATATGCGTTCAGTCGCACTTTTTCTTTTGCTTGCCCTACCCCATAACATCTTCTATATGAAACTCACGCCTCTCCTCATATTGTGCGCCCTTCCACTTTGCTTTGCTTGCGGAGATGACATAGACATCGTTAGGCCAGACAAGCCTGACAAACCAGCCATCACGAGCGACAACGTCAACGCAAACCCCACCTACAACAAGGCATACACCCGATTGGAAATGCCACGCTTGCGCCAAGGCAACGACACCATCTTGGTGCACCGAACGTCTGGAAACACCGTGAACTATATCACAGAGTGGGACATTGATAAGAAATCGCAGCGATGGAGTTGCTACGTGATGAACCGCGCGTTGGCCCAGCAAAACGTGACACGTTATTACAGCGAAGACAACCAATACCCTCGCGACCCACTCATCCCCCTATCCATGCAATGGGCAGAAGACCCATATTGGTACAACGGTAAAAAACTCGATCATGGACATATCTGCCCCTCGGCCGACCGCCTATCGTCGTTCGACATGAACTATCAGACATTTTTTCTCACCAACATGCAACCCCAATTCAATGTTTTCAACACTGGTTTATGGGCCAAATTGGAGAAGAAAGTGCGTATCATCGCATCCACTTGCGACACCCTTTATGTATGCAAGGGCGGCACCATAGACGAAGGTAAGTACGGCGGTTACAACAAAGTGTATAGCAGATTGGGCAATGGTCTCATCATGCCACGCTACTTCTTCATGGCACTGCTCCGCCTGAACAACGGCAGATACAACGCCATAGGTATCTGGACAGACCAGATAGCCAATGCCCACGATAGCGGTCAGCGCATGGCGCAATACGCTATCAGTATCGACGAGTTGGAAAAACGCACGGGCATTGACTTCTTTTGCAATCTTCCTGATGCCGTTGAGGACAAAGTGGAAAAGGCTTTCGGCTCCGCTGTCTCGTGGGGTTTGTGACCTTTGAGCCACACTGACGCACACAGCGTCAAAATCGTTGCCGCATGGCATGGGCAATGAATACAGTGGACAATGACAGGCACTATGTCTATAAGCATCCTCTCAAAAGACAAACTAAAACGATCCATTTTCGATTAAATGAAAGTTGCTTCTTGAAAGAGTATGTCTGTCATACTAATCTTATTAGGCCTCATGCAAGCCAAGTAAGCACTTTTACGTTTTAACATATAGCAATAAGAAAAATGAGCTGGAAACTTGATCAAGCTACCGAAAAGAAAAGCCGAACACACGGCCAACGTTAAAATATTATATATATTAACCCTCAAACTTGTAAATTTCGTATTTTTTTTACTAAATTGCATCAAATTAAAGGTAAGCAGCACAAAATAGCCTTGAGATGCCTCGATTTCACCTCGAAGTCACAATGCGCAGGCCAAGAAAGGAACAGGATGTATTAAATAGCCTTTTGAGTATATGCCTTGCGAGGCAAAAAAACAAGAAGAAAACAGGCTGCCAACCATTAAATTTACATCAATTGAAAATTGAAACGGTGGCAATTTATAAGAACCACCATAAATATTTTTTTAAAAAACTTAAGATTATGAATGGTTTTATTGGCTCCATTATCATTGGAGCATTAGCAGGATGGTTAGTGGGCTTTATCGCCCCCAAAGGCAAAGACGGTTGTATATGGAACATCCTTATCGGCATTGTCGGAGGATTTATTGGTGGTAATGTGCTTTCATGGATAGGAGTAGATTGGGGCGGTGGCTTCTGGGGTTCTTTAGGAACCGCTGTCGTAGGTGCCGCCATTCTCTTGTGGGCATGGAACTTAATAAAGAAATAGCACAGACTACCCATTAATGGTTAATAAACAGCAAATCCTAACAAGTTCAACCTGTTAGGATTTGCTGTTTGTCCCTCGTCCCACCCTCGTCAGTCTGTAATAGTCAGCTAATGGTAGTGCTAAATGAATGATGCTAAATGCAATATGCGGTAATCATGCTGGGCAATGCTACATGCAAGAATGGCGAATCGAACGCCGTCAGTGCCCCTATCTGACTACCTAAGAGTTTTTTAGCTCACACCTATCACAAACGAGACTATACCTGTAAAAACTGTGTCAGTCTGCCAACTCCGTAGAAAAATTGGCTGCCTGTATCTTGATTTCAAGTTCGCGAAGCTGCTTGGAATATGTGTCTATCTGCTTACCAACAGCTCTGACATCTACCGTATTGACATATTTAATTTCCGACCTGCTGTAACGTTCCAATGACTCGGTGGCCTGTTTAAAAACATTGTGCAAAATAGAAACACGCAGTGTGAGCGCGTCTTTCTCGGCCATAAGCTCCGTGAGAGTTTTACCCTCCACCAGAGTGTGCATGTTGGTCTTGTTGATGAGGAATATGAGCTTCTGCAACCTGTCAAGGCAAGCATCCAGTTGGCTCATCAATTCGCTGGGATCTTCGGCCGGCTCATTGCCCTCCTGCACTTTCACATTGTTCTCCAAACGTGTGCCAAGCTGCTCTATTTTCTTTTGGGTATCCTTGCGGATAGCCAAGGCTTCTGCTAATTTCATGTTGTAGGCTATTTTTTTATAGTTATTGGCGGAAAAGCTTCCGTCATTGATACTTATACAACAAAGGTAAGCATTAATTTTGATTAATAATGCTATATTTGAAAAAATATTTGAAATTATCGGTGTATATAAAGACCTACTGAAGAGTCATCTACCCTGACGATGACTCCGTGGTATGAGGCATGCGGATACAGATTGATGGTCAAAGCACATCAATGAAACACGTGCGGATGAGACGGCGGAACGTGATCTTGCCATTTTTTTGAACCAAAAATTATTAAGCTGCAACCCATTTGAAACAAACCTTATAAAGACATAAAAGCCGCGCTTCACAGCGAGGCTTAAACATATTATACAAAAACATTATGAATTTCTATTTTTACTATTACACAAGATGAAATTTATGGCTAATGATGAATTGATTAAAATCTATTTATGTGTTGTTTTAGCATCCCGAACATCTGCCCATCTTTGTCTTACGCTGACAATAGCGCTCACACTGCATGCGGATGTCATAACCTAAGAGCGTGCCTAACATAAAATCTTCCTCGGGTGTCAGGTCACTCAACGATTTATTAACAACCAACCGAATGGCATCCAAGCACTCCTTGCTACCAAAAAAAAGGTTGACGGTGTCGGCTCCGGCAGGATGCATGACATAATTGATGCCCCGATGCTCTAATCGCTTGATGGCATATGCGGCATAACGGCGGTTGAAAGTGTAGAGAACCATCTGCCGAACGCCTTTCTGATATTCATAAATGTGGTTCATAAGAACCTTCATCTCTATGGGGACATCAGTCATGTCATTAAAATTTTAAACATTAAACTATAAAAAATACTACAAGGGTCTTTCTCGTGACTTTGACGTGTTTAGAACCCGAGCGTCGGTATCCAAGCGTCTATGCGTTCTTCGGTTTTGCCATCCTCATTGACATCGTCAAGAGCCAACCCCACGAAATGGCCATCCACCACAGCGTCAGAATCGTCAAACTCATAGCCATCTGTCGACACCGCACCAACGAGTGTGGCACCTGCCTCTTGGGCTGCGTCATAGAGTTCTTTCATGGCACTGCAAAAGGTGTCAGAATATGAGGCGGAGTCTCCACAGCCAAACACGGCCACCTTCTTACCTGACAAGTCGGCCTTTTTAACTATCTCTATACCATCATACCAATCGTCTTGCAACTCTCCTGCGCCCCATGTGGAACTGCCAAGAAGGATATTGTCTGCCTCGGCAAGCTGCTCGGCGGTAAGGTCAGAAACAGCTATTACCTCTGCGCCAAGTTTGCTGGCGATAGTCTGTGCGATGCTCTCACAAGTTCCGGTTGACGAACCGTATACTACAATCGTTTTGCTCATTTCGTTTGAAATTTATATGTCGTTTTATTTTTACTGTTGCAAAGATAATTGGTTTTCGAATATGCCACAATACCTAAAAATTAGGATTTTGCGTAAATACCTACATGTGATGAATAATTTCTGAAAGAAAACATGCCGCTTTTGCAAGTACGGATCAATCTTGAGGATCGCCTGCAAGATGGCGAGGGGGACCAGTAATTTCATCTGCAGTTTGCTGGCAAGCAAGATTGCCGGTAAATACATACAGGCCAATTTGTCATCGTTAACGGTCATATCATTGTTATGCTCCATAGCATACACATTAATCTCTACAGCTTTTTGCATGTTTGCCCCGATCTTGTAGAAAATATCATGGTCATTGAGAGCAGTATAGTAAATGAAGATACCATCTTTTTCATTTCTCTTTCTTTGTTTATAAATCCATCTTGTACATTATACCTTTATAAATGAACTGTCATTAAACATATAATTCCCGCGAAATTCACTGATTTATATTGCAAATAGAAAATAAAGTGTCAAACAAAGCAAAGCATATCGTGTATTGTATGCGACACCAAAATTTTGTTGTAACACGTCAAGCATGAGTGCCGACTAATATGGTTTGGATTTTTTAAAAACAAAAATGACGATATTATAAGGAATTTGTAAAAAATACTCTATCTTTGTAAACCAAAATAATAAACGAGCATTTGCAAAATGATGGAAAAGTATATTAGCATATATTACCGACTCTGTGACGTGACAGACGGGCAAAATGAACTTATCGAGGAGTTTTCTAAAGACTACCCATACCACTGCATATTGGGTATAGGAGAACTTTTGGACGAATTTGAAAGACAAATTTCTGAAATTGAAGCAGGCCATGAGTTTGACATTACCCTACGGCCGGAACAGGCTTACGGGGAATATAGCGACGAGAAGGTGGTGGAGATTGAAAAAGAAACTTTCGTGGTGGACGGTGCGTTTGATAACGAAAACGTATATGAAGACGCCGTTATACCTCTTCGGGATGAAGATGGCAACTACCTAAAAGGGATTGTCATGGAAGTGAGGGACAACTCTGTGATAGTAAACCTAAACCATCCGCTGGCAGGCCGAGTGCTCAATTTTCATGGGGGTGTTATCGAAAACAGAGAAGCATCCAATAAGGATGTAAACAATATCATAGAGGAATATGATTGTGTAGGCAATCATTGCAACTGCAATTGCAACTGCGAAGATAATAACAGCAAACATCAAGGCGAATGCCGTTGTAGACATCGCCGCAGAGAATAACGAACGAAAAGCCAGACTCGGACTTCGTTAGCGCGATTGCTTTGGGGGGTAACCACACATTGGCAACTATGTCGCATTGCAATCACGGCAATGTATTTTTGCAGAAAAAAAGACAGGGGCGTATTCCCCTTAGACATGAACTTCTATCGGACTTCAACATCGGAAACAAATAAATGAGCAATACTTTTGGCAACGTCTTCACACTAACCACTTTTGGCGAGAGTCATGGTAAGGCTGTTGGCGGCATCGTTGATGGCATGCCCGCTGGCATAAAGATTGACACTGCTTTCATACAGCAGGAATTGAACCGACGCAAACCGGGCCAAAGCAAAATAACCACGTCGCGCAACGAAGAGGATCAAGTGGAACTGCTGAGCGGTGTCTTTGAGGGAAAAACGACCGGAGCGCCAATTGGATTTGTGGTTTACAACAAAGACCAGCACTCGAAAGACTACGACAACATGCGTCACCTGTTCAGGCCATCGCATGCAGACTATACCTATTATGAGAAATATGGCTTAAGGGATTATCGCGGAGGCGGACGTACATCAGCACGCATCACCATCAGCAGAGTAGTAGCGGGTGCGTTGGCAAAGATGGCATTGCGACAAATAGGCATTTCCATACAGGCCTATACGACTCAGGTGGGTCATATCAAATTAGAAAAAGACTATCATTTGTATGACTTAAAACAAGCCGAAACCAACGCTGTGCGCTGCCCAGACGCAGAGATGGCCCAGCTCATGGAAAACCTTATTTTACATGTAAAAGAAGCTGGCGACACCATAGGAGGAGTCATAGCCTGCGTCATTAAGGGCACGCCCATTGGGCTGGGCGAGCCAGAATTTGGAAAGCTACATGCCCAACTCGGCGCTGCCATGTTGGGGATCAATGCCGTGAAAGGTTTTGAATATGGCGAAGGTTTTGGCGGTGTGGAAGCCCTTGGAAGTGAACAGAATGACGCTTTCACTATACAAGACGGCAAAATTGAAACTACCACCAACCATAGCGGTGGAGTTCAGGGGGGGATAAGCAATGGGCAGGATATCTTTTTCAGGGTTGCTTTCAAACCCGTAGCAACCATTTTACAAGAACAAGACACCGTAGACACAGATGGCAACACCACCACACTTATCGCAAAAGGCCGACACGACCCATGCGTTTTGCCAAGGGCCGTACCCATCGTAGAAGCGATGGCAGCTATGGTGATGATTGATTATTATCTGCTCAACAAGACAACCCGCATATAAGCTATTTATAAAATATTATGCAATTTATTGCCAAAACATACGAAAAAACAAAAATATATCGTATATTTGCGGCAAAATATGATGAGGGATTTGTGAAAACCCCAATTCAATTAGTTAAGTCTAGTTTAGTTTTTGTGTTGGTTGGGGACTGACTTATGGCAGTCCCCACTTTTTATTCTACTAAACGCTTGACTTGTTTTCATTCATGAAATTAGGCTCAGTAGAAAAAGTATGGAGTTTCATTTTGCTATTGAGATTAACCCATTGGTACAATAAATGCCCGTATGTTTTTTTGAAGAGACGCTCACCATGTACAACATAGGTGGGCGAATGGGGCGTGTGTACGCTTCGAGATGGCGACAGAATGTTTGCGCATTTTCGTTTTTTCTCTTTAAAACCCTGCTTGTCCCGAACGCATTTTTTGAAAAATTAGAAATAGTCAATTATTTGAACAAATAACCCTCTCAAATTCGCTTATTTAAAAATAAGTTTGCCATCGTCCGAAATACGCGAAATCTGCGATAGTTTGTAAATGGCTGACATTCAGCATTTTTTAAAAAATAGCCTTTATTCTCCTATTTTGTGGTCTGCGGTTGAATATTAAATGGCATGGCGTTTAGGCCTTAAAAGCAACATGATAAGGCACTAATCGCATTACCATTACTATCTAATCATGCTGCCAATAAGGCCCAATCATGCTATGAGAAAGCACCAATCGCAGCACTCTTATGATTTTTGGTAATGCTCGACTTGGTTTTGACAAAAAAAGATAGCCCTTTTTGCTCTGGATGACTCGAAAATAATGATCAAAAAAACAGTAATTATATTTTATAAAATGAAGACTAAGGAGTGAAGGGTGAAGAATGGGGAGCAAAGAATGAATGAAGACAACTTCACCGGATTCAAGAAGCGTCTGAGTGCGGTAGAAATTTACACGTATGAACTTTTTATGCCTACATCATATCTTCCTGTTTTTAATCCTGTTTGCGCTTATACATGGTTACCACAATCGTAGGGACCTGCGATATCTCCCCAAAAGTAAATGCCTACTGAGCCTTTAGCTCCCCCATTAAATATCAGCTGAGCCCGAAATTAGCCAAATATCTACAGAAAATATTCTAAATGCGCACAAACTCCACTAACGATGCCGTCTGATCTCAATGGGAAAAAGAGAGATACGTGAACGATTAAACTACGCCTATAATTTCAGATACATGCTTACAGCCATGATTTTCAAGCCACTCAGCAATGCCTTCTTTAACCTTCATGGTAATCATGGGATCAACAAAATTAGCCGTTCCTATTTGAATGGCGGTAGCTCCGGCCATCATAAACTCAATGGCGTCGGCTGCATTCATAATTCCACCAAGTCCTATCACTGGTATTTTAACGGCATGAGCCACATCCCATACCATGCGAACGGCTACCGGTTTGACAGCTGGCCCACTCAAGCCACCAGTGCGAATGCTAAGTTTAGGGCGGCGATGCTCTATGTCTATAGCCATTCCCATGAGCGTATTGATAAGCGAGACAGAGTCCGCCCCCTCCGCTTCGCAAGCTCTTGCGATATCTGCGATATTAGTGACATTGGGCGAAAGTTTCACTATAAGCGTCTTGTGGTAGACCTTACGTACAGCCTTTACAACAGTGGCAGCACCACTACAAGTTACGCCAAAAGCCATTCCACCCTCCTTGACATTGGGACACGATATATTAAGCTCTATGGCAGGAATACGCTCCAAGGCATCTATTTTTGCAGCACAAGCCGCATAGGTCTCGGGCGAATTGCCACTAACGTTGACAATGACTGCCGTTTGGATACTTTTTATCTTAGGATAGATTTGCTCACAAAAATAATCCACACCTTTATTCTGTAAACCCACACAGTTCAACATGCCCGAAGCCGTCTCTGCCATGCGAGGATAATCGTTTCCTTCGCGTGGCTCAAGCGTAGTGCCCTTGACAATGATGCCCCCAATTGCGTGCAATGGAACAAGATCTTGATACTCCAACCCATAACCAAAAGTGCCGCTGGCCGTCATTACTGGGTTGCTCAGTTGTAGATGATTTATTTTTACATTTAAATCTACCATAATAGTCTTTCAATATTAAAAACAGGCCCATCGGTGCACACACATCTATTTCCTGACACCGTCTTTTCTACACAACAAAGACATGCTCCAAGGCCGCACGCCATCAAGTTTTCTAAAGAAGCTTCACATTCTATATGATGTGCCATAGCATAACGAGCAACCGACATCATCATTGGCTTTGGCCCACACGTTTGGATAAAATCAAAATAAGCATCCCTCAATATGCTATGATCCGTCACAAAACCCTTTTCTCCTTTTGAAAAATCTTCCGTAGTGATATACACGCTGCCCAACTTTTCAAAATATTCAAGTTCTAAAAGATCTTTCTCTGAACGGGCTCCTAAAAGAAATGACGGTTTGTTGCCTAACTCTGCCAATTTTCGTCCTTGGTATAAAAGAGGTGCAACACCTACCCCTCCCCCAATCAAGAGCACTCTTTTATTCCGTAATTGTTCGGCACTTGTAAAACAATTGCCCAATGGAAATAGGCAATTCAAACTATCACCTTCTTGTAATTGACACAATCTTCGAGTGCCCTCACCCACGGCAGCAACAAGCAACCACAGCTCGTTTTTAGAGACATCCACATCATTTACAGATATAGGTCTGCGAAGAAACGTATTAGGAGAATTATCAACACGGACTTCAACAAATTGTCCCGGGCACATTTGGGGTAGCGGATTATCATGCGTTAGCTTAAGCAACACATGCTTATCACTTAATTTACGCACTGAATTGACACGCAAATCGCGACAATATTTACTCATACACAAATATATTTGAAGCAATGTTTCACATCAAAATAGCGCAAACCAAAAGCTATCAAGCATAACTTGAAGCCCACAGCAAAGCCTATTTCTTTACAAAGTTAGACATTTTTCTGGTGATGATTTAATGATAATAAGAAAAATTATCGCTTGGGTTCAAACGTCTCCCACGTCTGATCATCATAGAATATCCTTATTTCTGTTATTTTCCGCTCAGGTTTGTCAATATATTTGATAACAGTTTTTTCTTCACTACACGACTGCTGGGGTGCGGAATTATTACTTGTTCGTTGTTGACTTTCAAAAAGACTTGGTGCCTGCTGAAGAGAATGAGAAGTCGAAACAACAGAATGATCAACAACGTTAGGTTCTAAGGACGGAGTGTCATTATCGTCGTTTTTTTTATACATAGAACCTATACCAAAAAGCAACCATTCAACGGAAATATTTGGAAGACGATCATGAATAGACTCTATCATCTGTACTGTTGGTCTCGTACGGTCATTAAAAATTCCACTTAACGACCCTTCTGATATTCCGGTGAACTGTGCAAAATCTTTTTGAGACATTTGGAGACTTTCCATAACCTCTCTAATTCGATCTTTCATATACCTAATTTATTATGTCGACAAAGAAAATAATGGATTAAAATCTTATTTCTTACAGTTCACAAAGTTAAATATTAAAATTCTAATATCCAAACAAAAAGTTTTAAAATTTATATATTTGAATTTGCATACAAATATCAAAAATTTTAGATTTCAAATCTAAAACTACGTAATACAATAGTTCAAGTTTGCAAACTCAAATCCTAACGCAAAAATAAGCATTAAGTAATACTATACTCAATAAACGCAAGTGATTAGTTAGATTACTAATATTATACTTCTTTTTTACTCCTAAGCTATAAATACTCGAACAGCTGATGATTTCTAGCCCAATTTTATATATTAACACTTGATTGAAAACTTATAAACCGCTGATTTTAAACATAATAATACAACAAGATACCTTTCTATAAAAAGTTATTCACGTTTTCAAACTTATAAATTTGTATTTGCATATTTAAATAATTAAGTTTAAATATGAAAGATGGGTCTGCAATTTATATTTATGTATGTAAATTAATGCTTTTTCCTTTTTGGATTTGACTATATAAATTAAGAAAGTTAAATGTTACAAAGTATTAAAATTGAATTATTTGAGGGCGTTTTTGCAAAACATGCTCATTTTTTGCGTATTTACCGGCAAGTGGTAATGTCGTTTAAAATATGCGATTTTTGAGGCTACTAAAATTGCGTAACTACCCTATTCCATACGAGTTAAGTCTAAAAAAGAGCACCATAGAAATGCTCATTATAGAAGAAAAGAGTCAGTTTGAAAGATGTTTTTAGTGCAAAATATAGAAAATAAGCTCTTTCATTAAGTCTCCTGTAGAGGTGTTCGGATTATCTAAGCCCTTACTTTTAGTATCAGTTTCTCTTATCTTGTCCAAGATTTGCAATGTTTTCCTACCAGAGTAATTTCTCATACCAGTCATATAGTCTGTGACACCCCAAAGGCTTTTCAATTCTATATAATTAGCTACACTCTGTTTGTCTACCCTATTAGGTGCATAATAGGCAAGCATCAAGTTTTGAAAGAAATTAAAGAGCAAAGGCAAAAATGAATAAACAGAGCCAGCTTTGGGATTATTGTCAAAATATTTGATAATTTGATTTGCTTTGAAAACGTTTTTGTTTACAATGGCACTTCGCAACTCAAAAGCATTAAAATCTTTGCTCACTCCAATATTTCGTTCCACCATTTCTGGCGACACACAACGATTATCCTCCGGCAAAGAGATTAACAGCTTATCCAACTCTGAATGCAATCGACTAAGATCTGCCCCAATACTCTCGGCTATCATGTTAGCACTTTTTTCGTCTATAGCAACTTTTCGTTTCGAAAGATACGATTGCACATATCCTGGGAGCTGCCATTCTCTAAGTTTTTTGCTTTCAAAAACCAATCCTACCTTTTCAACTCCAGACATAAACTTGGTACGACGGTTGATGGTTCCATTCTTGTAACAAATGACAAGTATGGTTTTCGGTTGTGGGTTTTTGACGTATTTTTCCAACTTCTCAATCGACTTCATACCTTGCGCCTCTTTCACAATTATCACGCGCACCGGAGCTGTCATGGGATATTGCATAGCCAAGTCTGTCAATTGAGACGCGTTTGTGTCCAGGCCATAAACAACAATTTGATCGAAAGCTTGCTGGTCTGGTTTCAAAACATGATTTTGTATGTAGTCGCTTATCTGATCTATGTAATAAGATTCGTCACCCATCAGGACATAAACTGGCAAAAAATGACCAGCTTTCAACTCACGCATGATCGCGTCAAAAGATTGCGTTGTTTTCTTTTCAGGCATAGTTTATCACTATTTTTTAAAGTATCTTCATGCGATTTATTATCTTTGCACTATCAAAAACTCATGCAAAGATAATAAAATGATTCCATTAAATCTGCCTTCTTTCAACATAAAATTACAAGGCACGCGGGAGCATCCGCGCGTATTTGACATTCTGCGAAGACGCTATGTAGCCCTAACGCCCGAAGAATGGGTACGCCAAAATTTCATACATTATCTTATAGAGAGTCTCAACTATCCCGCCACCTTACTTGCTAATGAGATGCGTTTGCAAGTAGGGCAAAAGCAATTGCGTGCTGACAGCGTACTATTCGACACCGAATTAAAACCCCGTATGATCATAGAGTATAAAGCACCCAATATCGCTATCACTCAAAAAGTCTTTGATCAAATTTCCGCATACAATCTCATGCTTCATGCAGATTATTTGATTGTATCAAATGGCATGCGTCACTACTGTTGCAAAATGGATTATGACAATAACAGATACCTGTTTATGGACCATATCCCCAAGTACGAAGAAATTTGACAAGACACCTTTATCTGTCACTCAAGAAACACAACACACGAGCACGACATATCACTACATTGAAGATATATCGTGCCCGTATGTTTATATCATTCTTGGCATTATTGAGATTGTGCCAAGGATTTCCCTATTATATAAATATTTTCAGCCTACAGCATCGTAACCTCTTGTGCTATTATCGCGCAAGATGTCACGCAGACTTTTTTCCACATACTCGCCATCTTGGTGCGCTGTTGGGTCTGGGTGGTGAGGTTTATCTTCTTCATAATGGAAGTTTTTGTAGTTCATTTCTCCAATTCCCCACAACACTGCGGCCATGACAAGAAATGCCACAAATACGAAAGCGATATTCATTTCTATTGTCTGATTTATTAATTATTTGCTGCAAAGATAGCATTTTTTCAGCTAACAATGGATAAGTAAGAGAATATTTTATTAAATTTGCATTAAACAAACGACGAAGGGCTCGGGCAAAAACCACGTCGTTCTTTTAAACAAATATTACTCGTGACAACGTTGCGCTCAAGACACATACATCGATTGCATCGGAGCAACATGATGACTTCATTTGAAATTCGCATGGTCACAACATAAGAAAGGGAACATAGTTATGGCCAAAATTGGCAGATGGATAGGTGGCGTGTTAGGTTTTATAGTCACCGGTAGCCCCCTTGGTGCCTTAGCGGGGTACGTGTTAGGCTCTCTCTTTGACACAAATGACGAAGATACCGACTTTTCCTTCGGTAACGGAGATACACATTATAGCGGCTCCAATTATCAAGATGACACGAGATGGCAAACTAATCCGTATGGCCAGCAGCGCAACGACTTTTTGTTTTCGCTGCTCGTCTTGGCCTCTTATATTATCAGAGCCGACAACAAAGTAATGCACTCCGAGATGAATCTTGTACGTCGATGGCTACGCACCAACTTTGGCGAGGCCGGTGCCACCGAGGGCGAACAAATCATTCTAAAACTTTTTGAGCAGCAAAAAATACTTGGAGCTGTCGAATATCGGAACATTGTGATGAGCAGTTGCCAACAAATCAGGATGTACATGTCTTATGAACAGCGACTTCAACTCCTCAATTTCCTCGTGCTTTTGGCACAGGCCGATGGTGTCGTTGTCAATGTCGAAATCCACGCCTTAAAAGAATGTGCTATCCAATTAGGCCTCTCAGAAGCCGACCTCAAATCCATGTTGAACCTCCAAGATGCTAGCACAAGTCTTGACGCAGCCTACAAAGTCTTAGGCGTGTCGCCCAACGCATCTAACGAGGTGGTAAAACGAGCTTATCGCAAATTGGCATTGCAACATCATCCAGATAAGGTTGCCAACCTCGGTGAAGACGTTCGCAAGGCCGCAGTCAAGAAATTTCAAGAAATCAACGCTGCTAAAGATACCGTCTGGAAAGCCCGAGGTTTATAACGTTACAAGAAACACGGTTTGTCGCAACCCATCAACACCTTATATCCTTAGTACATGTCCTGAAATTCTTTCATAAAGAAAATTTCAACATCTGCCCTTTTACACTTATTGGTTATAGGGTAGTTCTTAAAAATTCCACCGTTTAGAAGAAACAAGAATAACGCCTTGTCTTCTTCGGGTTTCTATTCGCTTCAAAATGTAAAATCATTCATCTGCCTCGTTATTTTTCTCCGACACTTAACATTTTTTACTTTCTAAAACAAAACCAAAGTCTGTCAAGGCTAATTATTCCAATATCATTCGCTCAACTACAATACGACGTTTCCCTCAAGTTGGCTGATGGAATGTTGAAAGTAAATAATAATTCCAAGCTAAATAGCAAACCATCTAAAATTTAACAAAATAGCTTGTAAAGTTTACATATTTTTTATTACCTTTGTAAAGTATTAATGAAAAAGCGCTCAATAGGTTTTAAGTTCGGCGGCAAAGTTGTTTGCTATTTACCCTAAGCATAAACCATACACATGCGTTATATGAATATGCTTTCATTTACATTTTATTAATTAAATTAATATAAAACGTTCAGCAATGAAAAAAAACATTACGAAAACACTTTCTTTAGCAGGAATGCTGCTGTTGGGAAGTCTCAAATCAGCGGCACAAGTCAATGATGTATCTTTCATCGTGTCTCCCGCTGCAGAGTACATTTGGTGGGACGAGGATCTTTCCATTGACAACATGCCACTATACGGTGGTAAGATTGGATTCGGATTCGGCCCACTCTTTGAGTTGCGGGCATTCTATTTGCGTGGCAACGATGCCAACGCCAAAGTGCGCTTGGAAAACTGGCGCACAGACAAGTTATGGCCTGCCAATATCAAAGACACCAAATTAGACTTGACAAAATATGGCGGAGAATTGAAACTCAACTTGTGGAAAAACGCTTTCTTTACGCCATATCTCACAGCAGGAGCCGGTGTGCAAACCATGAAGTATAACAGCTACAAGGGCGATGTCTTGATGACAGACGTACCCATGAAAGACGAACAGCTCTTCGTGGCACTTGGGGTGGGAGCCAAGTTCAACCTGAGCAGTCGCACAGTGCTCGCTCTTGAGGCCAAGAACACCATGTTCAACGCCAGCAATGGAAGCTATCTCATGCGACCCGAATACAACAAGGCCGATGGCGGAAATCATCTATACAATTGGACAGCAGGTGCAACACTCGATTTTTATTTGGGCGGAACCACCGACAATAGCAGTGACGCCATCAGTCGCGAATACCGTAACCTATTCTCCAGTGGTTTCAAAGGTTTGAAGTTCGTTGTAGAGCCAGCCATGGCTTACATCAATTTTGACAAAGACATGCCCATGACCGACACCTATTTGTTAGGAGGTAGCGCAGGTTTTGACTTCTCATCGCTCGTAGGTATCAGGGGATTCTACTATCAAGCTAACAAAGAGGCTGACAAGCTGTCATTATCGTTCAACAAGCATCTGGCCCTCTATGGTGGTAACATCATCACCCGATTAAACTTCCCAAGAGGCATCAATCCCTATTTACAACTCGGTGGAGGTTACATGAACGTGGGCGATAAGTACACTGACAAGAGAGGTAGCACGGCAGCTGAAAGCTCCGCCTTCGTATTTGGTGGTGCAGGTGTGGAGATACCTTTGTCAAAATACGTGGCTCTCTTTGGTACCGCAAATGCCCTGTTCACCACGGAGAAAGGCATAAATGAAGAAGACATCCAAAACACAGACCACATCAACACCAGCGTGATGTACAACGCAGGTTTAAGGCTTAATCTTGGCATGGCAGCCAACGGCGAGAAAAAATACAAAAGATATCTCAACCGTAGGCTTGACGCTCAACGCGAGGCATCTAACGAAAAGATCAACGAGCTGAGAGCAAATTACGACGATCAAATTGACAATTATGACAAGAAGATCTCAGAATATGATACCAAAATCTCCGAATACGACCAGCAGATAGCACAGTACGAAGAGCGCGTCAACGCCCTCAAAGCTGACTACGAAAAGCGTATTGGCAAATTAGACAGAGATTTGGATCAGGCTTTAAAAGCCAACGATACCATTCGGGTGGCTGAGATAGCACGTTTGAAAGACCGCAACAAGCAAGAACTCGAAGGAATTGAAAACGACGAGATGGCCATGAAGAGAAAATTGGTCAACGAGCTTGGACAAAATTCTGGTAACAACATGAAAATGACACGTAGCGAGCTCAACGATTTGGTAAGCCGTATCATCAGAGAATCCAGAGAGAGCGCTCGTTACAGCGACTACGACTACAACTACGTGCAGCCACAAACACCGTACCGTTCTGTCGCTCCATCACAAGGATTGGAACCTGTCCAAAACAACGAAACCGAACTTTTGAGAAGAGAGCTTCGCATCGTGAACGAGAAATTGAACAAGGTAATCAGTCAGAGAAGCAATGGTGAAACTACCATTGTTTATGGAGACAACGCCACACCAAGAACAGAGTTGACACCCGCTACAGCATATAACGAAGGAGCATACCACCCCACCACTGGCAATCAGTTCAAACTTAACCGCATCAGTGTATTCACAGGATTGGGCTTTGGCGACTTGACCGCATGGAATGTTGGCGTAAGAGGATATATGCAGGTTGCCTCCACTAATTTGGATTTCGTACCCGAACTGTACGCATCCATGGCAGACAAAAGCGGAATGGGCATCTCTGCCAACATAATTTACAATTTCAAAATCAGCTCTTTGGGCAAGTTCACGCCCTACGCAGGTTTTGGTCTTGGCATTTTCCACGGCAAAGACACTCATTTTGGTTCTAACCTCATCGCTGGCGTTAGCACCGACATGTTTGGCGGAAAGGTATTTGTAGACTACTCCGCACGCAGCCTAACCAAACAAAACCAAGTGGCTATAGGCTATTCATTCATATTCTAAAAATCACCACACATGCAAAAAAAGTTTAGTCTGGCAGCATTAGCCTTTCTCGCTTTACCTATCTCTCACGCAGGTGCGACCCCCACACATGGGTCGCTGCCTGTTGGAGAAGACACGATCATCGTGGATCGAAACGAGCTGATAGACGTGCTTAGAGGCGTAGCGGCCAGCGAAATGAGAAGATGGCATAGGCCTGCCACAAGCTCTTTGCAATATGAAAGAGCCAAAGGCTACCGGCCTTATCAACAAGGCGAGACCATGCCAGTTTACAACACCGTCTCAAAACAAGTGGAGTATATTCCAGTTTATGTGCCGCGATATACAAGGCAACAACCTTACCTTCCATACGAGTCGGTACAAAATTCGCTATCAAAAAGTGCTAAAGACAACGAGTCCAAGCAGACAGAACGTCTCCAAAAGCAAATAGATGAGCTGCAAAAGCAGATAGAGACACTTGGCAAGACCGTACAAGATCCAGCCATCAAACAACAAATGAGCTCTTTGGCAGACCGTCTCAACACGATCCGTGCCGAAAAAGACACAGTTGCCATATCCAATACTCTTGCGGAAAACGAGTCGGCAAATGCAATTGAGCAGCCATCAGACGAGTCTGCACAGGTATCAAAAACAGTACTTTTCGACACCAATATACGACAAGTGTTTTTTGAGATCTCGTCCAATCAGCTCACTAATGAGGCAACACGGACTCTCAAGACAGTGGCTGGTATGTTGAAAGAAAATAGAAATTTGAAAGTTGAGTTGACAGGTTTTTCAAGCAAGGACGGCCCCAAGGCTTTCAATCGAAACCTTGCCATGCGGCGCATGAAAAGCGTCAAGGACTTTCTGCTCCACAACGGAGTTAAGGCTCACCAGATTAGCACAATGTCATACGGCATAGACAAAAAATCTGACATGAGCACTTACGCACGCAGAGTAGAGCTCTGCATCTCATTGTAAGAAATACATTACCTATTATAAAATGCCACTTGTGGTGTTTTCAATCATGCCTCCATAGAGACAACTTTGAAAACCACACAAGTGGCATTTTTTTAACAAGACCTATTCAAAAAAAACTTAATTGTAGGTCTTGGAAGACAAAACGTCATTTAATATCGGTTTATTCAGAAGCCGTTTCCTCGTCTTTTTTCTTCGTGCGGCGAGTGGTGCGCTTGCGTTTAGGTTTCTCCGCCACCGCGGTCTCGGTCTTCACACCCGCGAGTTCCGGGTCTATCAATATACGTCCGCAATATTCGCACACAATAATTTTCTTGTGCATCTTGATGTCAAGTTGGCGCTGTGGCGGTATCTTGTTGAAGCAACCGCCGCACGCGTCACGCTGCACGTACACCAAGCCCAACCCATTGCGGGCTCCCTTGCGTATGCGCTTGAAGCTATCCAGCAACCGAGGCTCTATCTTTGTCTCCAATTTCTTAGCCTCTTCTTTCAGCTTTTCCTCTTCCTCGCGCGTCTCTTGCATGATCTCGGACAGTTCATCTCGCTTGTGATCCAAGTCTTCCTGACGCTCGCTTATCACGGTCTGCGTCTTGGCAAGGTCTTCCTTGCGCTCTTCCACCTTGGTCATGGCCTCCTTGATTTTCTTGTTGCACAACTCTATCTCGAGTGTCAAGAACTCTATTTCCTTGCAGAGGGTGTCATACTCACGGTTGTTTCTCACCTCCTCCAGCTGCCCCTTGTAGCGATCCACGTTCATTTGCGCCGTCTCTATCTCGTTGCGTTTCTGGGCGATGGCAGAGCGAAAGTCTTCTATCTCTGTCTCTATTTTGCCTTGGCGCGTGCCAAGGCCTTCAAGCTCGTCCTCAAGATCTTGCACCTCCAAGGGCAACTCTCCGCGCAAGGCGCGTTTTTCGTCTATAGCCGACAGTGTGGTCTGCAATTGATAAAGGGTGGACAATTTCTCTTCGACAGACAAGTCTGTAGGGTCTTTTTTAGCCATAATATAATAAGTGTATTTAAATTTTACAAATAAATTATCGGGTTTGTGTTCGTCTTCGCCATGTGGCATGATACGCCGGGGCACGCGTTTTGAACAATGTCACGAAACACCTCGTTAGTGTATTGTTCGCTCTGGTAGTGCCCCATCACAGCTATCTGTATTTGCTGCTCGTGACCGAAATAGTCATGATAGCCCATCTCCCCGGTCACGAAAGCGTCCGCTCCCTCGCCTATAGCCTCACCTAACAGGAAAGAGCCGGCGCCACCACAGATAGCCACCTTCCTTATCTCACGTCTCAACAGCTGGTTGGCCATCAGGCATTCCACGTCAAACACCCGCTTTAGCATAGTGACAAAGTCATCGGCCGCCATGGGCTTGGCAAACTCGCCTATCACGCCATCGCCGCCTCTCACTATGACGGACCTGTCTCTATCGTCATCGCCTGGAACGGGAACCTCTCGCTGCTTCCCAAAGAAGCGCAGGTTCTCAAGCCCCATCTTCTCCGCGATCTTGCAGTTCACGCCCCCCCACGCACTGTCCATGTTGGTGTGCATGGACACGATGACCACGTCGTTTTTTATCGCCTTGATTACCGTGCGCTGCACATAGTCAGCGCCACATACGCAAGACAACTTGCGAAATATAAGCGGATGGTGCGACACTATAAGGTTGCACCCCAAGCGAACAGCCTCATCCACGATTTGCTCCGTGACGTCAAGACACAACAAAGCCCCTGACACTTCCGCCTCTGTCAATCCAACCTGCAGGCCGGCATTGTCAAAATCAGCTTGCAGGGGCAGAGGCGCAAATCGCTCAAGGGCGCTCACCACTTCTTTTATTTTCACGTTTACAATACGTTTTAGGGTACAAAGGTAGCCATTTTCATAGATACTGACAACGAACGGCTGCCCAGTTTTAGTTAGTTTAACAAATTCGCGCGCTTGGGTGCATTCGTAGCCCACCCTCGCTTCATACCGCCACATGCCGTCTCACCGCTTTTGGCCGTTTTGCCTTGCGACAGTTTTTGCTTAGCCATCATTTTAGAAGTCACATGTGATTGTATGCGCCAAGGTAGCGCGAAAAACTCGCACGCCCGACAAAACGGCCATTGAAAACATGCATTGACAGAACCCGACACATCGGCGAAACCATTCGCCGCGCATGGCATTTTGTCAATAATATATCACAAAAATCGGTACCTGCAAACACGCCCTTCCAGATTGTCCGCACGGCACATTTAAGCGATTTTTCATGGTTAACGACAGCGCCGTCCGTTTGCCATAGCCCGTTCAGGGCCTAATAGGCACGCGATTAGATAACAGACGCAACGCGAGAAGCATCAAACGGCATCGCCATTAAAGCCTAAACGCCACGCCATTAGTGTCTTATCACGCCATCATAACAAAGCCGTCACGACACATTCCGCGAGAAAATGGCGCAAGAGGTTAATCATCAACCACTTGTCAAACTGTCAAAATACGGGCGTATTTGCGGGCGGTGCCCCACTCGCTCGCAAATACGCCAAATACAAAAAGGCTTTTGTATATTTTTTTCCATGCTGATATAAGCATGACCGAAAGAAAGCAACCATCTGTATTTTGTGGCAAATCTTTAAAACGGTGGGTAAAACGTGCAGGCATTAATAAACACATTAGTTGGCATTGTGGCCGTCATTAGACCAAATGGCAATCTTATTTGGACGTGACAAATCTACCATTTCACGACATATTAAGAATATATTTGAGGAAGGAGAATTGCAAGATCCTTCAGTTGTTGCAAATTATGCAACAACTGCAACGGATGGAAAAACTTATCAGGTGGATTATTACAACCTTGACGTAATCATCTCGGCAGGCTATCGGGTGAAGTCGCGGCAAGGCACACAGTTCCGCATTTGGGCTACCCAGCGGCTAAGAGAATATATCATCAAAGGCTTTGCGCTGAACGATGAGCGATTCAAGACGGGGTCTTCCTATAATTATTTCAAGGAACTCTTAGACCGCATTCGTGAGATACGTCTTTCTGAGAAAGTATTTTATCAGCAGATAAAGGATATATACGCAACAAGTATCGACTATAATCCATCGGCTGAGATAACATTGGCTTTCTTTAAGGAAGTACAGAACAAACTGCTCTGGGCTGTCAGCGGGAAGACAGCCGCAGAACTCATGTACTATCGCGCCAATGCCTCATTGCCAATGATGGGACTTACTTCCACGGAAAAAGAAGGAAAAGTTACCAAGAATGATGTCTTGATAGGTAAAAACTACCTGAATGAGAAAGAGATTGGTCAATTAAAACTTATAGTGGAACAGTTTCTTGCCTATGCTGAGGCGCAGGCATTAGCCGAAAAACCAATGTACATGAGCGACTGGGTGCAGAAACTTCGACTTGTACTCACCATGAACGAGAAGAATATTCTTGAGCATGCTAGCACCATTTCTCACGAAGCGGCAGTTGCCAAGGCTACAAAAGAATATATTGCCTACAAAGAACAACAACGGAAAATTGAACATCTTGAAAGTATTAAGCAGCTCGACCAAGACCTGAAGCGTATCGCACCACGAAAGCACAATAAAAAAAAGAAAGACAACGAAGAGAATAATCAATACTAGTCTCTATGCGCTTAAAGCAGCCTTTAAGTTATCATTATAATCCCCACTATGACTTTAGGGAGTAGTCACCGCAACTGTGTCAAGCTGTTTTCCGTTAGGCCTTAACCTCAATAGACAATAAACACTTAACCTTGATTGGTTGAATCGCTTTTACCAAACTGGTCGTCTATTCGCATAAACGCAGCCAAGACATACATCAACGAGCACAGCAACAACGTGAACACGAAAAACTGCCGATAACCAAAAAACTCTTGCAGCGCGCCCGCCACGATGCCAGGCAGCATCATGGATAGAAACATCAGGGCCGACGCCATGGCGTAATGGCTCGTCTTGTACGCTCCCCTACTGTAATATATAAGGTACAACATGTAGGCGGTGAGTCCAAAACCATAACCAAACTGCTCGACAAACACGCATGCGTTGATAATTATCAAGCTCGATGGCAGAGCATAACTGAGATACACGTATACGATTTCCGGCAACGTGAAAGCCACAACCATAGGCCACAACCATCTTTTCAGACCGTCCCTGCTGGCCAGCCAGCCACCCAAAATGCCGCCAAAAGCTATGCCGATAATACCTACCGTGCCTTGCACCAAGCCATATTCTTGCGGCGACAATCCCAACCCGCCATTGTGTGCGGCATCAATAAGAAAAAGCTCTGAGACCTTGGACAAAAGCCCCTCTGGCATGCGGAAGAGCATGATGAACATAACGGCGAAAACCACATGGCCCTTAGTGAAAAAGGTTTGAAATGTCTCTAAAAAGCCACGCCATATCGTTCGAGCGTCGACATATTGATGGGTGACATCTTCTTTGGCATACGGCAAGGCGTAATTATGCCACAGCCACAGTGCCAAAAAGATGCCAGCCACGCCATAAAACAACAGGCTCCACGAATAGGATATGCTGTTTCGGAACACTACCTGCAAGTTGCCAGCCAACATGATGAGTATGCCTTGACCGAATATTGTCGCAAAACGGTCAAATAGGGTGCGCACACCCATGAACTCCGCCTGCTGGTGGGGGTTGAGACCAAGCATGTAGAAACCATCGGCTGCCACGCAATGGCTCGCCCCCGCAAAAGCCATAACCCAAAAGAAAAACAGCGTGCCTTGCAGCCACAGTGCCGTGGGGATGGTGAAGGCAACTCCGCCGAGCGCCGCGCCAACAAGCACCTCCATGGCCAATACCCACCAACGCTTGGTCTTAACCAAGTCTATGAATGGACTCCAAATGGGTTTGAGTACCCAGGGCAAATAAAACCAAGAGGTGTAGAAAGTGATGGCAGAGTTGCTCAAGCCCATTTGCTTGTAGAAAATTACAGATATGGCCATCACCGCCACGGCTGGCAGGCTGTCGGCAAAGGAGAGAGACGGTACCCAAAGCCAGGGTTTGCGAGTGAAACTGCCATTGCCTTGGTTATTGGAGGGGGTATGTTGTCGGTTGTCGTACATCGAACGATGGTTTGGGGTGTAACATGTAAAAGGGCTATAGGCTCTTATTCGTAGAGCTGTGACACGCTGGCCCCGGGATAGTAGTGAGCCAATATTTGAAGGTACGAGAACCCTCGCTCCCCCATCATGGCGGCACCTATTTGACACAAGCCCACGCCATGCCCCCAGCCGGCCCCGATAAGCTCAAAGGCTACTGGCGCGCCATTGAGCGAGCCACGCTTGTCCACCACAAAGGCCGAACTGTAGAGATGGCTCTCGCTCAACGCCCTGCGTATCTCAAGCTCCTTGCCAATGACAATAGATCCGAGGGTGCCCACTATCCGCAACTTGTAGATACGGCCACTCTTGCCACGCTCCAAAGGCACAAGGTCGACAATTTGCCCCAATCGAGCGCCGAGCTTGCGATCGACGATATCACTGAGCTGCCGCTGGGTATAGACAACGCGCCAACGATAAAAGTCGGTGGTTTTTTGGTCATAATTGTTGAGAACCTGCGACAAGACACGAGCGTCGCGCGTGTTGCAATAGGCCGGCGGTGCGTTGCGAATCCACGCATCGGCGTTGGCTTCTACCGTGAGGTCCGGGAACGCGCTGGGCGTGGGCGAGTCTGCGAGAGCTTTGAGATAACCCTTGGGCGTGTTGGCCCAGCAATACTGAAACTCTTCCACCACTCCACCACAACATTTGGAAAAGCGCGCGTCGCAGATGGACGCACCATCCGTGAGCGCCTGCCCCCGGGTGGCCTCCACTGCTTGGGCCACGTGTGGCGAGGTGGCCTTGGTGATGCCTTGATAGCGCTGACAATGGTCGTCGGCACACACGTCGAACAACTCGTGATCCTCGCGGTCGTACCAACGAACGATCTCTTGGTTGGTCTGCATCAGTTCGGCAGAGCGCGCTTGGCAACGAGTCTTGCCGCGACCGAAAATCTGCGCCAACAGCCACGACCGTGAGATGACGGCGTGAGCCTTGAGCAATTCCAGGCTCGACGTGGCGCTCATCTCGCTGGAGATGACACTTTGGAGATACCGCTCCACCGGCAAATGATTGATGGCTTGTATCTGCCCATCCGCGCAAACAAGGCGCAAGGCTCCCAAAAACGTTTGCGTCTCCTTGCGCTCCCAATGAAAATGCAGACCGATAGTGACGTCACGCAACGAGAAACTGGCATCGGGCGAAGTGGGCGAAAACATAAGCTCGGTATAAGAATGGCCTCTCCAAAAAATGGCATCGCCGACATACTCAGCCATCTCGTCGCCACTTACGACACGACCATCTACCTCGAATGGCGCATTGAGCGAAAAGACTATCTTGCGCCCACTGACAATGCCCACAGTGACCTGTGGCTCACCTTGGGGTGTTAACGGGCTGTAAATGACAGCCGTGGGTCGCGATTGTGGTTTGTCTTGATGATCCATGTGATGTTTCTTAATAATGGCATGCACCGCACCTCAGCAAGGGCACGCAATGACAAAGTGACGCCAAGATGGCAAGCGTGCCGTTACGAGATGGGACAGGCGTGGCGAAAGTATATGCAAAGGTAGCGAATTTGGGACACAATCGGCATACTTTGTTCAAAAAATTAGTATCTTTGCAGTATGAATAAAAAAATTTTACTCGGCATGACCGCAGCCGAGCTTAGAGCCGCAGCAAAATCAATGGGCATGCCAGCTTTTACCGGCGACCAAATAGCTAAATGGCTCTACGAGCGCCATGTGAGATCCATCGACGACATGACCAATATCTCGAAGGCTAACCGCCTGCGCTTGGCTGAGGAATATGAGGTGGGTTGCGCCGATCCCGTGGAGGCCCAGCGATCCAAAGACGGCACCGTGAAGTACTTGTTTCCGGTTCGTACGGTGGCTTACAAGGCTGGCGAGAACAATACGGCAACGGGACAATCCAAATTTGTGGAGACGGTCTATATTCCAGACAACGACCGCGCCACGCTGTGCATATCGTGCGAGGTGGGATGCAAGATGGATTGCCTTTTCTGCCAAACGGGCAAGCAGGGGTTCGAGGGGTATCTCCAAGCGTCTGACATCTTGAACCAAATTTACAGCCTGCCCGAGCGCGACACACTGACCAACATAGTGTTCATGGAGCAAGGTGAGCCTATGGACAACCTTGACAACGTGTTGAGAGCCACCGAGATCTTAACCGCTCCGTACGCCTATGCATGGAGCCCCAAGCGCATCACGGTGAGCACCATCGGGCTGAAAGATAAGTTGAGACGATTCCTTGACGAAAGCGATTGCCATGTGGCCATCAGCTTGCACTCGCCCCTTCACGAGCAAAGAGCGAGTCTTATGCCCATTGAGAAAAGTTCTCCAATAGAGGAAATCGTTGAGTTGCTGCGCAATTACGACTTCTCGCACCAGCGCCGCCTGTCATTTGAATATATTGTTTTTGATGGGGTGAACGACTCCATGAGCCATGCTAAGGAAATCGTTAGATTGCTCAAGGGACTGTTTTGTCGTGTCAATCTCATTAATTTTCACAAGATACCCAACGTGGACTTGAGAGGCGCGGACCACAAAAAGATGGAGGTTTTTCGAGATTACCTCACCTCTCACGGGGTGTTCACGACCATACGGGCCAGCAGGGGGGAGGATATATACGCGGCTTGCGGAATGTTAACCACCTCCATAGAAAAAGGTAGACACACCCCAAAGCAAGCATGACACGAGGAAACACAGCCATGATAGTTGTGGCGCTATGCGTCGTGGCGGCCGGAGGCATATCGGTCTCGTGCGACAACAGCCGGGGAAGGTTGCCAAAATCGGGTGGCGCCCCTTACGAGGTGTTGGTGGTGGGCGACAAGGACAATTTGGTAAAAAAGGCACTCAGCACAGACATGGAATGCTTACCACAGCGAGAGCCGGAGTTTGACGTGTCCACTGTGAGCGCCGAAGAATGGGGCGCAACTTTGAAATTGGCCAGAAATATTGTAATTGTGGACATCAACCCCAAGTCGTATGACAAGACAAAAATAAAACTGGCGCACAACGTGTACGCCCAACCGCAAATCGTGGCATGCGTGCAATCGCCATCGGTGGACAGCTTGAGAAGGCACCTGCCTACATACGCACCGACATTGATAAAGACACTTGAAAAAGCCGAAACAAAGGCCACCATAGCTCGACTAAGCAAGCACCGAAACGCCCAAGCTGAAAAAAAACTGAAAGAATGGTTAGGCGTGGACATGTGGATACCACAAGACATGGTATCAAGCAAACGGGGGAAAAACTTTGTTTGGCTCAGCAACAACTCGCCCACGGGCATGCAAAACATCATGATTTACAAGCATGACGCACCAAGAGGCATCAAAGACTTCGTGGCCATACGGGACAGTGTGGCACACGTCAACATCAAGGGCGAGACCGACAACATGTTCATGGCCACAGTGGCAGCCACAGTAGCAGCCTACAAGACCAAGCAAAACGGGCATGACGTGATAGTTTTCAGAGGGCTTTGGGAGATGAAAGGCGACGACATGGGCGGTCCGTTTGTAAGCCACAGCGTGGGCAACGTGACAGCGGAAGCGTTTGTCTTCGCACCCGGAAAAAAGAAAAGAAACTTACTGCGGCAAATAGAAGCTGCCTTATACACATTAAAATAAAATTATATGAACAATGGAAAGATACGCGTGGGTATTACCCACGGAGACACGAACGGGATAGGATACGAATTGATATTTAAGACTTTTGCAGACGCAGAAATGCTTGGTCTATGCACACCTATTGTATATGGGTCGCCTAAAGTGGCCACTTACCATCGGAACGCGCTCGGCATTGAGGCCAATTTTAGTATCATCAACTCGGCCGACCAAGCCGAAGACAACCGCGTAAACATGCTTGCGGTATTTGAAGACGAAGTGAAAGTGGAGTTTGGAGTGACATCAGAGGAGGCAAGCAGAGCCGCCGTGAAAGCACTGGACAAAGCCATTACTGACTACAAAAACGGAGATATTGACGTAATAGTGTCTTGCCCGGTGAACGAAAACAATCTCACGGTAGAGGGTTACGCCATACCCAAGCCTGCAAAATATATTGAGACAAGCATTGGAGAAGGCAAGAAGGTGTTGGATATTGTGATGAACGAATGGCTCAAGGTAGCACTGATGACCGACGACATGGCATTGAAAGATGTGCCGACAAACATCAGCGCACAAGCCATCATTGAGAAAATAGCCATATTTTACGCCACGTTACGCCGCGACATGCGTATCTCAGCCCCACGCATAGCCGTACTGGCACTCAACCCCAACGACACAGAGGAAAAGCGTGGCAAGGAGGAACAAGAAATGATAATACCTGCTATACAAAAACTCGCAGAGGTAAACGTGTGCGCTTTCGGCCCATACCAAGCCGCGGATTTTTTTGGTAGCGGACAATACAAAGCTTTTGACGGTGTCTTGGCCATGTATCATGACCAAGGCATAGCCCCTTTTAAGGCTCTGTTGCCTAACAACAACATACATTATTATGGAGGACTTCCACTCATCAGTACAGCGGTGGACATGGGGCCATGCTATGACATCGCGGGGAAAGGTGAGGCTGACGAAACGCCTCTGAGATACGCCATATACCAAGCTATAGACGCTTTTCGCAATCGCAATAATTATGACGAGCCACTGGCTCACCCACTGCCCAAGCTCTATCACGAGCGTAGGGATGACAGCGACAAAGTACGATTTGCCGTCTCCAAAAAGCGCGAGAACGCTGCCAAGGAGCACCAAAAGCAAAAATAATAATCATTTATAATGAAAAAGAAATACCAAAACGGTTTTTTCATCTTCGGCTTGTTGGTGCTCACCGTCATGGTAACCCAGCTTGATTTCAAACAAGTATGGGAGGGGCTTCAGCGTGCGGGTTATTGGTTTTTGGCAGTAGTGATATTGTGGGCCGTACTGTATGTCTTCAACACCCTGTCTTGGTATCTCATTATCAAAGGTGTGTGCAGCCAATCATCCAAGGATGTCGGCTTGTTTGAAAAAATAGGCTTGGGCTGGTTGTACAAACTTACCATTTCTGGATTTGCCCTGAACTATGCCACGCCAGGAGGTTTGATGGGAGGCGAACCTTATCGCGTCATGATGTTGGCACCCAAGATAGGAACGGAAAAGGCTTCGTCATCGGTTATTCTTTTTGCCATGACCCACATATTCAGCCACCTTTGGTTTTGGCTGCTTTCGGCCATCTTATTTCTTTTTGTACGTCATGTCACATTCCTAATGAGTATTTTGTTAGCTGCCACCATCGCTTTTAGTCTGCTTGGCATCTGGTTTTTTGTAGCAGGGTATCGCAAGGGACTGGCTAACCGAGTAATGAATTTACTGCGTCACCTACCCTTCGTGAAGAAATGGGCCAGGCCTTTTGTGGAAAAACATCGGGGGCAGTTGGATGCCATTGACCAGCAAATAGCAGCCTTGCATCGTCAAAACCCTCATAATTTCATCGGTGCCGTACTACTTGAATTCTCATGTCGGGTGTGCTCCGCCTTGGAAATTTTCTTCATTCTTCTGGTAATCATGCCAAGGGTTAACTATCTCGACTGCATATTTATCTTGGCTTTCACTTCGCTATTTGCCAATTTGTTGTTTTTCATGCCACTGCAGCTGGGTGGACGCGAAGGGGGATTCTTGATGTCTACAACATCATTGGGCATTAGTGCGAGCGGTGGCATATTCGTAGCTCTTATCGTTCGAATCAGAGAACTTATATGGACGGGCATCGGGCTTTTGCTTATCAAGATAGAGAAAAGAAACAGGTGAGTAGGCACTTAAAATTAAACGTATAGTTTAATTCGCGAATCAATCTTTTCACCTTGCTACCATCTTTGTGTCTCCTTTTCGACATAGGCTGCCTATCGTTAAACTGATAGCACGTCTAAATTCTTTTTTTAAAAAACACAATTGGCCGGGGAACCAGCCAAAAACACGATGGAAAGTAAACTTAAGCATCTGGTTAACAGCATCTAACAACTATCAAAAAAAAGAGGTTGACTCCAAAAACAGAGTCAACCTCCTTGTATTTTTTGGCACTCCCAGTGCTAAACACACCTCGAATACCTCATTCATCACTTTGCTAATAAGAGTTTTGGTTATCTCCGAACCATCACCGATTGATAGTATCGGAACATATCTTACTATGCGCAACCATAGGATCCACCCCTAAGAAGGGCCTCTCCATATATACGCATACACTCCAAATAACTCTTAGTCCAATTTTTGAATACCTTTTTTATAGCTTTTGTTACGTTATCCATTTTACAATCCTTTCCTAAATTTTTAATATATCTAACTTGTTTACTATTTGGGGCTCTTGATGACCCTTTCTCTAAATCATTGGCTCTATTCACCATCCGCAGTGCAATAGTCACGCCAAATGTCTGTCACGCCTATTAATGTAACCATAAATCTTCCATTATTTTTTATACAGAGACCGTTTACGTCCCATTGTTATCCATGCTATCACAGCATGTCACTTCCTCTAAAGTGGGAACAAAGTTAAAGCCAAATATTTACATTAGCAATAAAAATCTGACAAAAAGTCATGGAAAGAATAGAAAATTTGACTTGTATCAAAAAATGGCCGTTTTATGATACGAACTGTTTTGGCAGACTATAATAAGCGCGTCATCTCGCATTTCCGCAATATATGACAGCGCATAAACCATAATATTTAATTATCTTTTTACTGCCATTTTTGCAGTATTGTCAGATTAATTGTGTAATTTTGTCATCCAATGAACACATCGGAATTACAAAAAATAAAACAACGTTACAACATCGTTGGTAACAGCGATGGGCTGAATCGTGCGCTGGACATTGCTATGCAAGTGGCGCCTACCGACTTAAGCGTTCTCATTATAGGCGAAAGCGGCGTGGGCAAAGAGATTATACCACGTGTAATTCACGACAACTCTCCACGCAAGCGAGGAAAATATTTTGCCATCAACTGCGGCTCAATACCCGAGGGAACCATTGACAGCGAGCTGTTTGGACACGAGAAAGGCTCTTTCACGGGTGCCATTGGCGAGAGCGAAGGCTATTTCGGCATAGCCAACAAAGGTACCATTTTTCTTGACGAAGTGGGTGAATTACCCATCGCAACCCAAGCCAGACTGTTGCGCGTACTCGAAACTGGAGAATATATCCGGGTGGGTGGGCAAGATATTAGAAAGACTAATGTACGCATTGTAGCCGCCACCAACATAAACATGCGCAAAGCTATATCCGAGGGACGATTTAGGGAAGACCTATATTATAGGCTCAACACCATCCCTATCCAGATGCCTCCCCTACGCGACCGCGGTAACGACATCGTGCTGTTGTTTCGGCTTTTCGCCATGCAGATGGCAGAAAAATATCGCATTCCAAAAATTACATTGACTGAAGAGGCTAAAAAAGTTCTTTTGCATTACAAATGGCCAGGCAATGTGCGCCAGTTGAAAAATATCACTGAGCAAATGTCTGTCCTAAGTGAGAACAGAGAATTGGGCGCAGACGATTTAAAAAAATACATCCCCATAGATCCGGAGAGCACACAGCTGGCCACCATCAACCAGCCAGGCCATCATTCATACGAAAGCGAGCGGGAGCTTCTTTACAAGATTCTCTATGAGTTGCGAGGGAATGTCTCCGAACTGCGACGCGACCTAACAAACCTGCGCAAACAAATAAATGACAAGCATGATTTGAGTGAAAATCTCGCATATAAAAGCAACAACTTAATAGAATCGAAACCCACTTCCATTCCAACAATATCCAGCGCCAACGCCCCAATAACTAATATTGGACGACACTCTGCCATTGAGGCGGAAGCCGAGGAAATAAAAAACGAGCCGGAAACACTCAACTTGAGCGACCTCGGGAGGCAAATGGT
Organism: Hallella colorans; assembly: GCF_003096815.1. Lineage (GTDB taxonomy): Bacteria > Bacteroidota > Bacteroidia > Bacteroidales > Bacteroidaceae > Prevotella > Prevotella colorans. The sequence continues at coordinate 130,785 of NZ_QENY01000006.1, forward strand.
AGAAAAAGCGTTGGAAAGAAATGGAGGAAACAGAAAGAAAGCAGCCAAAGAGCTTGGCATTTCGGACCGGACACTATATAGAAGAATTAAACAATATGGGCTCGACAAAAAATAAAAATACAAAGCAAAAAAAACAAAAGCGTCTCAAAGAATTTGCCTTTATTTTTGTGGTATGTTCTCTGATGGTTCCCTGCTCGTTATCTTCGTGCAAGGTGACCTATGCCTTTAATGGTGCCAGCATAGACTACACCAAGACAAAAACCATACAGATAACCGACTTTCCCATTCGTAGCAGCTACGTATGGGGACCGATGGGGCCACTTTTCAACAACCAGCTCAAGGATATGTTCGCCAACCATACACGACTCATCCAGGTGAAACGAGATGGAGATATGGTCATTGAGGGCGAGATAACACAATACTCACAACGCAATAAATCGGTGTCGAGCGAAGGACATTCAGCCCAGACGGAATTGTCGTTAACCGTCAACGTAAGATTCACCAACAATACAAACCATAGCAAAGATTTCGAAAAATCATTCACAGCCACACAGACTTACGAAACCACACAAGGGCTTAACAGCGTACAAGAAAAACTCGTTACGCTAATGTGCAAAGAACTTACAGACCAAATCTTTAACGCAACTGTAGCAGATTGGTAAGTAACCACATATACGAATAGGACTTCCAACAATCTATACATTACTTTCTACATCATGGATATAGCAAACCTTATCAAACACCCTGAGCAACTTGACTGTGAGACATTGTACGACCTCCGCAGCCTGTTGGCACTATACCCATATTATCAAACGGCCCGGCTTTTGCTTCTTCAAAACCTATATTTGCTACACGACCCCACTTTTAACGAAGAACTTAAACGAGCCGCCATCTACATAACAGACCGCAAAGTAGTCTTCAATCTCGTAGAGGCCGCACACTATAGGTTCAAGTTGACAGAAACATCGCAAAAGCCAATTGCAAAACAAGACCATGACGTAAAAGACCAAACGCAACAAGATCGAACCATCTCTCTTATTGACAATTTCCTCGACTCCATCCCCGAAGAAAAAGAACCCGAGCATAAATCGAAGCGTAGACCTACACCCACTGACGCTGCTATTGACTACGTATCCTATTTGATAGAAACTCAAAACGAGGAGGAAGCGGAGACCAAACAAGCACCTATGCTAAAAGGACATGATTTGATCGATAATTTCATAAAAAATGATAACAAAAAAATCAAACTAAAAGAAGAGCTTGAATACAAACCCAACATAGACGAAAATGAACTCAAAGCAGAAAATGAAGGCTCTGAAGAATATTTTACAGAGACTTTAGCCAAGATTTATATCAAACAATGCCGTTATGATAAGGCTCTTGAAATTATTAAGCGTATAAATTTGAATTATCCAAAAAAAAATGCTTACTTTGCAGATCAAATTCGTTTTTTAGAGAAGCTGATATTAAATAATAAAAACAAATAAGTAAAGAATTATGTACACATTTTTTGTAGTTCTCATTGTACTGGTGTCACTATTGATGATCTTCATCGTGCTCATTCAGGAATCTAAGGGAGGTGGCCTTTCAAGCAATTTCTCTTCTTCCAACGCCATCATGGGCGTACGCAAAACCACCGACTTCGTGGAAAAAGCAACATGGACGCTTGCGGCCACAATGGTTATTTTTAGTATTATATGCGCCTATACGGCTCCCCAAGCCTCAACCGAACAAAGTGTGCTTGAAAAAACAGCTACACAAACACAAACAACTAATCCTACGAACACGCAGGGATTTCAAGCAGCACCCACACAAGATAACAAGCAGCAAGGCAACAGCACTCCAACAAGCAAACCCATCGCACCTGCCACGAAGGCAAAATAAAATTAAAGATTTTATCACATAGCACTGTTTATATCCTATAATCCTTGCATGTGTCAAAAATATTTGGAAAAAACAGGGGATTTATTTGGTTCATCCAAATAAATCCCTTATCTTTGCAGTCGCTTAGAAATAAGCATTCATAACAAACGGTGGATGTAGTTCAGTTGGTTAGAGCGTCAGATTGTGGTTCTGAATGTCGTGGGTTCGAGTCCCACCTTCCACCCTCTCAAGCAACAAGCGGAAAGCCCGATAAACAAAGGCTTTCCGCTTGATGCTTTTATAAGGGAAAGTCTTGAAAATAATTGAAAGTAAGTTCTGAATTTAGAAAGTAGTAAATAAAAATGGGTCAGTCGTAAAACCCAGTTGCAAGCCTTCTCCTCTCAGGCACATAATTTCATAAGCCTGTAAAGGAAGAAAGGAATGTCCGTTACTCCCCTA